>JAKAED010000023.1 GCA_021820105.1 Actinomycetes bacterium | reverse complement strand
GGGAAATAGCCTGTTGACATGAGCAGCGATCCATTCCAGGTGCTGATCGTCGGCGCTGGGGTGGCGGCCCTGGAGGCCGCGCTGGCGCTGCGCGACCAGGCCGCCGGAACGGTGCAGACGACACTGCTGGCGCCGGAGGCTTACTTCAGTGACCGGCCCGTGCGGGTCGGAGAGCCGTTTGGTCATGCGGTCGCGCACGAATACTCGCTGCGACAGATAGCCGCCGACCTGGACCTGCACCACCAGGTTGACAGCCTCGGCTGGGTGGACACCGATGCGCGCCGGGTCCACACCACGGGCAAGGCGGAGCTGCCCTACGACGCGCTCCTGCTGGCGCTCGGCGCCAGGCAGTTGCCCAGCCTGCCACACACGATCACGATCGATCCCGCGCGACTGGATGAGCAGCTGCACGGTGTGATCCAGGACCTGGAGGGCGGCTGGGTGCACAGCATCGCCTTTGTGATCCCACCGGGCGGCGTCTGGCCACTGCCCATCTACGAGCTGGCGTTGATGACCGCAGAGCGGGCCTACGACATGAACATCGACGCGAGCATCTCACTGGTGACGCCGGAGGCGGCACCGCTGGCGGTGCTGGGCGACGCTGTCAGTGACGCGGTGCGGCGGCTGCTCCACGACCGGCAGATCCGCACGGTCACATCAGGGCACTGCTCAATGGTCAAGCCGGGCGAGCTGATGGTGCTGCCACACGACCTCAGGCTCGCGGTGGATCGTGTGGTCGCGCTCCCCGAGCTGCATGCGGCCGCCGTTCCGGGCATCTCCCACGCCGAGGAGGGCGGGTTCCTGAGCGTTGACGGACACAGTCGTGTCATCGGCCTGGAGCGCGTTTACGCGGCAGGCGACATCACCAGCTTTCCGGTGAAGTTCGGAGCCATGGCGGCCCTGCAGGCCGACGCAGCCGCAGCGTCGATCGCCGCGCTTGCGGGGGCGCCGGTCGATCCACAGCCGGTCAAGCCGGTGCTGACCGGGGTGCTGTGGACCGGCCACCGGCCGCTGTACCTGCGCGGGCGGGTTGCGGGTAGCCACGGAATTGATTCAGAGGTCTCACTGACGCCGCTGTGGTCACCGCCGAGCAAGATCCACGCGCGTTATCTCGGCCCATACCTTGACTCGCTCAATCAGGCTCTTGCCGAATGAAGTGAGGACAGCCCAGGCCGCCGGCGCGTCGCTGCGACGCCGGCGGCTCAAGGGCCTTCACTTTCTCACGGCCGCAGCTTGATCAGCTTCACGCTCGACTCGCCCACATGCTTTCCGTGCAGCGGGCGGGTGACGGTCACAAATCCGATCACGATCGGCTTGAGCTTCCGGTGAAGCTTGCGGGCCACCGCAACCTGCTGCTCGTATGCCTTCAGCAGCTTGCGTCCGGCCTTGGTCAGGTGCAGTACGACCTGACCACGCCCGGCCTTCGTGAACCTGCGCTCACCCCGGAACAGGGTGACCAGCTTGCCCCGCCGGTGGCCCGGCTTGGCCTTCCGCTTCAGCGGCGCGATTGCTCCAGCGCGGCCGGAGGCGCGGGACGCCAGGATCCAGCCACCGCGACCGGGCAGTGCCGGGCCGAACTGCGCGGCGCCGCCTGAACCCGGCTGGTGTCCTGCCAGATTTCCGCCACGTGCCGCGATCACGTTCCCGCCACCGGCAGCAATGACGTTCCCGCCACCGGCAGCAATGACGTTCCCGCCACCGGCAGCGATCACGTTCCCGCCACCGGCAGCAATCACCCACGCGGCACCGCCCATGATCAGGTCGGCGGGACTTGGGATGGTGAAGGTGACCTTTGGCGGGTTGCCGGAATCGGCCAGGATCTTCGCCACCGACGGCACCTGCTTGGCACCCTGCTTGGCGGTGTTGGTGCTGGCCTGCGCGAGCTTCTTCAGGGTGCCCGCAGCGTCGTCAATGTAGGGCGTCGTCTTGGGCGCATAGGCCGTGACCGACAGGCCGGCCGGATTCGATGCGTACACCGCCAACTCCATCCGGTAGCCGAAGTCGGCCTGCGTGAGCTTGTAGGGCGAGCTGTCGGGCGGAGTCACCAGATTGGTTGATGCGCCGAAGATGCTGACGGCCTGCTTGCAGTCGGTCACATTCGTGATGTGGGCCGGGCAGCGCAGCCACCTGTAGATGTAGTCGGCCCCATATGAGAACGCGGCTGACCCGCTGGTCGACCCCGACCCAGACCAGGATCCGGCGTGACCGATCAGCTGGCCGCCGACTATCGGGTTGCCCGTCCAGCTCGGCAGCGTGTTGTTGATGATCGTCGGGAGTCCATAGGTCTCGATCGTCATGGAGTCAGCCTGTCCCTGGCCGTAGCCATTGAAGGTCTTGACCCAGACTCGCAGCCACTTGCCGGCGTCATCCTGCGTCGGCGTATAGGTGCTGGTGGTACCTGTTCCCAGCGGCGTCTGGCCAACCGTCTTGCAGTCCGCGTCCGGGGCGGTGTTCGACGCGCACTGCTCCCAGTAGAACACGTAGTACTGGGGTGACCCGGCCCAGCCGCCGGCGGAGGCGGTGATCTGCTCGCCAACGACACCGGTCCCAATCGAGAGGGTCGGAGCCGACGTGTTGGTCGGCGGCGCCGCCGCCCCGACCGGAATCGAGGCCGACACCGCCTCCGTGCCACCGGCGGTGTTGTACGCCTTGACCCACAGCACCAGATAGCAACCGGTGGCCGTGCACCCGACTCCGTCGGACCGGGGCGCCACGTCCGCGGCGGCGACCGTGTACTGATTGGTCGTCTGAGCCGGCGACGGATCCTGCGCCTGCACGTCATGACAGCTGCCGCTGAGGGCGGCCGTCGGACAGGCGTACCACTTGTAGTAGTAGTCGTTGGGCGAACCGCTCCAGGTACCGGCGGTGCCTGTGAGCGTCTGCCCCACTGACGCGCTGGAGGCATTGATCTGCGGCAGCGTGACATTCACAGGAGCACTGGTGGGGCTGCTCCCACCACCCCCGACAAACCGCTCCAGCGCAAAGTAGTTGTTGGTCCCGTCGTAGGCCTGCCCGGCAATCACGGGATTGGTGCCATCCAGCACCATCGCCTGTGCGTCGGACGAGTGACCGGTGCCGGCCGCATCACTCAGCACAAGACCGGACGTGCCGAAGCTCGTGTCGACAGCGCCATCGGTGCTGAAGCGGCCGAGCGCCACCTGATTCAGCGTGCTGGAATTGATGAAGCCGTTGCCCGCTGCATAGATGTAGCCGTCCGAGCTCTGCGCGATCCCGTAGGCGGTGCTGTCGTCATTGGCGCAGAGGTGCGCCTGGCCTGAGCTGCCGAAGGTCGTGTCCAGCGCACCTGCCGAGGTGACCCGAGCCAACGTCATGCAGCCAACGTTGACGAAGGTCCCGTACCCGCCGATCACAACCTCATGGGTTGCCGATTGGACCAGCACCGACTGGGCGCCGGAGTAGGGGCTGCCGCCGTCACCGAGCATCAGGCTCAGCGGCGTGCCGCTGTTGAAGCCGGAGTCAAGCGCGCCGGCCGAGGTGTAGCGCATCACCAGGGCGTTCCCACCGGTGCTGCTGTTGAAATCACCCGCGGCGACGATGTTCGAGCCGTCGAGCGTGAGCGCCGTGATCTGTGCACCCCCGCCTGCGATCGTGGTCACTGTCGAGCCGGATGTTCCAAAGCCCGTATCAAGCGTGCCAGTGGCTGTGAACGCCGCCAGGGCGAGGTTCTTGTCGGTTGCGCCCTGCTCGTCACCGCCCACGTAGATCTCGCCGCTAGTGGGATCGACCGCGACCGCCAGAGCGTCGCCGGCCGCGCCGATGTTCACGTCGACGATCCCGTTCGTGCCGAAGTTGGTGTCTAGGCTCCCATCCGCCTTGATCGCCACCAGACCGTAATCACCGGGGGTGTAGAGATTCGCCGGATCCTCCCAGGTACCGGCCACGATCAGGTCGCCGGTCGTTGGCTGGTAGGCCATTGACGGCTGGAAGAGGACATAGGAGCTGGCGTTGGTGGGCAGCGTGACCGAGCCCGAGCTACCGAAGCTGCCGTCGATCGCACCAGAGGACGTGTAGTGCGCAACCGTCGGGGCACCCGACGGCCCTACGCCGACGACAGCGAAGCTGCCGTCGGACTCGCGCACGATGCCGTTGGCGCCAACGCCGCTCGCGCCGACGTTGGTGAGGGTGATGCCACCGGTACCGAAGGTGGTGTCGAGGCTTCCCGGGGCGGGGGCTGCTGAAGCCTGCTGCGCGAGCGCGCCAAACAGCGTCAGCGCCGCGGTCAGCGTGCCGGCGCCGATCCTCCCGCGCCAACGTCGGGACGCCGACACCCGCCGGCCGGCGGCCGGCTCGCAGCGGCCGGCCGCGCGTTCAGTTGGCATTCCAAATCGGGCTTCCCGCCCGCCACTCACCACTGGTCTCATCTGTCCCTCTGGGGTCGCTCTTCATCCTGCGCGCCGCGCTCGATGCGGCCCGCGCGCGCAGTATCGATCCGACGCGATGGCAACCGCATGCGTGGCCGCACCAGTGTTTTGTTGGCCGGCTACTAAGCACCGGGCCACACACCACTTAGATTTCTCTTAGCTCCCCCAGCCGCCTGCGATAGCATCGCCGCGATGTCAGAGGCAGGAGGCCGTCGCAGCGCCACCGGGACACGTAGGCCGACGGTGAAGGCCACCCTGGAGCGCGATCAGGAACTGAGGGAGATCTCCACCCTGCTGGCGGACGCACGCGAGCACCGCGGCGGCATCGCGGTGGTGGAGGGACCAGCTGGCATCGGCAAATCCCACCTGCTCGGTTGCGTGATTGACGCGGCCAGGGAGCAGGAGATGCTCGTGTTGAGAGCGACAGGCGTGGAGGGCGAACGTGACTTCTCGTTCGCAGTCGTGCTGCAGCTGTTCGAGCGGTGGCTGTCCGGATGCGATCAGCTCGCACGTGAAGAGCTCTTCAGCGGGGCTGCCGCCCTGGCCCGCCCGCTGCTCCAGGAACGTCAGCTTGATGGCGCGGGCGTCTCCGCTGAGGGGCTGCTGCACGGGCTGTTCTGGGTCACGGTCAACATCTCCGCACAGGCTCCGCTGCTCTTGGCGATCGACGACCTGCACTGGGCGGATGCCGGGTCGGCGCGGTTCATCCAATACCTGCTGCCGAGGTTGGATGAGCTGCCGGTGGCCGTGGTGCTCACCAGGCGCGCCGGCTACCTGGACGAGCCGAGCCAGGTGACCGAACTGGCCGGCAATACCAAGGTGCAGCGGGTGGCGCTGGCGCCGCTGAGTCCGGTTGCGGTGGGCGAGGTTCTCAAAGCGAGGCTCAGGGCTTCCGCGGGTGAGCGGTTCCAGCTCGCCTGCCACGAGGCGACGGGTGGCAATCCACTCCTGGTTGAAGCCGTGACCAGAACCCTGCAGGACGAGGGAATCGAGCCAACCGACGGTAACGCCGGGCTGATCGCCTCGCTGCGTCCGGAACTGGTGCAGAGGCAGCTCGCGCTGCGTGTGGCACAGCTCGGAACGGAGGCTGCGGAGTTTGCCCAAGCCGCGGCCGTGCTGGGTGACGAAGCCTCGCTGGCCCAGGTTGCAATGCTTTGCGGCCTCGACCCCGATAGAGCCGCGCGGGCGGCCGACGCCCTGATGGGCGCCGACATCCTCGTGAGTGCAATGCCTGTTCGCTTCACCCATCCACTGATGCGCTCCGGGCTCTACGGGCAGTTGGCAGAAGCGGGGCGCGCGCTCATGCACGCCCGCGCCGCCGAGTTGCTCAACGCCGATCACGCGCCCGTTCAGCTGATCGCCGCACAGCTGCTGTCGGCCACCCGGGTCGGCGAGCCGTGGGCAACACGGGTGCTGCGCGACGCAGCCGCAGACGCGACCGCATCGGGAAACGTTGAATCCGCCGTCCGCTACCTGCGGCGGACGCTGATGGAGCCGCTGAGCGGCTCCGTGCGCGCCGAAATTCTGCTCGAGCTGGCGGACGCAGAGTCTCGGTCCGGTGACGCTGCCGCTGAAGCCCACGTGCGCGAGGCGCTGAGCCTGGTGGTGAGCGCGGAGGATCGCGCCGATGCGCTGCAGCGGCTCGGGACCATCCATCACGCCAGAGGGGATCGCGCCGGCGCCGCGGAAGCGTACGAGCAGGCACTGGAACTGCTCGCCGAAGCCCCGGACAAGGCGCTGACGCGCGACCTGCACGCCGCCTACTTCACCGTCGCGAGCTTGGATCCGGAGCTGGCCCCGCGTGCTGTCGCACACCTGGCGCCGCTGCTGGAAAGGCAACCCGGCGGGGAGACCCGTGGTGAACGAGCGGCGCTGGCCGCGCTCGCAGCTCACACAGCCAGCTCGGGCGGGCCGCGTGAGCAGTCGATCGCGCTCGCCAAGCGTGCCTGGGGAGATGGCGCAATGCTCGCCGAGGAGGGTCCTGACGGTTTTGCCTGGCACCTCGTGACCGCCGGCCTCGGGTGGAGTGACGCCTTTGACGAAACGGTTCAGGTCCTTGACTGCGTGATCGCCGAGGCGCGGCGCCAGGGCTCGATGATGGCCTACGCAAACGCAACTTTCACGATGGCGACACTCTCATGCTTCAGGGGCAGAGTCCTTGACACGCGCGCGTACTCGGAGGCGCTGGAGGAGCTCAGCCGCTACGGCTGGCGAGCCTTTGCCGGAACTGCCGCGGCGGTGCACGCGCGGGCCCTGATCGAACACGATGAGCTGGAGGCCGCCGAGCGCGTGCTCACCGTCACCGATCAACTGGAGGAGAGCGCGGATCGGGCTGCGGCCATTGCGGCACGCGGCTACCTGCACCTGACCTGCGACCGCCTGCGGGAGGCTTGTGAGGACCTGATGGCCGCCGGAGCGATGCTTGACCGCATCGGCTTCGTCAACCCGACGCCGGTGCCCTGGCGGACGGATGCAGCAGTGGCCTTCCACAGAGCCGGGGACCACCAGCGTGCCGTGCAGCTGGCTGACGCCGCACTGTCGCTTGCGGAGCGAACGGGGACCCCATCGCATCTGGGGACGGCCCTGCTGACCAGGGCGGAGCTGACCGGGCAACCGGAGGGAATCGAGCTGCTGAGGCGGGCGCTGGAGGCGTCGGAGGGATCGGACAGCGCGCTGTTGCGGGTGCGGTGCCTTGCGGCCTTGGGGGCGGCCCAGCGGCGCGCCGGCCAGCGGGCCGGCGCGCGTGCCACCCTGCTGCAGGCACTTGACAAGGCGCACCGGATTGGAGCGCGCAGAATCGAGCGGGCGGTGCGGGAGGAGCTTAGGATCGCCGGCGCCCGACCACGCCGTCCCAACTTCTCAGGGCCTGACTCACTGACCGCCTCCGAGCGGCGCGTGGCGCTGATGGCGGCCGAGGGGATGAGCAATCGGGACATCGCCGGCGCCCTGTTCGTCACGCCGCGGACGGTCGAGCAGCACCTGTACAACACCTACAAGAAGCTCGGTATCCAGTCGCGGGCAGAGATCTCGGCGGCGCTGCTGACCCCAGATGCATCGGCCCCGGCGGTGCTGGAGGTGGCGGGTCGACCTCGACGGGCCTGAGGGCGCGCAGACCGCACCGACTGAAGCTCGCAATAGGCTTGCTGCGGTGAACGCGCCGCTGCCCTTTGATCCGATCGCGGAGGCCTCGCGCCAGTGGAGCCAGCACTGGGGCGCAGAGGCGGTGCCGAGCATGGTCGCGGTCACTTCGATCATGCGCGCCGAGCAGATTCTGATGGCACGCCTGAATGAGCTGCTGGCACCGCACGAGCTCACCTTCCCCCGGTACGAAGCGCTGATGCTGCTGCATTACAGCCGACACGGAGAGCTCCCGCTGGGCAAGATCTCCGACCGGCTGCAGGTGCACCGCGCCAGCGTGACCAACGTGATCGACAAGCTCGTGGACACGGGTCATGTCGAGCGTGTGCGACCCGAGCATGATCGCCGTGCGGTGCTGGCGCGGATCACCGCCAAGGGAACGCAGACGGCACGGCAGGCGACGCTCGCGCTCAATGAGAACCGCTTTGGCATGGGGCCGCTGACAGATGCGGACTGCACTCGGCTCTTTGAGCTGCTGCGCTCCCTGCGTGCGCACAGCGGCGACTTTGAAGCCGGGCAGGAGGTCGCTCAGTGAAGCTTCTGGGGCCTGAACTCCTGGGAGCACGCTCCGCGCGGAGCCGGTGGCCATATAATTGGCGGTATTCCAACTATCTGAAGGTCAACGACCTTCGTGCGCCCCACAAAGGAGCCCCATCGTGATCAGACGACTAGCAGTGGTCGGCGCTGGCTTCATGGGCTCTGGGATCGCCGAATCGGCGGCATCCGCGGGCGTGGCGGTGACGCTGTATGAGCCGGAGACAGCGCCGCTGGAACGCTCGCGCAAACGGGTGAGCGAGTCCGTGGAGCGCGCCGTCGCACGGGAGAAGCTGACGGCCGCCGAAGCGGAGGCACTGCTGGGCAGGATCAGCTTCGAGAGTTCGCTGGACGCCCTGGACGGAGCCGACGCCGTGGTCGAAGCGGTGTTTGAGGACCTTCAGGTGAAGGCCAAGCTCTTTGCCGAACTGGACGCGCGCCTGCCGGAGGCGGTCTTCCTGGCCTCCAACACCTCATCGATCCCGATCGCGGAACTCGCGGCGCGGACCACTCGACCGGAGCGCGTGGTGGGCCTGCACTTCTTCTCGCCGGTTCCGGTGATGAAGCTCGTTGAGGTCGTGGCCGCGATCGACAGCGAGCCGAGCACGGTGGACGCCGCCGTGGCGTTCGCGCGGCAGATCAACAAGGAGCCGATCCGCACGAAGGATCGAGCGGGATTCGTGGTCAACATGCTGCTGGTCCCGTACCTGATGGCGGCGGTCCGCATGTTTGAGGAGGGTTTTGCAACCCGCGAGGACATAGACACCGGCATGCGGCTCGGCTGCGGCCACCCAATGGGCCCGCTGACGCTCTGCGACTTCATTGGCCTGGACGTGATGGCCGCGGTGTGCGACTCACTCTATGAGGAGTTCCGGCGCCCGGAATACGCCGCTCCCCCGCTGCTCAAGCGGATGGTGGTGGCCGGCCACCTTGGGCGCAAGAGCGGACGCGGCTTCTATGACTACACGCAGGTTGACGGTTAGGAGCGGAGATGAGCGAGACGCCTGCAGCCGGATACCTGATCCCGCCAGAGTTCGAGGACCTGCGCGACACGATCCGCCAGATCGCGCAGGAGAGGATCGTTCCGCGGGCGCAGGAGATCGATCGCCGCGCCGAGTATCCGCAGGACATTCGACAGTTGCTGGCCGAGAACGACATCCTCGCGCTGCCCTTTGCGGAGGAGTTTGGTGGTACCGGCACCGGCACGCTGATGCTGCAGATGGCCGTTGAGGAACTGGCCAAGGCGGACGCCTCATGCGCGCTGATGCTGATGGTGCAGGAGCTTGGCACCCTGCCGATCGCACGCTTCGGGACGGAGGAGCAGAAGCGGCGCTTCCTGCCGCGGTGCGCCAGCGGCGAGTGGCTGCCGGCGTTTGCGCTCTCTGAGGCGGAGGCGGGCTCCAACGCCTCAGCGATGCGCACCACGGCGGTTCTGGACGGCGATGAGTGGGTCATCAACGGGACCAAGAACTGGATCAGCAACGCAGGAGTGGCTGACTTCTACATCGTGTTTGCCGTCACCGACCGGGAGGCCGGACGCGCCACCGCGTTCATAGTCGAAGCCGACCGTCCCGGCTTCTCGATCGGCGGCTACGAGCACAAGCTGGGGATCAAGGGCTCGCCCACCGGCTCGCCGGTGCTGGAGGACGTGCGAGTGCCACAGGAGAACGTCGTTGGCGAGGTTGGTCGGGGCATGCGCGTCGCCCTCGGCACGCTGGAGCGCACCCGTTTGGGGGCCGCGGCGCAGGCCGTGGGCATCGCCCAGGGCGCGCTTGATTACGCCGTCGGCTACACCAGGGAGCGGATTGCGTTTGGCAAGCCGATCATTGAGTTGCAGGGCATGCAGTTCAAGCTTGCGGACATGCAGATCGGCACCGCCGCCGCTCGTGAACTGCTGTATCGAGCGTGCAGCCTCGCCGACCTTGATCCGCCCCCTGCGGACCTGGGCATGTGGACCTCCATGGCCAAGGTTTTTGCCTCAGACAATGCGATGAAGGTGACGGTTGAGGCGGTCCAGGCGCTGGGCGGCTACGGCTACGTCAACGACTATCCCGTCGAGCGGATGCTGCGCGACGCAAAGATCACCCAGATCTATGAGGGCACCAACGAGATCCAGCGGGTCGTGATAGCCCGCCACCTCGCCGGATGAGCCTTTCTCGCCCTGAGTGCCATGAGGCGCCTGCGCAAGGGCAACCCACCAACCTCGGAGCTGCGTAATGACTGATGGAGAGCCGGTACTGAGTGAGCGCCGTGGACGCGTCCTGATCGTGACGATGAATCGTCCCGAGGCCCGCAACGCGATCAACGCACAGGTCGCCGAGGGGATGGCCGCGGCGCTCGATCTGCTGGACGGCGACGACGAGCTGAGCGTCGGGATCATCACCGGCGCCGGTGGCTTCTTCAGCGCCGGAATGGACCTGAAGGCGTTTGCCGCCGGAGGGTTTCCGGTGGCGGCCGATCGGGGCTTTGGCGGAATCACCGAACGCTCCTCAGAGAAGCCGCTGATCGCTGCGATCGAGGGGTTCGCGTTGGCGGGTGGCCTGGAGATCGCGCTCGCCTGCGACCTGATGGTGGCGGCAGCGGGCGCAAAGCTCGGGATCCCCGAGGTCAAGCGGGGCCTGATGGCGGTTGGCGGAGGGCTGCTGCGGCTGCCGTCGCTGCTGCCACGCAACGTGGCGGCTGAGCTCGCGCTGACCGGCGACCCGATCCTTGCCGAGCGAGCGCACGATCTCGGGATGGTCAACCGCCTGGCCGAGCCGGGAGCCGCGCTGGAGGTGGCGCTTGAGCTCGCGGACAAGATCGCGGCCAACGCGCCGCTCGCGCTGCGCGGCAGCAAGCGGATCATGCGCGAGGCGGCCGACTGGCCGGCGTCTGAGGGCTTCGCCCGCCAGCTGCCGATCTGGCAGCCGGTGTTCAGCTCGGCCGACGCGCACGAGGGTGCGGTGGCCTTTGCCGAGAAGCGTGCGCCGGTGTGGCGGGGGGTGTGAGGAGCGGCAGATCCGGCGGGGCGCGCTTCTGTCGCCCGCTCGAACCGCCCCGATACGCCAAACCTCCGCAACAGAGCGAGCATTGGCGTATCGGGGCTGCTGAGCCGCCCGGACACGCAAAAGCTCTGAGATCCGACGTGGTTTGGCGTCTCGAGGCTGTTGCAACGCAGCCTCGAGGGGACGGCGTCACCGCATCGGGAGTGGCACCACGGGACTTACTTGCCCATCCGATAGTTTGACATCCGCGTAAACTCGGAAGCTCAGGCTGAAGGCTGGCGCGAAAGGCGAGCGCATCCGTGAGCACACCGGTCCAACAGACGGGACCGTCGCAGCAGCAGTCGGGGAGACGGGAGCCACCACTGCGGTTCATCACTGCCGCCTCGCTGTTTGACGGCCACGACGCGGCGATCAACGTGATGCGCCGGTTGATCCAGGACCGGGGCGCGGAGGTGATCCACCTCGGGCACAACCGCAGCGTTGAGGAGATCGTGCGAGCGGCGATCCAGGAGGACGCCGACGCGATTGCGATCAGCTCCTATCAGGGCGGCCACATGGAGTTCTTCCGCTACATGGTGCAGATGCTGCGCGAGCGCGGCGCCGGCCACATCCGCGTGTTCGGTGGTGGCGGCGGGACGATCACTCCGGAGGAGATCGTCGAACTGGAGGGCATCGGGGTCGAGCGGCTCTATCACCCCAATGACGGGATGGCGCTGGGTCTCGGCGGGATGATCGACGATCTGGTTGAGCGGGCCCGCGAGCACCGACTCCCGTCGGCCTCTGACGGGAGGCCATGGATGAACCCGCTCAAACAAGAGCTGTCTGGGCCCGAGCCTCCGCTCATGGACCTGGAGGTCGCGCGGATGCTCTCGGCGCTGGAGGACGCGGCGCTCGACGACGACACGCTCGAGCGGCTGCGCGGCGAGTGGGCGGCCGCCACGGGGAGGGCGCCTGTCGTCGGGATCACCGGCACGGGCGGCGCCGGCAAGAGCACCGTCACCGACGAGCTGCTCAGCCGCTTCGTGCAGTCCTTCCCGAAGATCCGGATCGCGGTGGTGGCCGTCGACCCGACCCGCCGGCGGACCGGTGGCGCGCTGCTCGGGGACCGGATCCGCATGAACAGCCTTCGCAACGAGCGGATCTACATGCGCTCAGTCGCGACGCGCCAGAGCAACCGCTCAACGAGCGGGATGCTGACCGATGCCGTGGGGTTCCTGCGCAGCGCCGCAGGTTTTGATCTGGTGCTGGTGGAGACGGCGGGGATCGGTCAGAGCGACTCTGAGATCGTGGATCTGGTCGACCTGCCGGTGTACGTGATGACCAGCGAATTTGGGGCGGCAAGCCAGCTTGAGAAGATCGACATGCTGGACCTGGCGCAGGTCGTTGTCATCAACAAGTCAGACAGGCGGGGCGCTGAGGATGCCCTGCGCGACGTGCGCAAGCAGTGGCGGCGCAATCACGTCGCCTTTGAGCTTCCCGATGAGGAGATCCCGGTCCATCCGACGGTGGCCAGCCAGTTTGCGGATCCGGGGGTCACACGGCTGTTCGTGGCTCTGTGTTCCCGGATTGCGGCGCACGCGCCCGCTGGCGCGAGCGCCGGGCGGTGGGGGCCCGAGGTCGAGGTGGTGGAGACGACGGCCCGGCCCGGCGGCGGCCTGATCCCCGGCGGCCGCGTTCGCTATCTGGCGGAGATCGCCGAGCAGGGGCGTGCGATCAACGCCGGCATCGAGCAGCGGGCCCGGCTGGCCGCGCAGGCGCAGGCCTTCCTCGAGTCCGCCCGGGCCCTCGGTGATGGACCCGCAGTGGAGGAGCTGCAGCGCAGGGCGCAGGCGGCGCTCGCAGAACTCGGCACCGAGGCCCGGGAGCTCCTTGACAGATGGGACGAGCGGATCGAACAGGTCACCGCGGAGACCTACAGCTACAGGGTCCGCGACCGCGAGCTCACCGGCCAGAACTACCGCACGTCGCTGAGCCAGCAGCGGATCCCAAAGATCGCGCCCCCGCGGCTGGACGGTTGGGGCGACCGCCTGCGCTTCCTGATGAAGGAGAACCTGCCGGGGCACTATCCGTACACCGGCGGCGTGTTCCCCTACCGCCGCGCGAGCGAGGATCCAACGCGGATGTTCGCCGGAGAGGGCACGCCGGAGCGCACCAACCGGCGCTTCCACTATCTCTCCACCGGCCAGCCGGCCGCGCGTCTCTCAACGGCCTTTGACTCCGTCACGCTCTATGGGGAGGACCCGCACGAGCGCCCCGACATCTACGGCAAGGTCGGCAACTCCGGTGTTTCGGTCGCGACGCTCGATGACGCCAAGAAGCTGTATTCGGGCTTTGACCTGTGCTCGCCCAAGACGTCTGTCTCGATGACGATCAACGGCCCGGCGCCGATCATCCTCGCGTTCTTCATGAACGCCGCCATAGATCAGCAGGTCGAGCGGTACCTGCAGCAGACCGGCGGAGTGGAGGACGCGCAGAGGAAGCTGGAGGCGCACTTCCGCGGCCGCCCGCGTCCGTCCTACTCAGGCGAGCTGCCCGAACACTCCAACGGGCTGGGACTCGGGCTGCTGGGCGTCACCGGTGACATGGTCGTGGAACGCGACGTCTACGAGCGCATCCGCGAGGAGACACTGCGGACCGTGCGTGGCACCGTGCAGGCGGACATCCTCAAGGAGGACCAGGCTCAGAACACCTGCATCTTTTCGACGGAGTTCGCGATGCGGATGATGGGAGACGTCCAGGAGCACTTCGTGGCGCACCAGGTCCGCAACTTCTACAGCGTCTCAATCAGCGGCTATCACATCGCCGAGGCCGGGGCTAACCCCATCACCCAGCTCGCGTTCACGCTCGCCAACGGCTTCACGATCGTCGAGTACTACCTCGCGCGCGGGATGGCGATCGACGACTTTGCCCCGAACCTCAGCTTCTTCTTCTCAAATGGCATGGATCCTGAGTACGCGGTGATCGGCCGGGTCGCGCGCCGGATCTGGGCCAGGGCGATGCGCGAGCGCTACGGCGCGTCGGCCCGCAGCCAGATGTTGAAGTACCACATCCAGACATCCGGCCGGTCGCTGCACGCACAGGAGATCAGCTTCAACGACATCCGCACCACGCTGCAGGCCCTCTACGCAATCCTGGACAACTGCAACAGCCTGCACACCAATGCCTACGACGAGGCGATCACCACGCCCACCGAGGAGTCGGTCCGCAGAGCTGTCGCAATCCAGCTCATCATCAACCGTGAGCTCGGTCTGAACTTCACCGAGAACGCGCTGCAGGGCTCGTTCATCATCAGCGAGCTCACCGACCTGGTCGAGGAGGCGGTCTACGCCGAGTTCGACCGCCTGTCGGAGCGTGGCGGCGTGCTCGGTGCCATGGACACCATGTACCAGCGATCAAAGATCCAGGAGGAGAGCCTCCTCTACGAGCACCTCAAGCACACCGGTGAGCTTCCGCTGATCGGGGTCAACACGTTCCTGCCCAAGGACGGCCGCGGCGAGCGCACCGACACGCTCGAGCTGATGCGCTCAAGCGACGCCGAGAAGCGGCAGCAGATCACCAACGTCCGCGCCTTCCAGCAGCGCGGCGCCGAGCGACGCCCGCAGGCGCTGGCCCACCTGCAGCAGGTGGCGCGCGCTCGCGGGAATGTGTTTGAGGCGCTGATGGAAACCGTCAAGCATGCCTCCCTGGGACAGATCTCGGCGGCGCTCTACGAGGTCGGCGGCGAGTACCGCCGCAACATGTAGCCGTGGCTTCAGGCCACCGCAGGCTGCACAAATCGCCAGCGCGGGCTCAGCCTGACCTCACCGTCCAGCTGGATCAGCGCCGGGAACTCACAGTCGTCGAGACGCTCGGGTGCAAGGGCGAGCACCTTTGCCATCACGTCAGCCGTGACCGCGTCAGACGCCAGGACGGTGGCATGAGTACGCGGGCCCGGCTCACCGGTCCGGGGGTCCAGCAGGTGGTGCGCGGCCCTGCCGTCACCGTTGACCCAGCTCCGCCGCGAGAAGCCAGAGGTTGCGATTCCCTCACCGGCCTCAAGCCGCACATAGCCGAGGATCCCTGAGCCCGGGCCGGCACTCACAGCCTCGATCGCAACCAGCGCTCCGCCGTCCACGCAGACAAGATCTCCGCCTGCATCAACAAGCACTGCGTGGCCGGCGGCCAGGTCGCTCAGCAGCCGGCACACCCGGTCAGCGATCCACCCCTTACCCACACCGCCAAGGTCGAGGCTGCGGCCCGGCGGGATCCGCACGCGCTGGCGCGAGCGATCCAGCTCGATCGCGCCACCGACGGCCCCAGGGCGTGGCGAGGTGGCACTGCCCGCAGGACCAAGTTCGAGGCTCTCCGCATAACCCCAGGCCGCCAGCGTCGCACCCATCAGCGGCGTGAACAGTCCGCCGGTCAGCCGCATCCAACGCGCGCAGAGCTCAAGCAGCGCGAACGTCTCCGGAGAGACGGGTGTCCAACGGCCGGCGCGCCGATTCAGCGCGCTCAACTCACTGTCCTCACGGAAGCGCGACCAGCGGGCCTCATCCTGCGCCACAGCCTCAACAACCCGATCGACCACGGTCTCCGGGAGCTCCCCACTGTGGAACAGCCGCCAACGCGTGCCGGTGGCGGTGAATTCCCAGGCGGGCCTGACCTCAGCCGGCTGGGGGTGGCACTCGCTCATTGCTGGCCGAGTTCGCCCCGTGCTGCACCGATTCCTGCTCAGGCCGCGCCCGCGCCACCCCGGGTGCGATCAAAGGCACGGTTGACCATGCGGTCGAGCACATCCTGCGCAAGCGGCGGCTGTCCGGTTTGCGCCTGGGTGCTCTGGATCTGATTCTGCACCCAGTTGACCAGGGACGAGCGGGATACGCCCTGCTGTGACGCGAGCGAAGTGATTGACGAGCCCTGCTTCAGCGCGGACTGCACGTCTGCCATCGACATGCCCAGCATCTGGGAGATCCCGGAGAGGGTGCCCCTCAAGGCCGGCGTCGGGGGCGGGCTGGCCATGCTCATCGGCACAGCCTGGATGCTCGCGTAGCCGGCGCCACCGACGCCGATTGGGGTGACGGACATGATCGACCTTTCTCTGGAGTGGTGCCGACGACCAGATGGTCGGCACCACTCCGAATCCCTTGACGCCCGCCGGATTAGAGTTCTCTCAGGGGGTGCTCGCGCATCAGCCGGCGCTGACCGCGCCCCCAACCGCCCCGGCCGGCTCCTGCTCGCCGCGGATCAGCGCCGCAATGGCCCCTTCCTGAGTCAGTGACTCAACCGCCGACCGGTCGACAGCGGCCACGATGATCGCTCCAACCTCATTGGAGACCGCTGTGTAGATGCCCATTGACTGCATCCGCTCGCACTGCGCGGCGTTGTCATCGGTCGGCGCGACGTAGTGCACCGAATCCACCTTGTAGCGGTTGAACAGGTACAGGTGGATCAGCATCTGCAGGCGCTTGCGCCGCAGCGTGGTGTCGTAGGTGTTCTGATCGCGCACCGACAGGATGTTGCGGCCCTTACGGTCCTGGATCGGGGCAAAGACGACATCCGCCCGCTTCTCCCCGTCCGGGCCGAGCACGTTCAGTTCAATCACGTCTGTGCCCTCCCGGCTGGGCTGCAGGCGCACGCTCAGCTGCTGGTCGATCCCGTGGACCTCCGCCCAGTCAGACAGCCAGTCCTCCAAGACCTTCTTGGGCAGCTCGGTCGCTTTCAGATGCTGGACCTGGGTTGAGCCCTTGCCCATCGCCTTGGTGGTGGCGGTCCGTGCTGAGGAGGCCGCCAGCGCGGCGTCAAGCCGCGGCCCGCCAACGTGTGTCTGCGGTGTCCGGTAGGGGGACTCCAGCAGCCGGATGCGCCTCTGCACCTGGGCGAGCGCGAGCATCCCGTCGCGCAGCAGCGCGTTTGCAAACTCCTCCGCGGCGACCCCATCGATCTGGTGGCCCCCGTAGGTGATGAAGTTGAACACGAACCCGGCCTCACCGAGCTTCTCGGGGAAGGCGCGCATCTCATCATCGGACATGCCGGTGGAGTCCCAGTTGAACGACGGCGAGAGGTTGTAGGCGAGCATCTTCTCGGGGAACCGGGCGTGGATCGCCGCGGCGAACTCATGCGCCTCATGGATGTCGGCGGACGCCGTCTCCATCCAGATGATGTCGGCATACGGCGCCACCGCGAGTGACTTGGCGATCGCGTACTCAAGCCCACCGCGCACCTGGTAGAAGCCCTCCGGGGTACGTGCCAACTCAGCGTCCCAGTGGAAGTCCACACCGAGCTCACGGGCGCGCTCACGCACGCTCCAGAACGAGGCCGTACGGGCAAAGTCACTCCACTCCTGCGCGCCGATGGCCACCTCGCCACCGTCCTCCTCCTGCGTACGCAGAGCGGCGGCCACAGCCTCACCGATCGTCATCAAGCCGGCGTCCGCCTCCCAGCGCTGCACCATCGCGCTGAGGATGCGGTCATAGGCCTCATCGATGCGCGGCTCGGGCTGACCAAGGACGGCGGCTGCGGCCTCCTGAGCCTGCTGACGCAGTCCGGTGCTCTCCAGCCACTCATCGGCTGCCCGATACTCGGCGTCCGTGAGCCGGTAGAGCTGGAAGCCGTTGAACATCTCGTGTCCGGCGTCGTGGAAGGCGCGCATCAGCGCCAGCGTTGCGAGCTTGTATGAGGGCACCGCCCGGGAGGTGGCGCCGAGGATGAACGGGTGGTCGCGCTCATCGCCGCTGTTATCGAGCAGGTTCGCCGCCTCCGCGTCTGTGCGCGCAACGATGATTCCGGGCACGCCCATGATGTCCAACTGGAGCCGGGCGGCCGTGAGCCGCTTGATCTGCTCGTCGACGCCGACCAGGACCTTGCCGCCCTGGTGGCCGCACTTCTTCGTGCCGGGCCGCTGATCCTCGATGTGGTACCCGGTAACGCCGACCTCGACGAACCGTCGGATCAGGTTGCGCACGTGCGCGTCGCCACCGTGCCCGGTGTCAGCGTCGGCGATGATGAACGGCCTGTAGTCGACCGGCGCGGGCGCGTCCGCAAGCTGCTCCGGCGTCATCCGCGAGCGCAGGTAGGTCTGATTGCGATCCGCTGTGAGCAGCGCGCGCACGATCGCTGAGGCCTCATCGGGAACCTGGGAGAGTGGGTAGCTCGCCAGATCAGCACCGGGATCCTCATTGATGCTGCCCTTGGCTGAGGTGGCCCAGCCCCCCAGATAGATGCCCTCGATCCCCATGCGCTTCATCGTCACGGCCTGGCTCGGTGAATAGGGACCGAACGTGGTGATCGACCGCCTCTGCGCGAACAGCTCGCGCAGGCGCGCGTAGAAGGCGGCCGAGGTCTCGCGTGCAACGGTGTAATCAGCGGGGATCGTTCCGCGCTGCTCAGCAACCTGCCGCGCGGAGTACAGGCGGGTCGTGTCAGCAAACCGGTCTGAGTCCATGAACTGCTGGATCTCTCCGATGCTGTCTTCAAACGAGTTCATCTGAGTGACCTATCTCGCGTTGTGGTGGTGTCAAAGTCGAGGTTGCGGGTGATGCGCGTGCCGTCACGACCAAATGCATCGAGGTACTCACGGATCCGCGCCTCCCCAACCGCAAGGTCCGTGTTGTCCAGGTTGATGTTCAGCAGGTCGATGTACCAGGGCGGCTTGACCGGGGCGAGCACGTACGCCTCGACGATCGCCCGGGCCAGCGGCAGCGTGGTGGACTTTGAGTCCTCGTGAACGTCCTGGTCCGAGGCCTCGAGCAGCTTGCCGTACTCCTCCCGCAGCAGGCGGAGGAACAGCTCCTCAGTCAGCGGGTCACCGGCGCTGACGCCGGTCTCCGGATCGTCGGCGGTGAAGCGCCCGGACTTGTGCAGCCACTCCCAGAGCACGGACAGGCGGATCTCACCGGTGGCCGCATCCTCCATCAGGTACAGCACGTCATCGTCACCGAAGAAGTCCGCAGGCTTGAGCGCAGCCGCCTGATAGCCCCGGCCAAAGGCGTTGCCGTACTGAAGTCCGACACTCAGCAGGTCGCGCGCACCGCGGACGGTTCGCGGCGCGTCCTCCAGCAGGATCAGGGCGTCCGCATCCTGCAGGCTGTGGGTGAGCCGCGGGAACTCCCGGCCCAGCTGGTTGTCCTGCCCGACCCGCTCCCAGACCGGACGCATGATGTGGACCATCTTCCAGTGGGCGACCCACTTGCCAGAGGCTCCCTCACGCTGCTCACGCTCACCGCCGGCGACCGCCCGCTGCATCGCGGCCTCCACTCCAGCCGCACTGCCCACCGGGATGTTCGGCTCCATACCGCCCTGCCAGAGCGCAAAGTTGCCGTTCGCGTCGGGCGTGTTGACCGCCCGGCGCACACGGTCCTCATAGACCCGCATGTAGCCGTAGGTCATCGTGACCGCATCGATGTTGGGATTGATGAACCCCGGGTCCCAGGCGTATGCGTCGGAGACCGAATTGATGTAGTCCCAGCGGCCGGTGTTGAAACCAACAAAGTGGCGTCCAAGCGCCGCGCGGATCTCCATCAGCTGGAAGCAGGCCTCGATCTGCTCGACCAGCACGTAACAGAGGATCGTCCCGCGCTCCAGACCCAGGTGATCCTCCAGGGTCTCCAGGAGCAGATTCCAGTAGGCGGCCTCGGCGGCGGTCTGGATCTTCGGGAGGTAGAGCACTATCGACCGGCCCTGCTGCCTCAGTGCCCGTTGGTTGCCGGCGACGTACAGGACAAGGTCGGCGATGGATGCTGAGAACCCGCGGCCGTCGGCATGCGCGATGTGACGATCATCCAGGTGCAGGCCGCGGGCACGGAAGATCCTTGTGGTCACGCGGATCTGTTCGCGCCAGTCCGTGATCGTCTCGTGGCCGAAGAAACCGCGGGCCCAGGCGTTCATCTCATCGGCAACCTGCTCTGCAACATCCAGGAAACGAGGATCCTCAGCGATCATCAGCCTGAGGTTGCGCTGGTTGTCCAGGGACATCGTCTCAACCTGCCCAACCGCGTCCTCACCGTCGAACATCCAGCCGTCAGCACCTGAGAGCATCGCGTAAGCGACGTTGCGCAGACCCGAGGCGGTGCTGGCGCGAGGCTTGGTTGCCGGCCCGGTCCCCTGGATCCACTGACGCCTGAGATCGGGTGGGATCTGAGCGCCCTCAAAGCGACCCGCGCGAGCGTCAGCGACGCTGATGGACGTGCCGTCGATCAGCGACTCCTGGGCGAGGAACTGGATTGGTCGGCGTTCCTGGGCTCGCTCCGTGCGACGCGCGATCCGCGCGGCCATCAGCTCGTAGCGGCGTGCGTCCAGCGGGCTGAGCGCCTCAAGCGCGGCGACAGCCTCCGGGGTGTAGACATCTGGATAGCCGGCGTGTGCGGCCCCTGCGATCTTGATCAAGTGCCCATCCATTTCGGGAGACGGAGGGCCGCCGGTCGTCAACCGTGGGGGGCGAGCGGCGAGCCCTGAATCTGTGCGGAGCGGGCCTGAAGCCGGGTTCGCGAGTCAGACCCGCGAACCCGGCGTACTTCACCGATGGCGCACAGAAACGCAATCTTTCACACGACTATGGCCGCTGTCCAGAATCAATTTGCAGTATTTGTCCACTTGCGGCAAATACCGGTGACTTTTCGGCTCAGCGATACGGAAACGTCACTCGGCGCCGAGCGGCGAGCCGTCAGTCGACTCGGCCTCATCGGGTGCGAGTGGGAGCGTGACCCGAAATTCAGTGCCGTGGCCCGGGGAGCTCTCCACGTCGATCTGGCCCCCGAGCGCGTTCACGGCGCGGTGAACGATCGCCAGCCCGAGCCCGGATCCACCGGTGGCCCGGTCACGGGTGGCATCAACGCGGTACAGCCGCTCAAAGATCCGCTTCTGGTGCTCAGGCGCAATCCCGACTCCGGTGTCCCTGGTGCGGAGCGTGAGCGCACCCGTGCGGGCCCGCAGGTCGATCAGCACAGAGCCGCCGGCGGGCGTGTAGCGAATCGCGTTGGAGACGAGGTTGGACGCGATCATCTCCAGCAGCCGCGCATCTGTCTGGATCTCACGGTCATCAGCCTGTAGGCGGATATCCACCTGCGCCTCACGGGCCGCCGGCTGGAAGCTGGCCAGGAGCCGCTCGCCGAATGGGCGCAGCGACACCGCGGTGGGCCGCGCCCCCTGCGCCAGGTCAAGCTGCGTCAACTCCCGCAGGCCGCCGAGCAGATCCCGGAGACGTCCGGTCTGTGCCTGGATGACCCTGCCGGCCTCCCTGCGGTCCTCCTCGCTCTGCACCGTGCCATCGGCAAGGGCGAGCGCGAAGCCGGCGACCGCGTTGACGGGCGTGGCGATCTCATGCGCAACATCCGCCAGGAACCGGCGCTGGTCCTGATCGGCGCGCTCCAGTCGAGCGGCCATGTCATCAAACGCGCTGCCGAGCTTGCCCAGCTCCTCCGGCCCCGCGGTGCCCATGCGCACGGTGAAGTCGCCGTGCGAGACACCCTCAGCGGCGAAGATCGCGCGCTGCACCGGACCGCGTACAGCCCTGGTGACAAGCGTCGCCGCGAGGATCGCCGCGCCGATGACGAGTGCCAGCGCACCCGCGGTGATGAGCGTCAGATCCAGCGCGATGCTCGGCGTCGTTGAGGTGTAGACGGCGATCGTCACCGAGCCCCCGGGGAATGGAGCCGAACGGCGCAACTCCACCTCGGCGCCGATCGGACGCCTGCCCACAAAGATCGTGCGCCCGCCACGCCGAACCGTGACGCGGTCGCTGAAGAGCAGGTTCTGCAGCGCGTCGAGCCTCGCGATGCTGGCGCCCGCCTGCACCTCAGCGGCAATCACGGCGGCCTCCTGGCTGGCGCGCTCGCCGGCCAGGATGCGCTCGTTCCTGTTCTGGACCTGATGAAAGAGCACCGCCGCTGCCCCAAGCCCGATCACAGCCGAGCTGATCATCGCCACCAGCAGCCAGAACCGGACTGAGGGCGCGCGTGCGAGCATCAGGCCTCCAGCCTGTACCCGACGCCCCGCAGCGAACTGATGTCCACGGCATCACCGAGCTTGCGCCGCAGTCCCGCAATGTGCACGTCCACGGTCTTGGGCTGCAGGTAGGAGGAACCCCACACCTGCTCCAGCAGCGCATCGCGGCTGTGCACGCGTCCGGGGTCCCGCACGAGCGCGGCCAGCAGGTCGAACTCACGACGCGTCAGCTCCACGTCCTGCCCGTTGACGGTCACACGCCGCGCCTCCTCGTCCAGCACCAGCGATCCGAGCCGGTGGGGCTCCCGGCCCCCGAAGCTGCCGCGAGCGCGGCGCAGCTGTGCCCGCACCCGCGCCACGACCTCCGGCGCGGAGAACGGCTTGACCACATAGTCGTCGGCGCCGAGCTCTAGTCCGGTGATGCGCTGGGCCTCCTCGCCCCTGGCGGTGATCATGATGACCGGGATCGCCGACTCAGAGCGGATCCGCTTCACCACCTCAAAGCCGTCCAGCTCGGGCAGCATCACGTCCACCAGCGCAAGGTCGATCCCTCCCTGCCGGAGCAGGGAGAGCGCATCAAGACCATCGTCGGCCTCCAGCACCTCATAGCCCTCACGCTCGAGGTACAGCTTCAGCAGCCGCCGAAGATCGTGCTCGTCATCAACCACCAGAACCCGCGCCAGTGAAGCCATGGCGGCGATTCTTCCACAACGCTCAGAGGGTCTTGAAAAGGCTTTCCCGACCCGCTACCGGCCCATTGCCGTTCCATAACCATCGAGGACCAAGCTGAACTCATCAACTTTCAGCACCACCCGGTCCAACCACCGGATGGCGCCGGAGCCAAACCACAGTCAACACACAAGGAGGCTCACATGAGCAGCTCAGTTCTCATTCTCAACGTCGTTCTGATGGCCGCCGTCGCGGGCGCCCTGGTCACGGTGCTGGCCCGCTCCATCACCGGCCCGAACCGCAAGCCCGCCGCCGCCCGCAACCAGGTCCGCGTCCAGAGCAAGCCGCGTAACGCCTCGTTCAAGACGATCGCTCGCACCAACGCGTAAGCAAGCCACGGACGGTAGCCGTGGAGTTCGCGCGACAGGAGCAACGGGGCTTGATCCCGTGACCTCCGGCACGCTTTGCCGGAGGTCACGCTCCAGCGCACGGTGAACGCGCGCGGACGCGCGTGGATCAAGGTCCGGAAATCTCCGCGCGGCGGTGTGGTCTGGCGCGGATGTGCGCCAGGGACGCACAGCGGAGAATCAGCCGTATGCGTCGCCACCGGATCCTGGTCTTGCTCGGCCTCAGTGCCGCAGGCTACGCGGCCCTGCTGCGCCGCCCGATCCTCACCTGGGGCGCCACGCCTGAAGAGGCACGATCTCAGCTTCCCGGTGATGAGCTGCTGGAGGCTGCCGACGGAGTCACCACCAGGGTGATCTCCATCAACGCCCCGGCCTCTGCGGTCTGGCCCTGGCTCGCCCAGATGGGGCCGGCACCTCGTGGAGGCGCCTACACCTATGACTGGATCGAGAACCTGCTCGGCCTCAACATGCACTCAACCGACCGCGTGCTGCCTGAGTTCCAGGATCCAAAGGTCGGCGACGTCATCGAGTTCGGGCGCAACCGCATGCGCCTTGAGCTCGTCGATCCTGAGCGAGCACTGGCATGGCGCACCACCGACGGAAACTGGGTCTGGAGCTTCGTGCTTGAACCGTCCGGTGACCGGACCCGCCTGATCAGCCGCAACCGGTTCCGACTAAGGCGCCTGATCGACCGCTGCGGGATGGCCGCGATGGAGCCGGCCTCACTGCTCATGGAGCGCAGGATGCTGATCGGCATCAGGGAGCGCGCTGAGCGGCTCGCGGGGGAGCAGGGCGCGCGGACGGAGCCTGACGAATCACGGATCGGCGCGTAGGCGGCCTGGCGGATGCATCCTGCGCACCAGCCACCCACTGCCGATCTTGACCCGGATGTGGTCGCGGAGGCCCGCGACCACATCCGCACCCATGCGCGGGAGGAGGCCGGCCGCATCGAGCGACTGTCACGGGTCCGGGAGTTCGTGCTGGGAGCGCAGGACGGGCTGCTGGTGCCGCTGGGCGTCGTCACCGGCATGGCGGCCGCGAATCCGGGACGCAGCGCGATTGTGGTGGCCGGCCTTGCCGAGGCGGTGGCCGGCTGCATCGCCATGGGCGGCGGCTCCTACCTGGCAAGTGAGGCGGAGGAGGCCCTCTACCGGGCCGAGATCGCCGATGAGACGCAGGAGATAGTCGATCACCCCGAGCGCGAGGTCGCCGAGCTGGCCCTGGTTCTGGAGGAGGAGGGATTGCCGTCGGACCAGGCCGCGCGTGTGGCCCATGGGCTCGCGGCCAATCAGACGGTCTTCATCCGCACCAAGGTCCAGAAGGAGCTGGGGCTCTCCCCCGATACCGGCGGAGCTGCGCTCGGTGACGCCCTGGTGGTGGGCCTGACCTACCTTGGTGCGGCGATCATCCCGCTCTGGCCCTACCTTGCACTCCCGCTGATGGCGCCGGCGCTGATCACGAGCCTGCTGTGCACGCTGGTGGCACTGTTCGTGCTTGGGATCGCCAAGGGGCGGGTGGCCCGTCAGGCCTGGCTGCGCTCAGGTCTGCAGGTGATGGTGATCGGCTCGATCAGCGCCGCCGTCGGGTTCGGCATCGGCCACCTGGTCACGAGCCTCACGGGTTGAGCGCTCGCGTTCACTGCGCGCGCGGCGGTCGGCCCGGCGCGGTGGCCGACGCCACCCGTCGGCCGGGGTGGGAGGCGACCGGAAGCTGGATGGTGAAGCTCGCCCCGTGCCCAACGCCTGCGCTGGCCGCCGTGACCGTTCCACCGTGTGCCTCGACGATCGCGCGCACTATCGCCAGGCCGATGCCGCTGCCGCCGCTGGATCTGGAGCGTGCCGGATCGGCCCGGAAGAACCGCTCGAACACGCGCTCCAGGTGTTCGGGGGCGATCCCCTCCCCGTTGTCAGCGACGGTGAGCTCGGCCAGGTGTGCGCGTTCGCCTGCGCTGACGCGAACCAGTCCACCAGTCGGCGTGTGCCTGAGGGCGTTGGCGAGCAGGTTGGCCAGCACCTCCGAGAAGCGCTCCTGATCCAGCTCGACCACGACCGGAGACGGCCCGTCAATGGTCTGTTCCAGCGCCACACCCTTTGCGGAATAGGCGGGCGCAGCCGCTCTGACGGAGTCCTGGATGACGGCGCCGAGCTCGACCCGGGTGCGGCTCAGATCAAGTTGATGAGCCTCGGCGCTTGAGACCTTCTGAAGATCGTTGACCAGACGGTTGAGGCGGGCGGTCTCCAGCCGCACCGCCTCCCAATTCTCCGCGTCGGCGGGTAGCACCCCCTCCGAGAGTGCCTCCACGTAGCTCTCGATCGTCGCCAGCGGGTTGCGCAGCTCATGGGCCACGTCAGCCAGCAGCTGCCGGCGAACATGCTCGGCCCGCTCCAGTGAGGTAGCCATCTCGTTGAACGAGCGCGCAAGTTGCGCAAGCTCGTCCGAGCCGCGCTCAGGGACCCTTGCGTGGTGAGCGCCCCGAGCGATCTCCTCGGCCGCGCGGGCCAGCGCTCGGACCGGTCTCACCACGCGACCGGAGATCAGCGCGCTGAGCGCCAGCGCGAGCAGGATCGCCGCGCCGACGGCGACCGCGAGCGAGATCAGGGTCGCGTCGCCATAGGCCATGTTCAGGTGACGCTGCACTCCTGCCGGCACATAGCCGAGCGCCATCTCAATGTGATGATGGAAGATGCCGGGGCCAACGGCCACGGCCACAAGCAGCAAGGTGACGGCACCGGCGATCACGACCAGGAGCTGGCCGGCCAGCAGTTTCAAGCTGAGGCTCGAGGCGAGGCGTCGCCTCACTGCCCATCCCCCATGCGGTAGCCAACCCCGCGGACCGTGCGCACATATCTGGGGTTGCGGGGATCATCACCGAGCTTGCTCCTGACGTTTGCAATGTGCACGTCCACGACGTGATCATCGCCGAACCAGCCGGGACCCCAGACTCGTTCCAGCAACCGCTCACGGCTGAACGCGACACGCGGCTCCCCGGAGATGACCTCCAGCAGGTCAAACTCCAGCTTGGTCAGCTCGACCGAGCTGCCGGCCACCCTGACCTCGCGTGCCTGCGGGTCCAGCTCCAGGTCACCAAACCTCCGTGTCTGTGGGGTCGGGGTCTGGCTGCCGGCTCGCGGCCGCCTCAGCATCGCTCGCACGCGCGCCATCAGCTCACCGGGTGAGAAGGGCTTGGTCACGTAGTCATCGGCACCGGTCGACAGACCCACGATCCGGTCGATCTCCTCCACCCGCGCGGTCAGCATCACGATGTAGGCGTCGCTGAAGGACCTGATCCGGCGACACGCCTCGATCCCGTCGATCCCCGGGAGCATCAGGTCAAGCACGATCACATCAGGGGAGAACTCGCGCGCCAGCTCCACCGCCCGCTCGCCGTCAGCGGCCGTCACCACGGTGAAGCCCTCCCGCTCGAGATAGGTGGATACGACCTTGACCAGCGGCGGCTCGTCGTCCACCACCAGCGCTCGAAGACCGGCGGGCAGCGGCCCGCCGGTCACCAGACTCTCCGCAGCGTCACCACTCATGCCTTCCACCCGGCGATGAAGGCGCCATGCCACCAGTGCGGCCACACTGCTCCCGTGCCGGCGTTGACCGAGATCATTCCCGAGATCCTCCCACCACGAAGCGTTTCCAGCGTGTAGTAGCCAGGAAAAGCGTCAGCGCCGGACTCGACCCGCGTGCCCGGCTCATTGGCGTCGAGCCACCGCTGCGCGAGCGTATGCGCACGTGCGGTCGACACGCTCACGGTACCGGCCGCCGAGCCTCCGGTGCCGCTGTATCCGTAGCTGTAACTGCCCATCATCCGCTGAGCCGCGCGGCCCACGCCGTAACGCGTGTTCCACATCATCGCTGGTCCGTACTCGATCGACACCATGCCGGTCTGCGGATCCACGAGCCCCTCGGTGGCGGCGCGACCACCATGGTCGTTCAGTTTCACGTAGAAGTTGTTGCGGAACTCAAGCACCCCAGCGACCCGCAGACCAAGGTGGTTGGCGAACCTCTGCGCGTCTGCTCGCGCGGCGGCCAGGTCCGTCACCGGCGCCGGCCGGTCGGGCCGGTACGCGTAGCCGGACCCCAGCATTCGATACATGTAGCTGTCGTAGCTGTCAGCCGAACCGGGCCGTGCGGAGCCGGGCACAACCGCCGCGGCCCCAATGGCAACAACCGCCGCGGCGATGAGCCCAAGCATGAGGCGCCACGTCGCCATTGCCCTCACCGCTTGTCCCGTGCTGAGTCAGCGAGCTTCGAGTTCAGCTGATCAAACGTGGCGGCGTCAATCTCACCGCTGGCGAGACGCCGCCTGAGGATCTCAGACGGAGACTCCTGCGGCTCCCGATGGTGGCGTTCACCACCGGCGCTTGACGGAAACAGCCGGAGGGCCGCAAAGACGACAAGCGCGACCAGCAGTATCCAGAAGAGAGCCATCAGAAACCATCCCCCTGCACCCATTCCGTATCCGTTGAACATCCACATGGCTTGCTCCTTCGATTAGACCTTCACTGATGGTCAGTCGGGGAGGTCAAACTCATGTGGTGGCTTTGGTCAAGGAACGGTCAAGACTCCGGTGTGGGAGCTGTGAAGCTGAGGGCGGTACTGCTCGGCTTGCCGGCCGATACAGCCGTTGGCCATCAGGCGACTGGGTCGAAGCTTCCGTCTGAACGCGGAACCAGGGGCCGGACCGCGAGCACAACATCAGGGGTGATCTCTCCGTAGAGGTGCGGGAACAGCTCGCCGGTACCGGGCACCGGATCCAACCGCACCTGATCGGCGACCCGCTCGGCGTCGAGTTCAAGGAGGACAAGATCGGTCATGCCGCGGTAGAAGGCGTCAGCCACACCCTTGACCTGATGTGCGTGGGAGAGGTGGATGAATCCCTCCT
Source organism: Actinomycetes bacterium (assembly GCA_021820105.1). Classification (GTDB taxonomy): domain Bacteria; phylum Actinomycetota; class Thermoleophilia; order Solirubrobacterales; family Solirubrobacteraceae; genus Palsa-465. The sequence goes on along the minus strand of JAKAED010000023.1, from coordinate 7,735 downwards.
GATCAAGATCCCGGCCAAGAGTCGAGACGCGGTACCCGCCTGCGTCGGCGCCACGCTCCCAATCCTCAGCGCGCGCGATGTGGAAGAGCCGCTTCATTGGATGATTGTCCAGCTTGATCGGCGGGCCTGCGTCGCCGGTCGGGCTGACGCCCGCGCAGCGCGCTTCGGCTAATGGACCGCGAGGATCACAAAGACCGTGATCAACAGGAGCACCGTCAGGAACAACAGAATCATCGCGCTGGAGACGTTTCAGCAGAGCTGAAGTACGCAAGCAGCATGGATGAGCGTGATCGCGTTAGCATCGCGGCCGATGTCCAGAGGTTTGCGAATCTTGTGCGGAGCGTTGGTCTGCCTGACGATGGCAGCCTCCTCTGCGTATGCGGCGCGGCAGACAGCCCAACTGGGCAGCGTCAGCGCAGCCCTCACGTTCACCGGGAGCTATCCCAAGTACAAGGACATGCGCCTGACGATCAAACGAGGCTCGGCGGTCACCTACAGCGCCACGGTGCATGCGCAGCTGTGTGGAATGTTCTGCAGCCCCGGATCGACCGGCGGCCGGAGCTCGTCCGTGAAGGTGATCCATCTGGAGCCCGGCGCGGAGCCGAACGTGGTGTTGAACCTGTTCAGCGCTGGCGCGCACTGCTGCACCATTGAGCAGGTCTTCTCATATGACGCCGCGACCAAGACCTACCGCAAGGCCCAATACGACTTTGGCGATCCTGGAGCGACGCTCACCGACCTCAATCACAACGGCCGCTTTGAGTTCCTGACGGCGGACGACGCGTTTGCCTACGAGTTCACAGACTACGCAGGTTCCGGAATGCCGATCGAGGTCATCCGTTTCGACCATGGGCGGTTCCAAAACGTCACGCGTGACTACCCGGGCCTGATCGCCAAGGACGCCGCGTTCTGGCTGAGGATCTACCACCGGATGGCTCCGTCCTACCAGGACAGTGTCGGCGTGATTGCGGCCTGGGCGGCCGACGAGGATGAGCTCGGCCACAGCGCGCTGGTCACCCGCTACCTCAACCAGCAGTTGGCGGCCGGGCACCTGAACAGCGCCCTGGATCCGGTTCAGCCCAGCGGCAGCAAGTTCCTGGTCAGGTTGCAGCGCTTCCTGCGCTCCCACGGCTACCTGCGCTGAGCGGCACGGCCCGCTCCGCAGGCGGGGCTGTGGTCGTGTATCTGGACACCGGCGATGGATCAGTGCTGCTAGAACTTAGGGGACCCTAATTCGGGTTGCCTAAGTCCCCCTTCGCACACTCTCATGAGCTTCCTCCACACCACGCTGCTCGGCGCGATCGCCGGGCTCACGATCTACCTTGGCCTGCCGGTCGGGCGGATGCCGATCAGAAGCGTCCGCGTGCGGATCGGTCTGGCGATGTTCGCGGCCGGGATCCTCGCCTTCATCTTCATGGACGTCACCAGCCACGCGATGGGCATCGTCAACGCCGCGCTGACCAGCTTCAAGGACCATCGCGCCGGCTTTGGGCACGTGCTCGAACTGTTCGCGGTGCTGGCGGTGGGGGTCACGCTCGGGACAGCAGGAATCTCCCAGGTTGAGTGCACGCTCAAACACCGCCGCGGTGAGCCCGCGCCAGTGAGCGGCGGTGCCGCCGGCGCCGTGGCGCTGGCCGCAGACGAGGTTCGACTCCACGACGAACGCCGTCAAGCGGCCCTGAAGACCGGGATGACGGTGGCAGCCGCAATCGGAGTGCACAACTTCGCCGAGGGGCTCGCGATCGGCGTGTCCGCCAAGTCGGGCGCGATCGGTCTGGCGACCGTCCTGGTCATCGGCTTCGGGCTGCACAACGCCACCGAGGGATTTGGAATCGTGGGACCGCTCGGGGACGTGCGACCGTCCTGGGGATGGCTCGGTCTGGCCGGCCTGATCGGCGGCGGCCCCACCTTCCTGGGAACCCTGCTCGGGTATCAGCTTCACTCAAACCCGCTGGAGCTCTGCGCCTACGCACTGGCCGGCGGCGCGATCCTGTACGTGATCGGCGAGATCTGGGGCGGCATGCGCCGCTACGGACACCGCACACTTGGGCTCTACCTGCTCGCCGCCGGCTTCATCATCGGCGTCGCGACCGACCTGATCGTCACCTACGGCGGCGCCTAGCCGACCAAGTTGCGCGGACGGCGACGGATGAGCAGGTCCGCGACCAGTCCCGTCCAGCCGGTCTGGTGGGAGGCGCCCAACCCCGCGCCCGTGTCGCCGTGGAAGTACTCGTGGAATGGGATCATGAGGTTCCAGGCTGGGTCGCGCTGGAAGCGCTCGTAATCGCCGAAGACCGGCCGCGAGCCATCCTCGCGAGGCAGGAAGATCCCAATCAAACGGTCGGCCAGCCGATCGGCCAGTTGATCCAGCCCGATGAGCTCGCCGCTGCCGGTTGGATAGGCCACCTGAAGCGCATCCCCGAAAAAGGCGTGGTAGGTGCGAAGTGCCTCAATCAGCACATAGTTGACCGGAAACCAGACGGGTCCGCGCCAGTTCGAGTTGCCGCCGAACAGCCCGGTCGTCGATTCGGCCGGCTCGTAGTCAAGGTTCGCGCTGAAACCGTCCACTTCCACATGCAGAGGGTTGTGCAGGTGATGACGCGACAGCGAGCGCAAACCGTGATCTGAGAGGAACTCCTCCGGATCGAGCATCGGCTCGAGCATCCTGCGCAGCCGCGCCTCATCCACGATCGAGAGCATCCGCCAGCCCGCGTGCATCGGCGACTCCATGTGCTGCACGACCCCCTGCGCCTCACGACGGTGCGCGTTGAACCATTCGATCCGCTGAAGGAAGTCGGGCACGCTCGCGATGGTCTCCGGGCCGAGCGTCATGACGGCCGCCAGCGGCAGCAATCCCACGACTGATCGCGCGCGCAGCGGCGTTGAGTGTCCGTCTGAGCGCAGGACGTCGTAGTAGAAGCCGTCCGCGTCATCCCAGAGACCCTTTGCGTTCACCGCCGAGGCGATGAACGCAAAGTGCTCGTAGAACTTCGTGGCCAGATCCTCATAGGTGTCGTCGTGTCGGGCCAGCGTGAGCGCCAGTTCCAGCATGTTCTGGCAGTACATGGCCATCCACGCGGTTCCGTCGGACTGTTCCAGCACGCCGTTGAAGGGCAGGGATGAGCGGTCAAATGGGCCGATGTTGTCAAGGCCGAGAAAGCCACCCTCGAACAGGTTGTCGCCCTCCGAGTCCTTGCGGTTGATCCACCAGGTGAAGTTGAGCAGCAGCTTGTGCAGGACCCGCTCCAGGAAGTCGTAATCCTGGTCGCCGGCGATCTCATACACGCGCAGGGCGGCCCAGGCGTGCACCGGCGGATTGACGTCACTGAAGGCCCACTCGTAGGCGGGGAGCTGCCCATTCGGGTGCATGAACCATTCACGGCAAAGGAGAATCAGCTGTGACTTCGCAAATTCCGGATCCACATGGGCCAGCGCCACGCAGTGGAATGCCAGATCCCAGGCCGCGTACCACGGGTACTCCCACTTGTCCGGCATCGAGATGACGTCGCGATTGTTCAGGTGAACCCAACCACTGTTGCGACCATTGCGCCGCGCCTCCGGCGGCGGCGGACCAGCGGGGTCACCCTCCAGCCAGCGCGCCACGTCGTAGTGGTAGAACTGCTTGGACCAGAGCATCCCGGACAGGGCCTGACGCAGTACCTGGGCCTCGTCAGCAGTCGCGCCCGCCGGCGTCAGGTCCGTGTAGAAGGCGTCGGCCTCCTGCGCTCGCGCGGTCATCACCCGCTCCAACTCCGCCGCCGCCAGTCCCGGTGTCTCAGCGAGACGCAGTCCGATCGTGGCGGAGCCACCCGCCGCCACCTCCAGCCTGTAGCGGAAGGCCGCCTTGGTGCCGAGCTGCGCGGGATTCACGCTGCTGGCCCCCGCAACGACGTGATCATTGATGCCGTCCTTGGGATAGGCGGTCCCCGCCGGTGTGCCCCAGAGGCGTGCGCCGTTGGTCTCGTTCTCACAGAAGAGCGCCTGAGGCTGGCCTGACGCGCTCAGGACGCGGGTTCCCAGCTCGGCGTGCTCTGCAACCAGTGCGCCGTCAGCGAGTCTGATGGAGGGCTTGGCGGCGTCAATCCCCCAGGACCACGTGTTCCGAAACCAGAGGGTCGGGAGCACGTCGATCGTGGCCGGGTCAGGGCCTGCGTTGCGGACGACGATGCGGATGAATATCGCCTCGGGGGACTCCTTGGCGTAGTCGACTGTGACCTCCCAGTAGCGCTCGTCGTCAAAGACCCCGGTGTCGAGCAGCTCAAACTCGGGGTCGAGCTTGCCGCGTGAGCGGTTCTCCTCAACAAGCTGCGCGTAGGGAAACTCCGCTTGGGGGTACATGTAGCGCCAGCGCATCCATGAGTGGGTCGGCGTGCAATCCAGGTAGGCCCAGTACTCCTTGGCATCCTCACCATGGTTGCCCTCATTGCCCGTCAACCCGAAGATGCGCTCCTTCAGAATCGGGTCGCGGCCGTTCCACAGCGCCAGCGCGAAGCAGAGCAGCTGACGGTCGTCGCAGATGCCGGCCAGACCGTCTTCATTCCAGCGGTAGGCCCGGGAGCGCGCATGGTCGTGAGGGAAGTACTCCCAGGCCTCACCGGTGGCGCTGTAATCCTCGCGCACGGTGCCCCAGGCGCGCTCACTCAGGTATGGACCCCAGTGCCGCCAAGCCGAACGTCCAGTGGGCGTCTCCAGCAGACGCTTGCGCTCGTCTGTCATCGACCCACAGTGTTTCACGCATAGTCCGATTTTTGGATGGATCGCGCCCCGCGTTGGAGTGGACTCGGCGACGCGGTGGCGCTACCACCCGTACATGCGCTTTGGTCGGCAGCTCTGCGGAGATCTGGGTCAGGCTTCAACCCGGGAGTGGCTCGTGCCAGACGGGCTCGGCGGTTACGCGATGGGTACGGTCGGCGGCCTGCGCACACGGCGCTACCACGGACTGTTGGTGGTGGCCACGGCGCCACCGGGCGGCCGCATGCTCGGCCTGGCGGCCCTTGACCCGACGGTGATGATCGGCGATGCTCGCACGCCGCTCGGGGTGCATGAGTGGCATGACGGCACCATCGACCCGGTCGGCCATGTGCAGCTGGCCTACTTTGAATTGGAGGACGGGCTACCCCGCTGGCGCTGGCAGCTCGGCGACGTGATCCTCGAGCGCGAGCTCGCGACGATCCACGGGCGGGCGGCTGTCGTGGTCACACACAAGTTGATCGCCGCCCCAGGCGCGGTTCGACTCGAGCTCTCAGCGCTTGCGACCTGGCGCAACGTGCACGGGGAGCGCTTCGCCGGCGACGCGAAACTCGCCAGCCAGCCGGATGGCTTCGTGTTTGAGGACGCCTACCGCGTCGCCGGGCCTGGGTGGAGCCCGGCCGGCGACTGGTACCTGGGAGTCCGCTACCGCGAGGAGGCGGCTCGTGGCCTGAGCGACCGTGAAGACCTTCTGCATGCGGGAACGTTCGCGGCCGAGCTGAAGACCGGAGACACGCTGACCGTCGCAGCCTGGGCCGGTGACCTGTCCGAGCGTCCGCCCCACGGCGCGGTCGGTGCTGCCAGAGCCCGCAGCCGAGCGTTGGTCGCCGGTGCGCATGACGCCGTGGACGCGACCCTGCTGCTCGCCGCCGACCAGTTCCTTGTCGCCGGCCCCACGGTTGTGGCCGGCTACCCGTGGTTCGGGGACTGGTCGCGGGACACCATGATCTCCTATGAAGGCCTGCTACTTGAGACCGGCCGCTTCGAACTGGGGCGCGAACTCCTGCTGCGCCAGGCCGCAACCCTGAGTGAGGGGATGCTCGCCAATACCGCTGACACCGGAACGCTTGAGTACAACACCGCCGACGGGACGCTCTGGTTCCTGCACGCGGTTGGCCGTCACGTTGATCGCACGGGCGACCTGGACCTGGCAGCTGAGGTGATCGACGGCCTCCTGGGCGTGGTTGATGCGCACCTTCACGGCACCCGTTACGGGATCGCGGTGGACCCCGCCGACGGACTGTTGCGTCAGGGTGCCGACGGCCTCGCGCTCACCTGGATGGACGCCCGGGTGAACGGTGTGCCGGTCACTCAGCGGGCGGGCAAGGCGGTCGAGATCAACGCGCTGTGGATCAACGGCCTGGCGACCGTTGCCGGCCTGCTTGAGCGACTCGGACGCGACCCGACCCGAGTGCGCGAGGCCGAGCGTCACGCCCGCGGGTCGTTCGCTGGGGCCTTCAGATCAGGTGAGCGGTGCGCCGACCTCGTCGGCGATCCGACGCTGCGGCCAAACCAGTTGCTGGCCGTCTCCCTGCCGCATGCTCCGCTCAGGGATCCAGCGGTGGTGTCCGCCTGCGCTCCGCTGCTGACCTCCATCGGTCTGCGCAGCCTCGATCCGGCCGATCCGGCCTACCGCGGCCGGCACCGTGGCAGCTCGGCTGAACGTGACAGCGCCTACCACGAGGGAACGGTCTGGCCATGGCTGATCGGGCCATATGCGGAGGCCTCAATGCGGGTTGGACTTCCAACTGAGGGGCTGCTCGACGGGATCGAGGCACACCTGTGCGAGTGGGGCCTCGGCTCGGTGTCGGAGACGGCTGACGGTGATCCTCCCCACGCCGCCAGTGGCTGCCCCTTCCAGGCCTGGTCCGTGGCCGAGGTGCTGAGGGCCCGGCGGGCAATCCAAGCGCAGAGCTGACCGGTCCGGGTTGGGCCCGCGCGGCCTCGGCAGGGTTCAGAGGATCGCCTCAGGGTCGATCCGGGCGTCGCGCATCACCACCCGCGTGCCGTTGATCGGAACGCCCTCAGCCATCAACAGGCGCCGCTGACGCTCGCCCTTGGCCCAGCTGCCGTCGCTGCGCACCACCCGCCACCACGGCAGATCCGGCTCCTGCGAGGAAGCCAGCACACGGCCGGCCAGACGCGGGGCCCCTGGAGACAGATCTCCGTAGGTTGTGACAAACCCGGCCGGGACGCGGCGCAGGCGGCCACGGATGATCTCTCCGCTGACGGCCACCCGGAGATTTTCCACGTCCTGAAGCCAGATGGTGCCAGGCAGGACGCAGGTCTCCGTCTTGGACTCCCGGCCCGGCGACAGCCCCAGTTCCGCTACGGCACACCCATCTGTACCGTTTAACGGGACAGTCTTTCCGTTCAGTAGGATGCTGTTAGAAGAAGTGATCAGGCTCTACGCCACGGCTGTTGAGAGGAGACCATGACGATTGAAGGCACCAGCGGCTCCGGCTGGGAGCTCCCCGCTCGTTTCTCGCTCTATGAGGCGGAGGTTGATCAGGCGTACGACGCGTACGCAATATCGCAGCGCCATCAGCCCGCCTGGTGGAACGAGGCCTACGGCGGTCACTGGATCCTGACCAGATACGCAGATGTGCGCGCCGCTGCCAAGGACTGGCAGACGTTCTCATCGGCACAGGGGCATGACCTACCCAAGCAACCGTACCGAGAGAGTGCGATCAGCACCGACCCGCCTCTGCACGATGAGTACCGCGGCCTCGCCCGCGAGGCCCTCAACCAGAAGGAGATCAACGCGCTTGAGCCGCAGATTGTCGAGTTGGCCAATCGCTTGATCGACAGATTCGCTGGCGCCGGCCATGCCGATCTGGTTGAGGAGTACACCGAACAGCTTCCGCCAACGGTCATCTGCAGGCTCGTGGGTCTCGATGAGGAGCTCGCGCTGGAGATGCGCGATGTGTCGATCCGACTCGGGAGCAGCTGGGAGTCGCCAGCGGGCTTTGCTGCCGCCCTTGCC
>JAKAED010000022.1 GCA_021820105.1 Actinomycetes bacterium | reverse complement strand
CAGGTTCCAGTTACCGGGATCGCCGACGGGCTGTGGTGAGCTGGGGGTCGGGGTTGGGGTCGGGGTGGTCGTCGTCGGCGTCGGGGTGGTCGTCGTCGGCGTCGGGGTGGTCGTCGTCGGCGTCGGAGTGGACGTCGTCGGCGTCGGAGTGGACGTCGTCGGCGTCGGAGTGGACGTCGTGTATGTCGGCTTGTGGCGGTGGTGCGTCACGACCCACCACGGGGCCGGCTCGAACCTACGCCAGGGTTTGCTGCGCTCGTGGTGGTGGGTATTGCTCCTGGTGTGGCCGTGACCACGATGGTGGTGAACACGGTGGACGTGCTTAGCCTCAGGGCGTCCGTGGCCGTGATCGGCAGCAGCTGCCACACCGGCGGTGGCGCCTGTGGCAAGAGCGGCCGCAGCCGCAACGCCGCGAACGGCGTGTTGGAACGAGGGCATATGAACTCCCTTTTGGGGGGTGGGCATTTGCGCCCACCCGCAGCGGCTGCTGCAGGCGGACATGCCACCCATCGGGAGCCATCAGGCAACTTGGCCAGCAATGCGCCCTGAGCCCGAACATTCGTCCAGATTCGCGTCAACGGCCATTGACATCAGCTAAGCGCCACCGGCGCAGTCGAGCTCACGTGCCGGCCAGCGCCGCCGCCTCAACCCTGTTGCCAGACGCGTACGTACTTGACGCGCACCGAATCCACCGCCGTCAGCGCCTGCTCGCCGGCTCTGACCGTGTTGTCCAACACGATGTACATGGGAGCACCCGTGACCCCCTCTGAGACCTCACCGACGCGCACACCGTCGTAGTAGTAGACAACGGAGCCGGGCGACCAATCGGAGGCGAACGTATGCCAACCGGGCTTGAACCTGACCACACAGCCTCCCCGCGCACCCTGCTGATCGTGGAAGTGGAAGCACAACCGCCCGTTGAGCCCCTCCATCACGTCATCCTCTCCGTCTGAGGGCCAGTTCTGGCCGTCTGTCCAAACGGCCGGCCAGTCAGCCACCCCCCGGCCCACCGCCGGAAGGTAGACCCGCGCCTCCAGCAGGCCGTACGTGTACTGAAAGCCGCCTGCGGAGCGGCCGTCGTTGGGATTGGTGGTGACGATCGCACCGCTGAAGGGCCTGCTGATGCCCCCACAGGTGGACGGCTGAGCGGTCACATTCAGATGCATCGTTCCATCGCCAGGAAAGACTACGTTTGCAGGTGAATAGCACGCCAACTCGGTCGCTCGGACAGGCGCGGTGACGCCGCCGCCAAACCAGCCGGTCCGCCAGTCGGTCGGCAACCGGCTGCCATTGAACTCCGAGTCAAACACCAGCCTCCAGACGCCCGGGACTCCCGCGGGCTGCGCGGCGGCCTGATTGAGCGCCCTCCGTTCCGGGGAACTTCCAGCCTGCGTGGGCAGCACCCACGCAGCCACGGCGCATGCCACCAGGGCTGCGGCTGCGGCCATGCGGGGAAACACATTTAGGGAGGACAAGTTGACGCAATCTGTGGAAGTTGCACCGTCCGAGGACAAACCCCCGACGCCGGTGACCAGCCCGCTAACCACGGCACTACCGCCAACGGACCGACGGCAATCGGTCAGCGTCATCATCTGCTCCTACTCAGATAAGCGTGTTGCGCGCCTGCGAGAAGCGATCCTGGCGGTGAAAGCCCAGCTCAACGCAGGTGATGAGCTCGTGGTTGTGGTGGATCACAACCGGCGACTGCTTGAGGACGTGCGCAGGATCCTTGCAAGGATCGCCGCGCAGGCTCCGGACCAAGAGCAGGGCGGTTCACTCCGCGCGATCGCAAATCCGAACCGGCGCGGGCTCTCAGGTGCCAGAAACGCTGGTCTCGCCGCCGCGCGAGCAGATCTGTTGGTATTCCTTGATGACGACGCGATCCCAGAGCCGGACTGGCTCGAGAAACTGACGGAGCCGTTTGCCGACCTGGAGGTGATCGGCGTGGGCGGCGTGGCGTCACCCGCATTTGAGCGGCCTGCGCCCGCCTGGCTGCCGGCGGAGTTTCTCTGGGTGGTGGGCTGCTCCTATCGCGGCCTCCCCCAGCGAGCGGTGACGATCAGAAACCCGATTGGCGCGAACATGGCGTTCCGGCGCAGCGCGATTGAGCGCGCGGGCGGCTTCAACGATGGGATCGGCCGGGTCGGTCTCCTGCCGATGGGTTGCGAGGAGACGGAGCTGGCAATCAGGACCACGCGCGCCACAGGCGGCCGCATCGTGCATCAGCCGCGCGCGACCGTGGATCACCTGGTCGGAGCGGAGCGTCTGACGCTGAGCTACTTCCTACGACGGTGCTGGGCTGAGGGCCTATCCAAGGCCGCCGTTTCACGTATCACGGGCGGCGAAGCGGCACTTGCGAGCGAGCGCGACTACGTGAAGCGCACGCTGCCGGCAGGGGTCATGCAGGGAATGCGTGACTGGCTGCGCGGGGATGGTTGGGGTGTCGCCCGCGCCGGAGCCATCCTCGGGGGGTTGCTGCTGACAGCGGCCGGTTACCTGCAGGGACTTTCGCGGCGCTCTCCGCCGATGGCGCCTGATGGAGGGCTGGAAGCAGCTTCGGCCAAGCACGACACGTCCGCGCAGTTCATCCCGATGTGGAGCGGACAGCTGAACGTTGATGCCCCGGATCTGCCGAAGCTGGCGACCACACCGGACGGCTCACCACTTGCAAGGTCCCGGATCCTGATCCGCGCCGGCGGCAATCCCCTCGGCTTCCTGACGGTCGACACACCGGAAGGCGACCTCCGGGGGGCGGCGGTGGTTGACCGGGCGCGCGACGCCTACGCCGAGCGGATTCAACTGGCCCTGACCGACACTGCATGGGAACAGGAGCAGCCCCAAATGGTGACCGTGGTCGTCTGTACACGTAACCGAGCGAGCGGACTGAGGCGCACGCTGGAATCGCTGCTGGCGCTCCGTCACGAGCAGCTTGAGGTGGTTGTCGTGGACAGCGCATCGTCCGATCAGTCAACCCGCGCCACGGTCACCGAACTGGCGGAGCGCGAGCCTCGGATTCGCTATGTCCGCGAGGATCGCCCGGGTCTCTCAAGGGCGCGGAACCGCGGCCTGCGTGAAGCCAGAGGCGAGTTCATTGCCTTCACCGATGACGACGTGGTGGTCGATCCGCTCTGGATCAACGGATTGGTCCGGTGCTTTGCTCGGCACCGAGACGTAGCGTGCGTCACCGGCCTTGTGGCCAGCGCATCACTGGCCGAACCAGCTTCCCAGTACTTTGATCAGCGCGTGTGGTGGTCGTCCAGCTGTGAGCCGCGGCTGTTCACGCGTGAGCGCGGTTCTGAGGACTCACCCCTACATCCCTACAGTCCGGGGATCTTCGGCACCGGGGCGAATTTCGCGTGCCGGACGTCAGTTCTGCGCTCACTCGGCGGGTTTGACGAATCACTGGGGGCCGGCTCTCCGACGCGCGGCGGTGAGGACCTTGACATGTTCGTGCGGCTGGTCAGCGCGGGGTATGCGCTGAGTTATGAGCCTGCAGCTCTGGTCTGGCATGAACACCGGATCGACCCCGGCTCGCTCAAGACGCAGATGTATGCGTACGGCATGGGCCTGACCGCCTACCTGACCAAGTATCTCCTGGCGCCCGGCTCCAGGCGGCCGGTGGCGCGACGCGCGTTCCGGGGCATCGTTCACGCCGCGAGGCTGCTGGGTAGATCGCGGCGGGCGGAGGCAGAGTCGGATCTTAGTCACGGCAGCATGATGGGCGCGGAGTTGCGCGGCATGCTGGCTGGTCCCGCCGCATACCTGAGCGCACGGCACGGCCAGGGGGCCGCGCGAACGACCATCGTGAGTCCGCCCGCACCGAGCTCGGACCCAGCGCTCAGCATGCTCTCGCAGACCGGCGGGAGTGGCGCGTAAGGAAAGGCGCACCGATACGCACTAAATCGCTCCGGCTCGGGTAGGTGTGAGTCGGGAGTCCTTCCAAGGGAGCAATATGACCTACCTTTCCGGTTCTTCGCAATACGCCACCCTGTCGACCGGTGAGCGACTGAGCGAGATCGCCCAACGCGTCGGCGAGACCGTCGCCGGCCGCTTCGCTCACGACGTCGATCGGGACGCCAGATTTCCTGCCGAGGCAGTTGACGCGCTGCGCAGCGAGGGCGTCCTCTCAGCCCTGGTCCCCGTTGAGCAGGGCGGCATGGGCGCGTCCATCAGCGATCTCAGCGACACGATTCGGTTGCTGAGCCGCCACTGCGCAGCAACCGGCTGCGTCCTGGCCATGCACGTTGAGCAGCTCTTCATGCTGCTCAAATTCGGGACAACGCCGTCACTGCGGCGCGTGGTGGAGGAGCTGGTTGAGAAGCAACTGCTGATCGCCAACGCAAACAGTGAGGTGGGACTGGGCGGAGATGTCATGCGCAGCCGGACAGCGCTGGAGCCGGAGGGCGATGGTTGGCGCTTTGACAAGCAGGCCCTGGCGGCGTCCTTTGCCCGCCACGCCGACCTGGTCCTGTCAACTGCCCGCCGGGCACCGGACGGAGCCGACACAGACCAGGCTGTTGCGCTGTTTCGAGCCGCAGACTTCACGCTGGAGGACACCACTGGCTGGGACACACTCGGTCTGCGCGGCACATGCAGCTCAGGACTGCATCTGTGCGGTCACGTGACCGCGGAGAACCTTTTCCCTGTGCCGTTCTCAGAGATGGCCAACGGTGGCGGCGGCCAGTTGCGGCACGTCCTGCTGACGGCGGTCTGGACGGGCCTTGCCGAAGCAGCGATGGAACAGGCCCACCAAGCGGTGCGAGCCGCCGCGCGGCGCAGCATCGGCACGACGCAGCAGCCGGCCATGAGGCTTGCCGAGATCATGACCGAGGTGCAGGTCGTGCGCGGCATGCTCGCCGATGCCTGCAACCGCATCGAGGAGGCGATCGCGGCCGACAACCTGGAGGACATTGATCTGATCATGGCGCTGCGCAACGTCAAGATCGTGACCTCGACCACGGCGGTACGCGTGGCCACGGCTGCCCTGCAGATCTGTGGCATCAATGGATACCGTCGTGGTCCAGATCACCCACTTGAGCGGATCCTTCGCGACGCCTGCGGCGGACTGATCATGGTCAGCAACGACCGGTACCTACTGGAGAACGCTCAGATGCTCCCGGTTCGCAAGGGGATCTGAGTCGGGTGGCGGGCCAGGACCTCAACCCGCTCCCCAGGCTCGCGTACGTATATCACCCGCTGTCATTTGCGCCGCTCTCGATAACGGACGCGGCCAGGGGCGTCTGCCAGCTCGTCTGGGTCGTTGACTGCCGCGATCCGGAAACAGCGCGGACTGCACGTCTCCTGCGGAAGTTCGGCCCCGTCGTGGACTCCGGCGGCCGCACGCTCGAGGAGACGGCGACGCTGCTGGGCGAGCATCGCCCAGCAGGGATTCTCTCAATGCATGACTCTGACCTGGCCTGGACCGCCGATCTGGCAGCGCTTCTGGAACTCCCGTTTCACAGCCCGGACGCAGCCCTGAAGCTCACCGATAAGCACGCCCAGCGCCAGGCCCTCAGCGCGGCGGGCCTGCGGGTACCGGCCTTCACGGTCATTCCCGGCGGCGCCGATCTCGGCGCTGTGGCGAAGCTCACCGGGAACTTTCGCTACCCGGCGGTGCTGAAGCCGCGCTTCGGACAGGCCAGCCGCAACACCGTTCCCGTCAGCTCTCCGGCCGCGGTGCTGAGCACGCTTGTGGAGATGGTCGGCGATCCTCAGGCCGACAGCGAGGATTACGTCCTTGAGGAGCTCGTTCCCGATGCCCGCGACGCGCTTGGCGGACACGGCTTTGCGAACTTCGTCTCCGTTGAGAGCGCGGTCAACGGCGGTGAGGTTCAAAACCTCTCCATCAGCGGCCGCACCCCCTTCCGGTGGCCGTTTCGCGAAACGGGCTATTTCACGCCCTGTCCCCTCTCCGAACAGCTCACGATTGAGGTCTGCGAGGTCGCCGCACAGGCAGCGCGGGCACTGGGCGTGACGGTCGGTTGCCTGCACACAGAGATCAAGCTCACCGACTCTGGGCCCGTGGTGATTGAGGTCAATGGCAGGCCCGGCGGCGGGATGTCGGAGATGCTCGAGCGGGCCTCGGGATTCAGCATCCTGCGGGCGGCGCTGCGCCTGGCGATCGGCGACTCACTGAATGTTCACGGACTGATTCCGTGTTCCGGTGTGGCCTACCTGCTCTACACGTTTCCGGAGGCAGAGGGTGAGTTCGTGCTCAGGGTGGACGGACTATCCGCACTCCGTGAACATGAGGGCGTGGAGGAGGTGGTGCTCGTGCGCGGCCCAGGACAGCGCATCGACTGGCGTGAGGGCTCAGAGGCTCACGTGTTCCACTTTGCCGGGCATGCGCGCGACCACGATGAGCTGCGCGGCCTGATCAGAGCCGCCGCGGAGCTCGTGCAGATCGAGGTCACGGATGCGGCCGGTTACGCCCTGACTGGCACCAGCGAGCCCTGAATCGCGGCGGCGACGATCTCCACGCCAGTCAGCAGGGTCTCATCGTCGATCACCAGCGGCGGGAGGAACTTCAGCACCTCACCGTTGGCGCCCGACGTTTCAATCAGGAGACCACCGGAAAACGCCTCCCGGGAGACCCTGCCCGCAAAGCCAGGATCGTCGGGCGCAACCAGCCCCTGCATCAGGCCGCGGCCACGAAGCTCCAGCTGGCTGTTTGGATGGGCGGCGATCACGGCCTGCAGTCGTTGCCGCAGCAGGTCGCCCTTGCGCCGCACCTCCGTGCTGAGGCCGCTGTCGCGCCAGTAGGTGTTCAGCGCCGCTGTCGCACTGATGAAGGCGAGATTGTTGCCGCGGAATGTGCCGGTATGACCGCCGGGCTCCCAGACGTCCAGTTCCGGACGCAGCAGCACGAGTGAAAACGGCAGGCCGAAGCCAGAAAGCGACTTGGATAGGACCACGATGTCAGGAATGATCCCGGCGTCCTCAAAGCTGAAGTAGGCACCTGTGCGACCGCAGCCGGCCTGTATGTCATCCAGGATCAGTGGAATTTCGTGCTCAGCCGCAAGGGCAGCAAGTCGCTGCAGCCATTCAGCGCTGGCAACGTTGATACCCCCCTCCCCCTGAATCGCCTCCACGATGATCGCCGCCGGCAGATCCATGCCGCTCGAGGGATCGGCAAGCTGCGTGGCGAGCAACTCGATCGTGTCCACGCTTGGCCCGAAGTAACCCTCGTACGGTGCGAAGGTCACATTGCCCAGCGCCACCCCGGCAGCTGAGCGGTAGCTGCGGGCGGCGGTCGTGGCCAGGGACCCTAGGCTCAATCCGTGGTAGCCGTGAGTGAATGCGATGACATTGGCACGCCCCGTGGCGAGCCTTGCCACCTTGAGTGCCGCCTCCGTCGCGTTGGCCCCCGTTGGACCGGTGAACTGCAACCTGTGGTTCAGTCCACGCGGCGTCAGGATCAGATCCCTGAACGTCTCAATGAACTCGCGCTTGGCAGACGTCGCCATGTCGAGTCCGTGGACTATCCCGTCGCGCTCGATGTAGTCGAGCAGCGCCCGCTTGATGATCGGGTTGTTGTGCCCGTAATTGAGCGTGCCCGCACCCGCGAAGAAGTCGATGAACTGCTTGCCATCCTCGTCCACTAGCGTCGCCCCCCGAGCAGTATCAAAAACCGTTGGAAAGGACCGGATGTAGCTTCGAACTTCTGATTCCCACTGCTCGAAGGTGTCGAGGTTCATTTCGGGGGTCCTTTGGGTTCAGGTGACGGCTGCCACCGAGGTCGCGTAAGCCGGGTAGGTGCGGGCTTAGCTACCCGATCAATACGCCGCGGATGCGTGGATCGCGTGCCGCTGATCACCTCGCGGGAGTCGCGGCCGACCGCGTGCTGCTCTGCCTGGCGATGACACTTGCGAGCAGGCCGGAAAAGCCAGGTGGCCACCGGTGGCTTCCACCCTGGATCGTGTTGAGCGTGACCGACACATTGCCCTGGCACGATCCAAACACGGTGATGATGCTGCCGCCCTGCTGCTTGTTGTGGGCGCTTTGAGCACAGCCGTCCAGCCTGGCCCACTCACTCACCGTTGCCGGCGCCGAGAGCACATGCACCGGCCCTCCCACGCCAATGAAGGTCCCGCCGTTGTAAGGGATTGCCTGATCCCCGGTGGCATGCACCTCATAGACCGAAACCGGCGAACCTGGGTGGCAGTTGCCGGCGAACCTCGCTCCCATCTGCCCCTCAACTGGGACGATCAAGGTGAGCAATCGCGCCATCCGGCAACCGAGTAGCTCGACCAGGATCGCGCCGTTGGACAGGCCGGTGGCCACGACCCGGCGCATGTTCACCGCATGGTGGGCCTCGACGTGCTGCAGCACCGCCCTGGCGAAGCCGATGTCATTCACATGGGCACGCTCGGCCGGAGGCTCACCCGCATCGTCATTCCAGGTGTTATCGACACCCTGCAGGAACGCGAGAATCGCAAAGTGCGTCCGCTCATCGCTGGTCAGCAGACCGGTCTGCACGACCGCGTTGCGCGCGTTGCTGTCAGCGCCATGGAAGACCAGCACCAGGGGCAGTGGATGCCTTGCTGCGTCGTTGGGAGGCACGTACAGCAGGTAACTGCGACGACGATGCCCTGACCTGATCCGAACCGTCTGAACACGGCCGCCACGATGGGCACGTGATGACGTACGCGCATGTGCTGCCGTGGTGGAATGTCGCTGAGCGGCACTGCCACCACAGGCAACCAGGCCATATACGGCCAGAACCGTGGCAGCCGCGCTGACCAGCCGCCGCATCGCCGACTCTCTCTGCTAGGAGAGACCGAGCCGGGTGCGTACCGCCGCCGGCCACCGCTGTGGATCCAAACCATGGGTCGCCAGCAGCGCCAGCGTGATCCGCTCCTGCCCAAAACCAACACACGCGGTGTGTGCCCTGGTGCCGTCGGACAACTCCAGTCCCCAGGTCTCCGCGAAGCGGTCCACGTGGTAGTTGAAGGACGCGCAGGCCGTTGGCTTGGGACCGGCTATCTGCACCACCAGTTCCCACTTGAGTTCATCCGCACTTTGGTTGGCCGCAAGCAGGCGCCCATGGCGCCCGAAGAACGGGTCGCTGGCGTTCTCCAGTTCGCCACGCAGACCCAGCTCACGGAACAGCTGCAGCGCTAGTTCGGACCACTCACGGCGCCAGGCGATCACGCCCTCCGGCTCAGCGATTCTGACGAGTTCATGCTGCCTGAAGATCTGCCGCCGGGCAGGGTCCAGGGATGGCTCGTGCCGGAAGACCCACGTGCCTCCCATGTCTATGAAGGTCCCTCCGGACTTCAGCGGCCCACGTTTGGCCACCGCCGGGTAGACCGGATAGCAGGCGGCCGGCAGCAGCATCATGTCGGTCTGTCCCTGAAACTCGCTCCAGTCCTCGTGGGTCGCGGCGCGCTCTCGCTGAGTGACCGCATCCCCCTCCGCTCCGTGAAAACCGAAGATGCTGCCGACCAGGTGCGGGAAGTTGCCGACGTAGCCGGTGCTCTCAAGCGTCCGGCGCGGGATCACCGGCGGGAACGTCAGCCTGGCCGCGCCCCGCGCGCTCGCAAGTGCGCCGACCGCTGCAGCGACCCGCTCACGGATCAGCTCAAAGGTGTCACTGTGACCGTAGACGCCTGGGACACCGGTCTCAATCAGCATGCCGGCGGCAAACAGCTCGGCCAGAAGCTCGGTCTGGTCGCTGCTGGAGGAGCTTGCTTGAACTGTCATCGGATCACATCTCTCCTGTTCTATGCCGAAACCTTGAGGCGCTCTGTTGCTGGTCTGGGCTCAGCCGCCAGGGCAAGCTCACGCAACACGGTCGAAGCGCGTTCAAGCACCAGCTCCTGGATCCAAAGCGGGCGAAGCAGATGGTCAGGCGTGGGAATGCGCGTGACCTCGATGTTCGGATATCCGGAAAGCTGCTTGCGCAATCTTGGTTGATCGAGGATTCGCAGCAGCGGCTCAGCCTCGGACAGGAGCAGGGACACGTTCCGGCCGCCGCTGCCCAGCAGGTCAACGATCCTGCCGACGTCACGGAGTTCAGCTCGATGTTCAAGACGCCACAGCGGGCCAACCTGCGCAAGATTGCGTCGGGCAAACGCGTTCAGAGCGAGCCCAGCGTGCTCCAGGCGCCTCCAGACATCACGCATCGGCTCCGGGAGCCGAGCGCTGCGGGCGGTGGCCACAAGCTGTTGTTCACCGGCGACCCCGGCCAGCTTGATCTCACGCAGAACGCGACGACGCTGGGCGTCAGACCACTTGAAGGTGGTGGCATTGATGCTCAGCGCCCCCAGAGCGCGTGGTTCGTTCAGCACCGCAAGGATCGGCAGGTAGCCCCCCAGAGAGAGCCCGGTGGCGACGAAGCGATCGCTAACGCCGAGCCGTTGGAGATGGTCGTAGACCTCAGCCAGCACCCCCAGCAGATCGCCGTCATTTTGCGAGCTGCGCTCAAAGCTCTTGACCGCCTCTCCGTCTGAGTCTCCCAGTCCCGGTAGGTCAAATCGTGCCGATGGGATCCCGAGCGTCGCGGCCCGACGGGCGATCTCCACAAACAGGCGATTGGGCCCCGTGCGCCTGAGCCCGCCACTGTTGATCACCACCAGGCAGCAGCGGAGCGGCGGCTGCTCAACCGGCTCGGCGATGATCCCGACCAGCCGCCCGCCTGAGGATTGCAGCTCGGACAGGCGCTCGCTGATGGTCACGCCGTTGTATGAGAAGGACACAGCATCCGCGGCGGAAGCGACTGCCGAAACCGGGACGGCGGGAACCGCCGCCTGACGGGGCGCCGGGGAGGCATCACCCTGAGCCTTGACCCCGGCGCCGAGCAGCCAGTCAACGGAGGCGGAAATCGTCTTGTCGGCGGTCAGCCCCACCTCCGGCGGCGCCATTGCGCAGTAGTAGTCAAACGTCTCAATCGTCGTGAGCTCAACGCCAGAGGCTGCGAGTTGGTCAGATAGCCGTTGATCAACTCCCAGCCGATCCCGCCCGATCAGCAGCACGCGCCGTTGTTCCGCGCCGGGTAGCGGGGACTTGCTCAGATTGATCGCACTGAGCTGCTCAGCCGTCTCCGCGCTCATTGGGTGGCCACCGATCCCGATCGCACCGTCCGCACGGTCCAGATCGCGGGTGTCACCGATGTTTCCGGCAACGAGCGCTGCGTACGCCCGCAGCTCACGCACGTACGCGCGCCCACTGGCGCGTACCCCCCAGAGCACCAGGTCATCTATGTCGGCGCCGTCCGCGGTCGCTTGATGGGCCAACAGCCCACCCAGGCCGATGCCGATCGCGACCAGCCGGTCACAACCCGTCACGTTCCTCAGCCACGACGCTGCTGAGGCCGTCGCCTGCAGCCAGGCCTGGATGCGACCCGCCGCCAGTGGCGTGCCGACGCTGTCCTCGGTGCCGGGCAGGTCGATCCTCAGCGCTGGGATGCCGGCGTCTGCCAGAGCAACCGCCCAGTCACGGCGAACCCGGTAGGAGCAGTCGTTGTCCCAGCCGAACGCGGGCAGGAGGAGCGCAGCGATCCCCGCTGTGCGGCTGCCGCCGGTGTGAAGCACGGCGTAGACGGGCTCTGCTTCTGTGCAGAGCCACAGCGGCTGGCCGGTGACGACCCCGGCCTCCAGGTTGTCCATGCAGCCTCGCCTCACCATTCAACTCCCCGCAGATCCTTCTCTCACGTTTCCCGCGCGGTCAAACGCGCTGTGCTTTTCGTTTCGCTTTTACCCAGGAAACCGGGGTTTGCCACGCCGCCGGGACGGCAAGCTCCATGGCACTGGCCGAAAACCACCGCGCGCGTGCGCCCGCCCGCACAGGAGTTGAAATGTTGGAAGAGAAGATTCGTGAGATCCTCGACAGCCACGCCCGTCTGGCAACGCCGGCGGCCGCACTGGCTGATGACGACGATCTGTATGCCGCTGGGATGAGCTCGCAGGCAAGCGTCAACGTCATGCTCGCGCTCGAGGACACATTTGACATCGAGTTCCCTGACTACATGCTCAGGCGCAGCGTGTTTGAGAGCCTCGGCGCAATCCGCTCGGCCGTCAGCGAGCTGCAGAGCGGCGCCGCCGTCTGAGCGGCCACGCCGCGCGTCGCGGTCATCCGGCGCACGTCCATTAGGCTTCGTCCGTGGCGATCCGTTCGGTGATGACCAGCTCCCGTTGACCGAGGAACTCCCGCTCACGCTGTGCCGGCTTGACGGTGCCGATCACGATCGGTGGCTGACAGCTGCGGAGGCACTGCTGAGCCCTGCGGAACGTGAGCGGGCGCAGGCCATCAACGATGCCGGGGTGCGGGCCCGGCATGCGGTCGGCCGCGCGGTGATGCGCCGCATCGGGGCGCGCGTCAGCGGGCGTGACCCTGCTGCTCTGGATATCGCAACATCCAGTCTTGGCAAGCCCCGCCTGGTGGATGTACCGGACCTGTACGTCAGCGTCGCGCACACGGATCGGCTGGTGGTGGTGGCCGCCTGCAGGTCGCATCCGGTCGGTGTTGACGCGGAGGCACCGGTGGCGCGAATCTCAGGCGCGCGCCGGATCGCTGAGCGGAGGTTCAGCTCCGCCGAGGCCCGGTGGCTGGGCGAGCTCCCCGACACAGAGTTCAGCACGTGGTTCAGCCGTGTATGGACGCTGAAGGAGGCGGTCGGCAAGGCGGTCGGCGCAGGGGTCGTGCCCGCGCTCTCCGGTGCAGTCGCGGCCCCGGACGGACCTGAACTGAGGCTCGCGTCTGTGTGGTGCCGGCCGGCGGCATCGGAATGGAGCATCCACGAGCTGGCGGCTGCGGATGGGCCAGAGCGGATCACCGTCGCAGTTCCGGCAGCGGACGTGACCATCACCGAGGTGTGCCGGCTCACGCCCGAGCAGTTGCGGGCGCGCGCGCAGCTGGGGAGCGGAGGCCCCCAGCTGCTTTCGGCAGAGCTCAGGAGCTGAGCGCTGGTGCCACCTCGACGCTTTCAGCCGCCGTCCTCTGCTTGCGCGCGTCGGTGAGCGCGGTCACGCTCGCGGGCACGCCAAGCTCGGAATACTCCGGCTTCCATCCGTCGCCGGGAACCGGTAGTGGAACGATCCGCTCCCGGACGATCGAGCGCAGCACACGCTTGCCGTCACGCCACGCGTTCAGATTGCTCAGCCCATGGATGCGGCACTGCTCGTAGCTGGCAACCTCGGTCACCTTGAAGCCCGCCTTTGCCGCGCGCACGTTGATGATCGTCTCGACCTCAAAGCCGTCGCAGGTAACGTGCAGTTGGGGCAGGCACCTGCGCCAGAAGGCGTTGTAGCCGTAGCAGAGGTCCGTGTAATGCGTGCCGAAGAGGAGGTTCACGCATGTCCCGAGCGCATGGTTGCCGAAGCTCCGTAGGCGCGTCAGGTCGGCGCTGCCTCCGCCCTCCATGTGACGCGACCCCTTGACAAAGTCGGCGCCCTGAATCAGGGGAGCGATGAAGCGCGGGATCTCAGCCGGATCGGTCGACCCGTCAGCGTCGAGCATCACGATGATGTCTCCGCGCGCGGCCGCGAGACCGCAGGCCAGCGCGTTTCCCTTGCCACGGCGGTTCTGAAGCACGATCCGTGCATCCGGCCGCAACCTCCGTGTTACCTCGATCGTCGCGTCGGTTGAATGCCCGTCCACGACGATCAGCTCGTTGACACCGCTGGGAATGCGGGCGAACACGTGCGGCAGGTTGTCCGCTTCATTGAGCGTCGGCACCACCGCCGTGACCGTCGGCCTGTTTCGATAGTCGCGCCGCTCGCGCCCGGCGTGCCGGCGCGACCTGGCCGACTGCTCACCGCCTGCGGCATGGCGGCGTCCGGCGCGCGGGCGCAGCCGCGCGTCACCCCTGACGTCCATTGATACCCCTAGCTTTAGATACGTGGTCTGTACTCGCCCAACCCGGCCAGTCGAGCTATCTGACACTGCGAGAACAGCCGAGTCCGCCTCAAGTGCGGACGCGCTGCACCACCTCACCGCGAATACTTGTCCGCGTGGTCAGCAGCTACCCGCGACGTGGGTGAAATGGCACGGAAATCGTCCCTGCCGTGTCATTTTGATGACGCTCGCTGATGACATCCTGGCCAGGAGATCAGTCCGTTCCTGCGCCCGGTCGCGTTCCTGCGCCCGGTCGCGTTCCTGCGCCCGGTCGCTGACCGTTGAGCTACGATCACCAATCGCGATGCGTGCACCAGTTATTACGCTTTCGCAGCTCTCGCGATGGGTCGGAGGTCTGCTGGCAGCCTGCTGCTTTACCTTCAGCGTCAGAGCTGCCGGAGCACTGGCTGCTCGCCCCACACGGCACAGTTCCAGTTCCAAGAGGCTGAGGGACCGGGTACGGTCTCGACATCGGATCCTCCCGAGCAAATCCGGCGTCGCAACAACCGGATTCGGGTGGAGCAATCCGGATCTGATCAGTTCACTCGGGGCAAGTTGGGCTTATAACGGTGAGCCAGATGTGACACCAGCGGGCAGTCCGGTTGAATGGATCCCGGAGGTACAGACTCCGTCGATGTTGACCCCAAGCACCTTGGCTTCTCTGCGTACCGCCCATCAGGACGGCACTGCTCAGTATCTGCTCACTTTCAATGAGCCCGACAATGTGCACCAGTCCAATATGTCTCCGGAGCAGGCCGCAGCCTACTGGCCCCAGTTGGAGAGCACTGGATTGCAGCTCGGCTCTCCCTCCACGGACTGGCTCGGTGACGGTTGGCTGGCGCAGTTCATGCAGATCGCCCAGGCCAGACATCTACGCGTTGACTTCATCACGCTCCACTTCTACCAGGACTTCACGAGTCCCGGCGCTGCGGCGAGCCTACGCGCGCGGCTGCTGAAGATCTACGCCCTTTACCACAAGCCTCTGTGGATCACTGAGATCGGTGCCGAGGACATACGGGCGTGGGGCGAGAAGATGAGCCACCCACCGACTGAGGCCAGGGCTGCGAGGTACGTCCGCAGCCTGTTTGCGATGTTGAACGGTCTGCCCTTTGTTCAGCGTTACTCCTGGTACACCGATAACTGCTCAAGCACGCCTTCCTGCAGCATCAGTTCGCTGTTTACTCAAACGGGTCATCTAACCCCGGTCGGCCGCGCGTTTCGTTACGCCAACACGCTCCGACTTCACCGGCCTTCCAAAGGTCACCACCACAGAAAGCACCGCTAGGCGACCAGCTTCCCCAGGTGCCTGTGAGCTCCTGCCAATCGCCCTGGCGCCACCAGTGTTGTCAGCCGGAGAGCGCAGAAGCCCAGCGCGAGCACGGCGACCGCAAGTCGTAGGCCGAGCATCCAGCCAGATGGTGAGACTTCAGTGGACACGATGCTGATGGCCATGCCACAGCCCACGATAACCGCAGCCCTTGGTCGCACCGGTGGCCTGGCCTTCCGCAGAGCCAGGTGGCACAGTAGCGCCCAACAGATCAGGTCAACAAGCGAGGCTGCCGCCGAGCCGTTCAGGCCGAACTCCGGGATCAGCAGGAGATTCAGAACGATGTTGAGAGTCGCGGTTGCAACCGACAGCGCCGCCACCATCTTTGCTCTTCCGTGGACCAGCAGGGTCTGGGAATAGACCTCACCTACTGCCAGCGGGATGGCTTGGACAGCCACGAGCGCTGTCACCAGCAGCAGTTGGTCAGGGTGATAGCGCGCCGGACACCAGACCGCCAGCAGAACCGGAGCGGAGGCGGCAACAGCCAGGGCCGCGCCCGCGGCCAGTTGGCTGGCTCCGTCACGGGAGGCACCCACGACGTCTCGCAGCACCCGGTCATCTTCAATGGCAAAGAACCGGGAGATCCAGATTCCGGCGAGCGCGCCGAGAGCCAAACCGACAAACCCTCCGATGTTGGCCGAAACCGC
This sequence comes from Actinomycetes bacterium, assembly GCA_021820105.1. Taxonomy (GTDB): domain Bacteria; phylum Actinomycetota; class Thermoleophilia; order Solirubrobacterales; family Solirubrobacteraceae; genus Palsa-465. Next base: position 20,176 of record JAKAED010000022.1, on the reverse strand, counting down.
GTAGCGGCCAACCGCAACCGCGCCCAACTGGGCCTTCACGATGATCCGGTCCGAATCTCCGATCACGAAGCCGGCAGCGGCAGCGGGCAGAAGCGCCAGAGAAAACCGAACCGTCGCCGCGAGGAGCCCCGTGTCAGAGCGGCTGACCAGACGTGGCCGCGCGACGCACAGCACGACCAACACTGCAACGGTCTGACCGATGATCTCCCCGAACATGTACCCGCTCGCGCTGCGGCCCCGCGCGAGCACAAACAGCACGGCCAACACCTGCGCGAGGATCGTCTGCGCCAGCGATGCCACGATGAACCACCGCAGCTGATCGCGGGCGCGAATCAGGCCCAGAGGCGTGCTTGTGAGCGCGCTGAGGACAGCCCAGATGGTCGCGTACCGCAGCGGTGTGCTGAACCCATCCGGGCTGATCAATGGCGCCCACAACGAGCCGGTCACGTAGAAGGCGACCCCACCCACGACCGCCAGGAGGCAGGCCACAGTGACCACCTGTCGAGCAGCGCCCTCGCCATCGCGTGAGAACGCGCGCTGCGCGCCCGTGTAGAGGCCGAACCCGAGGATCACGTACTGGACCTGCATGACGGCGGTGGCCGCCATGGCTCGCCCGTACTCAGACGGCAGCATCAGGCGCGTGAGGACGGGAGTCAGCAGCGCCGTGAGTACGACCTGCGCAGCCCATGCGGCGATGTAGGCCACATCGCGCCCGAACAGCTTGCTGACAGCCGCCTGAACCTCAGCCTCGTGGTCACCGACAGGCATCCGCCGCGATGGTAGAGCGCCGTCCACGCGGATCCGACACCCAACAACCGAATCCGAGCCACGACGCCCGGCTTCCTGCAGGTGATGCCCGTAAGATGCTCGCCGACCACAATTCTGGAGGACTATCCGTGGCTCCGAAGATCGGGGTTCTGTTCGATCCCGCCGGGACGTCAACGTTGGAACTACAAGCCGCGATCACCGGCATGGCCGAGCTGGTCTGGGTGATCAGGGACGGCCAGGATGGTGGTCGGGTGCCACGCGCCCTGTTGGAGCGCATGGGCGACGTGGTGGACGTCGCATCAGACGAACTCGATGCGGCTGCTGCGACGCTGAGGCTGGCGGGGATCAGCGGGATAGTGACCTTCAGTGACAGCCATCTGATCCTCACCGCTGAGCTGGCCGACCGACTCGGACTCCCCGGCTATCCGCCAGATGTTGCCGCGACCGTTCGCAACAAGTTCCGCCAGCGTCAGGCGCTCAGGTTGGCAGGAGTACCTCAACCAGACTTCTGGCACCTGCCCGCAGGACTCAGCTCAAGCGAGGTGCGCCGCATCGCAGCCGACGTCCCCTACCCCGCATTGGTGAAGCCCACTGAGGCGGCAGGGAGTCGGGGGATCGTGCGCGTCCTGAGCGGGACCGACCTGGAGGCTGCCTACGATCCCGCCGTCGACCAGCTGGTTGAAGAGGTTATGTCCCCCACGCAAGCTTGGAGCGACCGCTATGCCGCTCAGGTGGCGGTCGGGAGCGCGGTAACCGACACTGGCCTCTCGCACGCGGTGATCCAGGGCAACTTCCCCACCGACGGCTACCGGCTGACGGGGCGCTTCACTCCAGCGCAGATTGACGAGACACTGCAACAGCAGGTTCTTGAGGTCGCGACAGAGGCAATCAGGGCCCTTGGAATCCGTAACTCCATGGTCGACACCGAGCTGATGATCACCGACTCGGGCCCGAAGGTGATCGAAGTGAACGGGCGCCTCAGCGGAGCATCGCCCAGTTGCCTTCGGCTTGCTTCCGACGTTGATCTGAGACGCACGGCAGTCCAGCTGGCACTGGGCTTGGCGGTCGACTTCCCGACGCTCGTGCCAACGCGCGGAGTGGGATTCTTGTGGGACTGCAATCCGCCGGCCAACGCACGCACGGTGCTGTCCATACGCGGCACCGATGATCTGGCGGCGCTGGACTATGTGACTTCAGTTCAGGTCCAAGCTGGACCCGGCGAGCAGCTGAACCGCGGCGACGGGACCTTCGGCGTGGTTCACGTTCTGGGTCGGACTGCTGACCACAGGGAGCTACTTGAGGCGACAGAGAAGATTCAACGGACCGTGGTCATCGAGTACGGCTTTGATGAACTCGCTGACAGCGCAGCCCTGGCAACAAAAGGGGGAAGCTGATGCCTCGGCGCTTGGCAGTGATTCACCATCCACGATCGCAGCGACCGGAGGAGCTGTTCAAAGCCATCGGCGACGCAGCCGAACTCCTGTGGGTGGTGGTGGACGGCGAGGACGGAGGACGAATCCGGCGAGTGCTTCTGGAACGACTGGGGCCGGTTGTTGAGATCTCCAGTACTGACCTTGACGGAGCTGCCACCAAGCTGCGAGAGGCTGGGACCGACGGTGTGGTGACCTTCGTCGACGTCCTCGTGCCGGTCGTGGCGGAACTCGCTCTGCGACTGGGACTACCTGGTACTTCGGTCGAATCTGCCGCCGGGCTGACCGACAAGTTCCTGCAGCGTCAGGCGCTGGAGCAGGCTGGGGTACCACAGCCGCGCTTCTGGCGACTGCAAGCAGGGCTCAGCCCTGAGCAACTGAGCGAGATCGGCACCACCGTCACCTATCCCGCCGTCATCAAGCCGACGCACGGTGCCGGCAGCGCCGGGGTGCAGAGGCTCGATTCTGCGAGTGACCTGAGCAGCGCGTACCAGCCTGACATCGAGCAGTTGATTGAGGAGTACATGCCGGATCGCGATGTTCAGAACCAGTCGTTTGGCAGCTACGTGTCCGTTGAGAGCGTCGTGAGCGGTGAGACGATCAGCCATGCCGCGGTCAGCGGACGCTTTCCACTCAACGAAGGTTTCCGCGAGAACGGCATCTTCATTCCAGCCGCTCTCGAGCCGGCTGAGGAGGCCGACGTCCTCAGGGTCGCCACCCGCGCGATCCGCGCCTTGGGTGTCACCAACTCCTGCCTGCACATCGAGATCAAGCTCACCCCGGACGGTCCGAAGATCATCGAGGTCAACGGGCGTGTTGGCGGTGGTCCTCCCGCAGTCTTGGCAAGCGTCTCAGACGTACACCTGTTTCGTTTGGCGGCGGAGATTGCCCTTGGACGGGCGGTGCGCTTCGAAACGGTGGTGCCCTGCAGCGCTATCGGCTACTGGTGGGATGTCAACCCTCCGATGGACGCAACAGAGGTCCTGGCGATCCACGGGACACTCGAACTCTCTGAGTCGCCACTGGTCGATCGCGTCGACATCCGGTGTCCACCGGGGACGGTACTCGACACCAGTCTGGGCACCATCGGAGTGATCTGCGTGCGTGGCCGGGCCTCCACGCTGGAGGAGCTGACCAAGGTAACTGGATTGATCAACAGCACGATCACGATCGACTATCAGCGGGCGGAGCCGGTTTCCTTCCGGGACGCCTCCAGCTAGTCTGATGCCGGGCGCAAACTGAACTGGAGGAGGTCCGGATGGACGACGGAGCGGTGTTGGCGGGTGTGCAGGAGGTTGTTGACCAGTACGCCGGAATCCCTGCCGGGGGGGCAGCCATCGGACCGGAAACAGATCTCTACGCGGCCGGTATGACGTCGTTCGCAAGCGTGGAGGTAATGCTTGGGCTTGAGGAGCGGTTTGGGATCACGTTCCCCCAGAACCTGATTCAGCGCGAAACCTTCCTGACGATGTCGGCCATGGCCACCGCGGTCACCAAGATCCGCGACCAGAGCTGAAATTCAGTCCCAGACCAGCGTCCTAACATTGCTGGGCCAACGCTCCGGTTCCAGTCCATGTGCCTTCATGAGGGCGAGCACGATTCGATCCTGGCCGAATCCAACGCACGCTGTGTGCACCGGTGAGCCATCAGCAAACGATAGGCCGTAGATGCCGGCGAACTGGTCCAGGTGGTAGTTGAAGGACGCGCAGGCTGTCGGCTCCGGGCTGGCGATGGGTACCACCAGCTCAAACTTCAACTGCTCGGCACTCTGGTTCGCAGCCAGCAACAGACCCTGCCGTCCGAAGAACGGGTCGTTCGCGCTCTCAAGACTGCTGGCCAGCCCCAAATCCCCAAACATGTCAAGGCCGCGCTGAGCCCACGCCATCCGCCACGCGACGACATCCTCAGGGGCACCGATGCGAACAAGTTCGTGCTGACGAAAAGCCTGGCGCCGCGCAGGGTCGTACGAGGGCTCATGGCGGAAGACCCACGTCCCCTCCATGTCGATGAACGCCCCTCCTGCTGCGAGCGGGCCAGCCGCGGCGACGGCCGGGTAGACCGGATAGCAGGCAGCGGGGAGCATCATCAGATCCGTTTGACCTTGAAAGCTGCTCCAGTCTCCGTGAGCCGCCGCAATGCGACCCTGCTTGATCGCATCAGCCTCTGAGCCATCAAAGCCAAAGAGGCTGGCAGCCAGTTGCGGAAACTTCGCGACGTAGCCGTTGTCCTCAAGGTTGACACGCGGCACCACCGGGGGAAACTTGAGCTTGGCGGCACCGTCCTCTGCGGCGGCCTCCGATATCAGTGACTCGAGCTTCACGCGAACCCGTTCGTAGGCTGCACCGTGGCCGTAGACACCGGGAACACCTGTCTCAAAGACGTGACCCGCGTCGATCAGAGCTGCCAGGAACTCAGCCTGTCCCGTTGTCGGTGTGGGCGCTTCCTCTGACATTGTTCCTAGTCCCTCCTCAAGATTGCCGTTGCCTAATGATGCTGGACTTCGGGCCTTGGACGCGCGGACGGTGCTGCCGCCACCCTCGCAGCAGCCAGTTCCAGCAGATGCGTTGACAGCACTGACAGGGCCTCGTCCTGACTCCAGAGCGGGTAGAGCAGGTGGGACTCTGTGAGGAGTTCCTGCACGCGGATGTTCGGCCAGCGCGAGATGACCTTGGCGCGCGGGCCACCGCGCCGCAGATCAAGCATCAGGCCCTCGTTACTAGCGGAAATGAGCAAGACAGGAATGCCCTTAGCTCCAAGTGTTTGGAGCAATCGAGACACAGACCGCGTATATGAGAACCAGTAGATCCGCTTGAACGTCTCGTTGGTCATGAGAGTTGGCCCAAGCTTGTCCTGCAGGCGTCGTCGCAACCGAGCTTGGATTCGTCCCATTGACCATCTGCCCTCACCAGCCGCCACGTCCAAGCGCCGCAGACCCTCCTCTATGTGCAGCTCCTCAGCCCAACGTCGCTGCCACTGACGCTGGCGGTCCCCCCAGCCGAGTTGCGCGTTCAGGCCCACCATGCCGACCACGCGTGGGTCGGAAGTCGCGGACAGCGCAGCGATGTAGCCGCCCAAGCACAGGCCCAGTGGGACGAACCGCTCACCGAAGCCCAGCGCCTGGAGGCTGTCAAAGCATGCTCTCAGGGCCTCAGCCGCCGCGAGGTTGTGCTCCTGGTAGCGCTCATAGACCTTAGGGGTGTCACCGTCTGAATCACCCATCCCGGGCAAGTCGATCCGGGCGGCCACAAGGCCCGCGGCTGCAGCCCGCCGCGCCGCCTCCACCATCAGGCGACCTGGCCCGGTACGCCGCAGCCAAGCGCTGTTGACGCTGACCGAGCAGAGCGGAAGCCGCGGCACACCGAGCGGCTCAGTCACAATCGCAGACAGGAAGCCGTCGGCGAACGGAATCTCGATCAGGCGCTCTCTAATCAGGACGCCTCCGTACTCAAACTCGATCTCATCTGCGGCCTGAGGTCCGGCCCCATCAGAGTGTGCGTGCCAGCTCGCAGGATCGGGCCGATCATCTGCTCCCTCCAGAATCCAACGGACCGATCGTTCAATCGTCACGGCCGGGCTCTGCATCATGTCGGGGACCATCACAAACAGCCGGTAGTCATCAGCGTCCAGGACCGTCAGCTCGACCTCAGAGTGTTCCAGGTGCTCGCGCAGCCTTCGATCGACTCCGCTGCCGTCGCGGCCGATGAGCAACACCCGACGCTGGCTGATCCACGGTATTTCCAGGGCTGTCAGATCGACATCGGCCAGTGCCTGCGCCGTCTCAGCGCTCATCCTGTGTCCCGCGAGCGCCAGCAGTCCGTCTTCGCGCGCGCTGTCCCGACCGTCCGGAGTGCCCCCCGTCGCGATCGCGGCAAACGACTGCTGCTCGCGGATATAGGCTCTCCCGCTGGAGCGCACCGCCCAGAGGATCAGATCGTCGACCGGCGCGCCCTCTGCTGCCGCCTGATAGGCGATGATGCCGCCAAGACCAACGCCGATGAAGACAAGTCGCTCGCAGTCAGATGCTTCGCGCAGCCAGTTCGCCGCATCGGTGGCGGCACCGACCCATGAAGCCAGTCGTCCCGGCTGCAGCGCGGAGCCAACGCTGTCCTCGGTACCGGGTAAATCAAAGCGCAGAGTCGGAACGCCTGCCAGAGCAAGCGCAGTGGCCCAGTCTCTTCGCGCACGGTACGAGCACTCGTTCTCCCAGCCGAACGTTGGCAGCATCACCGCTGCCACCTTCGAGACGCTTTCCGCGGGCGGCGAGTGCAGGACTCCGTAGATAGGTTCTGGATCCAACCTCAGCCAGAGTGCCCTGCCGGACACGGATGGGCGTCGGCCCGACAACTCATCCGTCGTCGTCACGGCATCTCTCCTGACTCAGAGGCGCCCGGCAGCGGTGCGCGTGCGCTTGCAAACAACAACGCTCAGCCCACACGTTGCCAGACGCGGACGTAATCAACCCGCATCACGGCCGGATGGGTCAGCGCACGCTCTGTTCGCCAGACAGTGTTGTCGATCACTATGAACATTGGCTTGTCGGTTATCCCGTGCGTGATCGTCGCCACACGGTGACCGTCGTAGTAGTAACTGACGCTCCCGGGTGACCAATCAGATGCAAAAGTGTGCCAACCCGGCCGCAGGATTACACAGGCACCCGGCCCGTGCCGAGCGTAGTGAAGGCTGTGGAAGTGAAAGCAGGCATTACCGCCGATAGCCTCCATCACGTCGTCCTCACCATCAACGGGCCAGTGAAAGCCGTCGGTCCAGATCGCCGGCCAGTCGAAGAGCCAGGTCTGCTTGCCAGGGACGTAGACACGGGCCTCGAGCACGCCGTAGGTGTACACGAAACCTCCGCTACGGCGGCCGTCGTGAGGATTCGTCGAGACCAGGGCACCCGTGTAGGGATATGTCACACCGTGGCATTTGGAGCGAGTGGCGGTAACAGCGAGCTGCATCGTGCCGTCCCCGGCAACCTTGACGTTCGCCGAGCTGTAGCAATCATCCTCAAGCGTGTTTGGCGCCCCTGTGATTCCCGTTCCGTACCAACCTGGTCGCCAAATGGCCTGATTCAACTGGCCACCGCTGAACTCATCATCCAGCGCGAACTTCCAGTTGCCCGGGATCCCGAGCGGCTGCGTAACACCCTTCCACTTCCGCGGAGTAACCGGAGGCAGAGCAAGCGCCGTCCGCTGCGCTCTGGGGTGCTTGACCGCGGCTCCGCGGAGGCCGAGGATCTGCAGGACCACCACCAACGCGATGACGGACATGGCAGCGAGAACTCCCACCGCAACGGTGATCCTGTTTCGAACTAACAACCTTCCTCCGCCTCAGCGGCGCCACGCCGACCCAAGCCGGGCATCAGCGGTGGAGCCAGCAGATCATGCGAGTGCGGAAAGGGTAGCGGCAGCTCAGCACTCGCGGAATGTTAGATGCGGGATTCACTGAATCCTCTCAGTGGCCGTGGCACCTTGGAGCCGATCGCGCCTCCAACGGAGGCCACTGCGCCCAGCGCGCAGTTAGGCCCCCGGGATCGGGATCGGCGACGTACTGAGACCGCTGTAGTTATTTGCGACGTACGCCCCGGCTGAGATCCCTGTCCTCCATGCTGAGATCGACGTTGCAGAGGTCTCCAGGGGCCAGTCCATCCCGCTGTCATAGCGGTCGAAGTACATGATCCCCTTGATGTCGGGGTAGCGTGCCGGGATCTCGCTGAGCATGTTGCTGATCCAGGCAGCCTTGGAGCCGCCCTGCTCGGTCGAGCCGACCTCACCGATCATCATCGGCTTGCCAGGAGCCACGGTGGTGGTGATCTCGCTGTAGGTGGACTGGAAGATCTGGTCGAAACTCTGCCAGTTGTCGATCCCGGACTGTGCAAGGCTGGCGCCGTTGGCCTGAGCTGGATTCGATCCCCAGTTGTAACCGTCGAGGCAGGTCCAATCCACGTAAGCGCTGCCCGGATAGAGTTCCTGGAGCGAGGTGAATGCGTTTGCGAAGTCAACGTTCGGACACCAGACCCAGGAGACGTTGGTTGCCCCGACGCTCGCAAAGATGTCGTGCACGTGTCGCCATGCGGCGACGTACTGCCCCGGAGTGTTGCCGTTGACGCCCTCAGACCACGGGAACCAATTGCCGTTCATTTCCCAGTCGAAGCGAAGGAAGAACGGGTGACCCCATGCGCGGGCGGCTTCGGCAAAGCTCCTTATGTAGGAGTCCCAGTATCCGTTGATGACCGCACTCAGGTTCGACGGCATGGCCGAGGAGGTTCCGCCGCTTCCGATCGCGTCGGAAGACCAGTCCAGGAAGGGGATCGCGCCGTAGCTGCGGATATTGGTCATGGGTGTGGTCGGGAACGGTTCAGTGGAGCACGTGGACGCCACGGTGCCACTGCAGCTGGCAAAGGGAGTCCCGAAATGGACGAGCGAGAGCCCCTTACCCGACTCCGCCGCGACGGCTGACACGGCGGACATGTCCCAAGGCGCCTGAGCGCCAGTCAGCTGATCACCGATCGACGCACCCCAGTAGATGGAGGGGGTGGCCGAAGCGCTGCCGGCACCGCCCGCTGAGCTCGACGTAGCGGTGGACGACGAGGACGGGGTCGTACTCGAAACCACCTCAGCTGTTGTACTCGTGGTCGTCGGCAGAACGGAAGTGGAGGTTGTCCGCTTTGACGTCACCGCCGAGCCTTTCGAGGTGGGCGTTGAGCGCGTCCGCGCAGGATGTCGCTTGTGCCCGATCCTGCGCACGTTCGTCCTCGTTCTGAGCGTGCCGAACCTCCGGTGCGGTCGCTGCCGCCGGCTTTTCCGAGAGCGACCAGTGGCGCCCTTTCCTGTCCGCTTTCCGGTACGGCGCAGACTGGGCTGGAGACGGTGCCCTACCGGTGTCCCAGCGTGGTGCTTGACCAGTGCGATCCCACCACTAAGGCGAGTGGTTCGTGCAAGTGCCGTCGACACGCCGACAAGACCGACACCGAAAACCAGGAGGACGGCAGCCACAACCGCGGAAGCACGAGCCCGGCTGACCAGCATTGCGTTCCTCCTTCGGTGGCCGGGCGGTCTCGCTTGGGGAGATCCCTGGCTTTGCGGCCCCGCCTTGCGACGGGTGTGCGTTTGTCGAGAGCTGAGGCGGTCCTACCGAACCGCCTCCAGCGTCAATATCGGCGCGCATGCTGGGAACTGCACGGTCCGGCGGCCGAATGGACGACTGTTCTAAGTGGTCTTCGGGATCAATTCGCGGTAGAGCTGCTCAAGCGATGATGCACAGTCGTCCCAGGTCGGCAGCTCCACCTTCCCGGACGGCGGCGGCTGCCTCAGAGTCTCGATGATCGCAGTGGCAAGTTCCTCAGGAGATGAATCAAGCGGACTCGCCCGCGCCATACCCGACTCCGCGATTCCGAGCAGTCCGGCGCGGTCCGCTACAAGCAGCCGCTTGCCGGCCGCGACCGCTTCCAAGGCCGTCAGCGGATGCGTTTCAAACTCGCTCATCAGCACCACGAGCGAGACTCGCTTGAGCAGCGCCGACATACCCGCAGCGTCACCGGCCAGCACGCTCGTGAATTCAACGTGCTGACCAAGCCCAAGGGCCTGCACATCCGCTCTCAGGTTCTCCTCGTAGCGCCCTGAGCCGACGACCAGAAGGCGTGCATCCGGAACAACTCTGAGCAAAGCCGGCATGGCCGCGATCACCCGGTGATGGCCCTTGTAGCGTTCGAGCCTCCCGATCGTCGCCAGCACTGGGTGCGCTTCCCCCTCGGAGCGCTCAGCATGCTCGTCAGGATCAGAGCCCTGAGCACTGGATATGCCCAACTCTGTGCCGTTGGGGATGAGCACGAAGCGATCAGCAGGCAGCCGTAGTTCGCTTCCATAGAGCTCGATCTCAAAGGGTGCGACCGCCACCAACCGCTCCGCCTTGGCCAGAAGCGGGCGCAGCGCGATCCGCTGCGCAAGCCGTATGCGGTTACGCCACTCGTCTGAGTGGCCACCTCCATGAAACGTGACCAGATATGGGCGCCGGGCGCGAGCCGCTGCGGCCATGGCGATCGGAGCCACGAACGTGTGATACGACTGCACGTGGACCAGGTCCGAGTCCGCCAACCGTACCCGCGACCAGATCTCACGCGAGAGGAGCCAGTCCCTGTCCCGCGGCCAGGCGGGCACCGTGGTCACGGTGAAGCCGTCAAGTGGCTCGGTGACCGACTGGGCAAGACCGGCCTCTGCACAGAGCACATCCACCACGTGACCCATGTTGACCAGCCGGGAGGAGACCTCTCTGACATGGCGCTCAACACCGCCCACCTTCCGGGGGCCATTTGGGGTGACCATCAGGATCCGCATTGGGGCTGGAATGGTCGCACCTTCGTGCGACACCCGGGATTCAGGCGACGGGACTGAACGGCAGCGCTTAAGATTCCCGCCGTGCGGCGGGTAGCTTTTCTCCTTCCGGAACTGGCTGGAGGCGGCGCTGAGCGCGCATCGGCGACGCTGGCATCCACACTTCCGCAAGAGCGGTTCAAGCCGATCTTGCTGCTGCAGCACACGTCACCTCGCCAATACGCCGTCGCGGACCACGTGGAGGTCGTCGAACTGGGTGCCACCTCTCCAGTAGCGGCCGTCCTCCCGCTGCGAGCGGCCATCGAGAGATTCAGACCGGAGGTGATCTACTCCGCACTACCCCACCTCAACGCGCTCGCGGTCGTCTTGGCGCGAACAGTGCGCCCGCGGCCTCATGTGATCGTCTCGGTTCACAACAACACCGCGCGTGAGTACGCCGACCTCCGGAAGCGTTGGCTCACCGTCGGCGAGCCGCTCACCTACCTGCTGGCTGACGCGATCGTGTGCGTCTCAGAGGGGCTCACGGAGACGCTGCGGGCACTGAGACGGCGGGACGCGGCCAAGGCTCAGGTGATCCCAAACCCCATCGACCTGGCAGAGATCGCCTCGTCAGCGCAGCGCCCACCCGATCACCGGTGGTTCTCCGGGGAGCACCGGCCCGTGGTGGCCGTGGGAAGGCTCGTCAGCCAGAAGGATTACCCGACGCTCCTGCGCGCCTTTGCATCGGTCACCCCAAGCCACCCTGATGCGCGTCTACTGATTCTCGGTGAGGGACCCAAGGAGGCTGAGCTCAAATCACTCGTGGCGTCACTGGGTCTGTGCGACTCGGTGGAGTTCCTGGGGCGGGTTGCTGACCCCTATAGCTATCTCGGAGCGGCTGCCTGCTTCGCCCAGGCATCGAGTTATGAGGGTTTTGGCATGGCGATTGTTGAAGCCCTGGCAGCAGGAGCGCCGGTCGCTGCGACTGACTGTCAGTTCGGGCCACGAGAGGTCCTGGATGGCGGACGGCTGGGGCTGCTTTCACCCGTTGGCAGGCCCGATCCACTTGCGGCGAACATCACGCGTCTGCTGGAAGATGAGGAGCTCACGAACAGACTGAGCAGGGAAGGGCGACTGTGGGCTGCGCGCTATGCGCCCGCCGCAGTGGCCGAGCAACTGGCGAACCTGATCGACTCAGTCTGCCAACACTGAGGATCCGAGGTGAGGGCCGACCAGCTTCACAGCGTGCTGTTCGCGATACGAACCTGACGGTAGGGGCGCTTGAAATGCTGCCGGTAGAGGGTCGCCGTGACGTACCCGCGGCTCGCTCTTACAGGAACGGTCAGCACAGCCTTCCGACCGGGCAACAGGTCGACGCGCCAGACTCGAAGCCGGCCTCCGTGCCTGATCATCACCCGATATCTGGTGAGGTGCAGTTGATCGCACTCGATGCCGATTTCAACTCCCCTGACCGGGCCCGCCGCCGGCAGCATCCAAAGCTGCGTATAACCAGTCGCGTTCGGGGCCGGCAAAAGCAGGCGAGACCCCAAGAAGGCGCCCACCGCGATCACCAGCGCAAGCAGCATCAGCAGCGCTGAACCGATCCGCAGATCCGTCAACCGCGGCAGCACAGATGCATCGGGGGCTGCCAGTCGTCGACGCCGGACGCTGAAGCCGTAGGCGATGATTGTCACAGCGACCAACAGCGCCGCCCATGAGAACCGCTGCAACCCACCGGGCATGAGGTCTAGCAGCAGGGATCCGAGAATCAGCGTAACCAGGCTGAGCGCAAGTACCAGCGCCAGCTGCATTGACCTCGTCGGTTGTGACTCGCCGTTGCCCTGCGCGAAGATAGCCCGAACCATGGCGTGCCCGGGCAGCACCAGCGCAAGTGGAACCACTGCCACGAACCGCACCGGAACCCACGGAACGAGCCATATCGTGCACGCGCAGGTGAGTGCCAGGGCCGACCCGAGAATGTCAATCCGCCGCGTACTCATGGACGTCCACTGAGGACGTAGACCGAGATGTTGCCACTCGTGTAGACCCGCGACAGGTGTGCCCTGCCGAACTTGGACGCGACGCCCTGCGGCAGTCGAGGTTCCAAATAGCCGCCGGCAGCATCTGTCCCGAAGTAGAACCCATCAGTCTCGCTGGTCGCATCGGTTCGCCTGTCAACGACCACATAGCGCACGTGGCCACGGCGCCACAGCGGTAGCGCCCAGGTCGGAAGCGCGTTCATCTGCAGGACCTGATCCGCCGCGAGCGTCGCCCCGGCGGCGACAGGCTTCCCGCCAAAGAGCAAGATCGGTTCGGCATCCGCTTCAGGCGCCACCACCCTGCCTCTGGGCAGTCGGCTGATCCAATTCGCCACGGCGAATGACGGCGAGTCAAGCGCTCGTCCTGCGGCGAGGATCCGAGTTGGCTTAGCGATGCGGGAGGCTGGGCTCCAACCATTCACCGCTCCACCCACGACCATGAGTACGACGGCCAGGACGGCCGTGCTCCTTGCAAACCAGGGGCGCGTCAGGCGCGCGAACGCCTCCAGCGGGAACCAGCCGACAACAAAGGCGACGCCGATTGAAAGAAAGTCCGTGAGGCGTACGGAGGTCTCCCAGGCCGCGGGCACGAACCGGAGCCCCATCACGGGGATGTACAGCACGGATGCGGCGATCAGAAGGATCTTCACGACATCCCGGCGCCCGGCCTCAGACCATGCTCGCATCAGTGAGACGCAGACAGCGGTTACGGACAACAACACGCTCAGACCACCGAGCGCCTGCTCGTAGAGCGTGTTTCCGGGACCAGATTGATTGCTCGCGCCGCTGAAAAGCGCGCGCGGTGGCGCTTCCCGAGTGATGGTCTGGTACACGGAGTGGATCGCCTGACCAACAACGGGCGTGATGTAACCCACCGTGATGCTGGCGACGCTCACCAGCCAAACAGCGGCCAACAGCAGCGCCAGCGCCGCGAAGGGAAGCGTCGAACCGTCGTTCAGCAGTTTCAGCCGCGGCAGCCGTGTGATGCTCAGCAGTAGCAGCAGGACGATCGTCGCGTACGACGTCATATGGTGGGTGGGAACCAGTGCGGCGATCATCAACGCGAGCGGTATCGCCCAGGAGCGACGCTGACCCGGCGGACAGCGCAGGCGCTCAGCAGCGCATGCGAGCACCACCACGAACAGCGGGAGCGCCAGCGATTCGTATGCGTATTGAGCCTGCCAGAGCAGGAAGTTGCTGTCCGCGGCGTAGACGAGCGTCCCCAGCCCGGCCGCCTTGGGCGAACCACCGGCCGCCAGCAGCAGCGTGAACAGCCCAAGCATGAAGGTCACGCGCGCAGCGGCCAGCAAGAGGGTGCCAGCGCCAAAGAACGACATCCCGGTCATCTGAGCCAGCGCCGACGTCGCGCCCGCCAGTCCCGGGAAGTCGGCCGTGACGGGCAGGAAGGAGTTGGGCGTGTAGAGGTGATGATGGATCAGAGCCTGCTGGGCGTTGTAGGCGTGCGGGAACTCGTCGGCCAGCGTGAAGGCAAACGGATCTCGCATGAGCTTGACCGTGTACAGCGCCAGTCCGAACGTGACAACGAGCGCGAGGCGTTCCCCCAGACTCAGGTCGCCACCGAGCATGCGGACGACGACTGGTGCGACGATCAGGCCCACGCCGAGCCAGTACAAGGCCGGTGGCGGATTCAGAGTCGCACGCGACAGGCAGTCCACCGCGCTGACGATCGCCAACCCAAAGGCGACCAGAACAGCCACCTGCGGAAAGCGCAGGCGCGCCGTCACGCCACCCAACGGAGTGGGCAGGCTTGTGCGAGGAGCGAATGACTCTGTCAACTGACTCTTTGGGCGACGACAGGATCGGCCCGTCAGTCCGATGCTTCCGAACTGGTTGAGTGTGCGGCGAGCGTCAACCGGTAGCCCGCGTATCCAGCAGCGGTGACAAGCGTGCCCAGGACGACGTTGACCGCACGCGCCAGCGCCTCTCTCTGGCCGCCGGCCGCCGCGATCAGTTCGCGTGCCACCGCCCGCGGCAGCGTCCTAGTCACATAGGCCCGCTCAGATGAAAGAGCGGCGCCGTCCCCGACAAGGCGGCTCACGGCCGCCTTGGACCTTCCCTCCGACCAACACCTGCGATAGAAGTACGCGACCCGCTCGCGGCCACGGGTCATGTGGTGATTCACGATTGAGGCCGGCTGGTGAACGATTGCCCGCGACCCGTAGTGACGTCCGACGCGGATCGCCAGCTCAGTCTCCTCACAGCCAACCGGGAGGGTGCCGACCCTTCCGAGCGATTCCGCGAACAGCCCCACAGCCTCAAAGACCTCGCGGCGAAACGACATGTTGGCCCCAATCGGATTGCGGACCGGTGAGACCCGCGTGGGCAGACCTCTGTAAGAACAGCCCACGACCCACAGGAACTCGGGTGGCAACCAGCGCGGCTCATCCCCCGACCAGACTGCATCAACCTGTCCCCCGACCCCAACCACCGCAGGGTCGCCGTAGAGTCGGAGCATGTTCTCAAGCCAACCAGTCGTCGGTACCACGTCGTCGTCAAGGAACGCAACGACGTCACCGCGCGCGATCTCCACGGCCGTGTTGCGAGCACCAGACAGCCCCTGCGGATGGATGTTCTCGACCACTTGGGCAGCAGTGAACTGCGCCCGCGCGGATTCCAGCAGGTCTTTGGCGTGATCTACGACCAGCAGCAGTTCATCGCCGGACCGAAGCTGCCGAAGCACCGCCTCCACAGCCTGCACCAGCACATCCCATCGGTCTGTGGTGTAGGCGCAGATGACTACGGACACCGTCAGACCGTCAGTGCAAGAGGATGGAGAGGTTGACATTACGGGGACCCAGGGGGCTGGGGTGCCGAAGCCGCCGGAATGAGGCGCGAACGTTGCGCGGACCTCCGCCGATCAGCGTCTGGCGGCGAATCGTACCCTAGACCTAGGCACTTGGGCCAAGGCTCGCATCCCAGCTGATGGTTCCGCTGCGACAGACTCCGTCGCGCCCATCAGCACCGGACACCATGATGCTGCCACTGGCCCTGCCGACACCCGTGAACCTGATCCGCAGGTTCACATGCCAGCCTCCGCTCAACGTGAAGTGGTCGTTCAGGGCCCAGCGCCCAGACGCGCTCAGCCGATGCGGCCAATAACGTGCTCCGTGCGGCTCGACCTTATAGAGCTTCGGAATCGACAGCCGCGTGCAGTGCAGCGTGACCACGGTCGAGGCACTCCGCACCTCGCGACGTGAGGCCGACACCATGAACGTCAAGCCCTGATGCTGCCGGGTCCGACCTCGGTAGCTCCCGGCCAGTGGTGGTTGCGCGCTTGCGGATCCCGAGAGCAGCGGTATCTCGCGCTTGAGCCAGGCGCCGATGCCGGCGGTACTGGTGAAGTAGTCGGGCCGTTGTGGAGAACACTGACCCGAGTTCCAGATCGTGATGCCAATCTGAACGCTCTGTCCACCCGCGAGGTGAGCGATCAAGGGACCGCCGCTGTCGCCCTCACAGATGCTCACCCTCCCGGTCGGTGAGAGCGCACAGATCTGGTCTGCCGTGTTCAGGTGGAGCCCAAATGCGGCCAGTGAGTCGGTCAGGCAGGCTGACTGACCGACAAGTGCCATGGTGCCGCTCTGCAACAGCGGAGATGCTGATGCCGCTGCGTAGTTGACCCACCCCCAACCCGCCACCGACACGATGCCGCCGGGCCTGTAGAGCGCCGGATCGGCAGTGGTGGCAAGCGTCACGGGCTGAACGTCCACCGGAGTCGCAAGCTTCAGCAGCGTCGCGTCGTAATCGGTCAGATCGGCCCCTGTCGGGTCCACGATCTTGAACGCCGGATCACGCACGACCCGAGTGACACGTGATACCTGACCGCCGGCAGTGGCGCTGGTGGTGCCCGTGACCACCTCGAAGCGCCAAGCGTTCGACGCGCAGTGCCCGGCCGTCAGGACCACGTTGCGCGCCACCAACGTACCCGAACAGGTGTTGACACCATTTGGGTTGTTGATCAGCACTCGCGCCATCCAGGGCCAGCGAACGAGCGACGCGACCCCACCTCCGATGATCCTTGGTTGCGCAGCCCGCGCGTAAGGAGACGTCTGCAGGGTCAGCAGCAGTGACGACGGAAGCCCGATCGCAACCAAAACGACGCGGCGCTGGACTGCCAGCCTCCGGACCGACCGCAGTTGAAGCCAGCCCCTCAATGCTGCCATGGCGGGATCGTGCAGGAGGCTGATAAGACGTATGTAAGGCTGGAGGTCTGCCTGCTCATCAAGCCGACGTGCAACCTCACAGCCTGACGTCGCGGTGGCTCTAAGCCCAGATCAACCTTTGCGAATCAGCCGGGGACGACCTGGTCTCGCGCGGCCTGATCAACAGTCGATCGCTGATTTCATCGGTGACGGGCACAATGCTCACGCTGTTGTCGAGCTCTTGATAGGCCGGCACCCACGCATCGCTCGGCTCCGGCAACCGGGAGAAGCGCTCGGCCATGATCGTCTTCAAAACGCGCTTGCCATCACGCCAGGCGTTGAGGTTGCTGAGGCCGTTGATCCGGGACTGCTCATAGCTGGGGATCTCAGCGATCTTCAGGCCCGCCTTGGCGGCCCGCACGTTGATGACCGTCTCCACCTCAAAGCCGTCGCAGGTGACGTGCAGGTGCGGCAGCACGCGGCGCCAGAAGGCGTTGTAGCCGTAGCACAGGTCGGTGTAGTCGGTACCGAACAGGAGGTTGACGCTCAGCCCCAAAGCGCGATTGCCGAGGCTGCGCAGCGGCGTGATATCAGCGCTGCCGCCGCCGGGCATGTAGCGGGAGCCCTTGACAAAGTCGGCACCCTCGATCAACGGGCGGATGAACGTCGGAATCTCGGTGGGATCGGTCGACCCGTCGGCGTCGATCATCACGATGATGTCGCCACTGGCCGCCGCGAACCCACAGGCCAGGGCGTTGCCCTTGCCCTTGCGGTCCTGAAGCACGATCCGGGCGTCCGGGCGCAGTGAGCGCGCCGCCGGGATCGTCGCGTCCGTTGAGTGGCCGTCAACGACAATCAGTTCGTTGACCCCGTTGGGCAGTCCGCTCAGGACATGCGGCAGGTTCTCCGCCTCATTCAGGGTCGGGATGACCGCGCTGACCGTCGGGCGCGTGCGGTAGTCGCGCCGGTCGCGCTTGCGGCCCGTGCGATACCGGGCGGGCGGTCGTTCTTGTGCGGGATGTCCGCGCCGCTGCAACTGCGTATCGGTGTTCATCCAGCTTCCCCCATAACTTCAATCCGTTGTCGAGTTAGTCCAGCTCTCTGACCTATTCGGCATCTGGGAAGCGGCAACTGAACAGCCTCTGGACATACGGACGACCGCTGGTGCCAGGGTTTGGTCGACCTCGCTCCGTGCGCGCGCACAGCGAAGCTCAGCGCCCTAAGGCGTCTCCCTGATCAAGGCACCCGTTTCCCCGACGGTCCCGTGCCTTCAGTTGTTGCTGCTGACTCCGATGCCCCTGCTGTCTCGCCCCATCCTAGAGCGCAACCAGCAATCTTCTGCCTACCAGCTCCTATTGACTACTTTCAGGTTTCGCCCCTGCAGGCGTACCAACCACCACCATCTTAGCCAAGCCTCGATCCTCTTTCCAGGGTGTTATCCCGCATACGGGCCGAGACGCCCCGGCGGCAACGGATCTTGCAGACTCAGGCTGAGCCGTCGGCAGCGGCCGCCACCGCCGCCGCAAAGGCATCAACATCGCCCTCAGTGGTGTCCCACGAGCACATCCAGCGCACCTCGCCGGTGGCATCGTCCCAGGTGTAGAAGGCGAAGTCACGCATGAGTAGCTCACGCACCTCAGCCGAGATCACAGCGAACACGGCGTTGGCCGCAGGCGGTCGTGAAACCTCGACCCCGGGGATTCCCTGAACGGCCTCATACAGGCGGCGTGCCATCGCGTTGGCGTGGAGCGCGTTCTCAAGCCAGAGCTCATCCTCGAGCAGGGCGTCGAACTGGGCCGCCACAAAGCGCATCTTTGAGGCCAGCTGCAGCGTCTGCTTGCGCAGGTGCAGCATGCCTGGATGCAGCGACCGATCGAAGACAACCAGGGCCTCCCCCACCATGATGCCGTTCTTGGTGCCCCCGAAGGAGAGCAGATCAACGCCGCAGGCGGCCACCAGTTCCGCCAACGTCAGGTCAAGGGCCGCAGCCGCGTTGGCAAAGCGGGCGCCGTCGACATGGACCCGCAGCCCGTGCTCGTGCGCGAGCGTGGACAGGGCCCGCAGCTCATCGACCCCGTAAACGGTGCCGAACTCGGTCGACTGTGTGAGCGAAAGCAGCGCCGGTTTCACTGAGTGCTCGTCATTGGGACGCCCAAGCAGCGTCCGCAACCCCTCAACCTCGATGCGTCCGTCACGTGTCGGCGCCACCAGCAGCTTCGCACCGGCCACCGCCTCAGGCGCGCCGACCTCGTCGGTGTGCAGGTGCGCGTTGGCTGAGACCACCGCCGCCTCCCACGGCCGCAGCGCCGCCCGCAACGCCAGCACGTTGGCGCCCGAGCCGTTGAAGACGAAGAAGACGCCCGCCTCAGGATCGCCCAGAGCCTCGGCCAACCGCCGCTCCACCTGCTGTGTGTAGGGGTCGTGGCCGTACCCAAAGGCATGCCCCTCATTCACCGCCGCGATGCCGGCCAGCACGCGCGGATGCACGGTGGCGGCGTTGTCAGACGCGAAACCGCGCCGTGCCTGAACCAGACTCACGCGCCGGCCATGGCGCTCTGCAGCGCCGTGTAGAAGATCGACAGCGGAAACTCGTCGGGGAGCACGGCATCACAGTACACGCGCGGATCAGGAACCTCGGCGAAGCTCCGCGCCTCCGCACTCCAGCGCGAGCCTGCCGCCGGCGGCACAAAGCGCGCGACCAGATCGTGCGCGGCAGACCAATGCTGGAGCTTGGTGCGGTCGATGCCCGACCGGTAGAGCGTGTACACCTCGTCCCGCAGGGCAAGCACGCCCTCGGCCACGCGCGACCAGTCGAAGCTGAGGCGATTGTCTGTCCAGTGCAGGTAGCCGCCGGCGTGCAGGAACGCGAACAGCAGCTGGCCACCAAGTCCGTCGTAGTTGCGGACCCGCGGGCCGGTGATGGGAAAGCGCAGCAGCCGGTCGAGCAGGATCGCGTACTGAACATTGCGCGCGAAGTTCAGCCCCTCCTGCTCAAGCGCCACAGCCTCACCGAAGGTCGTCAGATCGCAGCGCAGCTCCTCAAGCGAGTACATCCAGTAGGGCGCACGCTGACGCACCATGAACGGATCAAACGGCAGATCCCCGCGGCTGTGCGCGCGGTCGTGGATCAGGTCCCACAGGATGTAGGCCTGTTTGGCCGCCTCGGCATCACCCAGCAAGCGCGCCGCATCCGGCGGCAGATTGATCTGCAGCAGGTCGGCCGCGGCTGTGGCCACGCGCCGCAGCCGCGCGGATTCCCGATCACAGAAGATCGCCCCGAAGTTGTTGGGCTGCCGCTCCGCGACCGCAACCTGCTCCGGGAACAGCACCGCGCACTCACTGTCGTAGCCACGGGTGGCGGCCAGCAGCTCCACCGGCACGAACTTTGGATTGCCGTAACGGGTGGCCTCCAGCTCGGCGATCCAGTCCGGCCAGGGGACGCGCACCAGCACCGCCTCAAAGCACGTGTCCGG
>JAKAED010000170.1 GCA_021820105.1 Actinomycetes bacterium | reverse complement strand
GCGCCGCAAGCTCATCATCGTCGAAGGCGATCGGAGTCAGGTGGAAGTTCTCCGGCGGCAGCGAATACTGCTCCTGCTCGACCTGGCCGTCCTGTGGCTTATCGACCGAGAGCACGATGCCGAGCGCCTCCAGCTCCGAGCGATCCGCATAGAAGCGCCGCGCGAACGCATCCTCGTTCATGACGCTGTAGCCCTCAACGTCGCGGCGGATCTCGGGTGCCGTCACGGGTCGCCGCTCGGCCATCAGGTAGGAGATCAGCGACAGCTGGCGGATCAGTTTCTCGGTGTCCTTGGCCACTTCAGACCCCACTTTAATCGGGGGTCGACCAAGTCCTGCAACGAGTGCGCGAAGCTGACCGCAAATTGCGCGGTTCTAACGCGCGGTTTGTGTTGTCGCGCCGATCCCTGCGGTCAGGCCGCCAGCCGTGGCCCTGCCGGCTCCGCGCCGTCCAGTCCAAAGTAGGCGACGGCGCCGATCCCGTTGTCGTATCCGGACCACTGCGAGCCGGCATCGAGACTGCGCTCAACGCGGTCGAAGCTGCCGAGCTTCGACCCGAGGTTGTCCGCCATGTGGACGAGCGTCGCCTCGCGCGTGCAGGGCACAACCGGGGAGCCATGCTGCAGGGAGCCATGGTGGCTGAGAATGATGTGCAGCAGCGACTGGGCGAGCTCGTCCGGGAACCCCGACAGGTCGGCGATCTCGTCGCGCACACGCGCGTAGCCCAGGGCGATCTCACCATGCAGGCGTCCGGCATCGGACATCTCTATGTCATCTCCGCGACGCTGATAGGCGTCGAGCTTGCCGATGTCGTGCAGCAGCGCGCCCGTCACGGCGAGGTCGCGATTGAGGCCCCCGAAGATCGCCGACAACGCGCTGACCGACTGCGCCACCGTCAGGCTATGCTCCAGCAGACCGTGGCTGTAGGCGTGGTGATAGTGCTTGGCTGCGGGTGCGTCCCGAAACCGCTGCCAGGTGCCCGTCTCGGGGCCCAGCAGCCGCTGCAACAGCGTGCTCAGGTGCGGGCTGCGGACGGTCTCCACCAGGGTGCGGAGGTCCGCCTCCAGCTGCTCCACGGTTCGAGGGCATACGCTTGACATCTGAGCGCAAAGGTAGTTACAGGAGCGGACGCCAAGTTCGTGATGGCGATCCTCACCAATTAGCAATGTCTCATTTAAATGAACCGTTCGTCCGATCCTGTATAAGCCAAGTAGCCCAATGCGCATTGCAATAGTCAGTGAGGTCTTCATGCCGGCGGTGGACGGAGTGGTCACCCGCCTGCAGCGGACGCTGGAGGAGCTGCACGACGCCGGTGAGGACGTACTCATGATTGCTCCGGCCGGTGGTCCCGCCAGCTACGCCGGCGTGCCCGTCGTGGGCGTGCGTGAGATGCCTGTTCCGCTCTACCCCGACGGCGACGGATATCCGCCCAAGCGGGTCGCCCTGCCCGGTGCCGCGCTCGCGCGGGCACTGGAGCAGCACCGACCCGACGTCGTCCACGTGGTGAACCCGGTGCTGCTGGGCGCGGGTGCGATCGCGATCGCCCGGCGCCGGGGTTGGCCCGTGGTTGCCTCCTACCACGCCCACCTGCCCGCCTACGCACACCTCTATCGCTGCGGTTGGCTCGAGCCGGCGGGCTGGCGTTACATCCGGGCGCTGCACAACCGAGCCGCGCTCAACCTCGGCACATCCTTGGCGACGCTGCGCACGCTTGAGGAGCACGGCATCGAGCGCCTGAAGCTGTGGCCGTACGGCATCGAGACCGAGCGCTTCCATCCCTCAAAGGCGACTGATGAATGGCGCGCGCGACTATCCGGAGGCGAGCCGGACCGCGTGATCCTGCTGTCGGTCGGCCGCCTGGCCAAGGAGAAGACCGTTGAGCGCCTGCTCGAGGCCGTCAACAGCCGCGACGACGTGGCCCTCGCGATCGTTGGCGATGGCCCCCTGCGCCAGCAGTTGGAGCGTCAGTTCGCCGGCACTCCCACCACATTCCTCGGGTTTCTGCATGGCGATGAGCTGGCCGCTGCCTATGCCTCCGCAGACGTCTTTGTGTTGCCCTCGGAGACGGAGACGCTTGGCCTGGTGACGCTTGAGGCACGCGCCTCTGGTCTGCCGGTGATCGCGGCCGACGGACCTGTGGCGCATGAGCTGATCAATCACGGCGTGGACGGGCTGCACTACAACGCCGGTGAAGCCGGCGCTCTGCGTGCGGCGGTGGCGATGCTGGCGGGTGATTCACGCATGCGCGCGGAGATGTCGAGCGCCGCTCGTGAATCGGTCAGCACCGCCAGCTGGCAGCACGCGACGGAAACGCTGCGCGGCTACTACCAGTTCGTCAGCGATGGCACGAGGCTGTGCGCCGCCTAGCTGCATGGCTGCTCGCGGTCGCCGTACTGGGGGCGCTCGTCTTCTTTGCCTTCGAGAAGATTGACTTTAGGCAGGTACGTGCCGCGCTCGCCCACGTCCGGGTCGGTTGGGTCGTGGTCAGCGGCCTGTTCATGGGCGGGACCTTCCTGGCCCGAGGAGAGTCGTGGTACGTGGCGATCAGAGAGGCGCTGCCCAGCCCTCGCGTTGGCCGCTTCACGGTCACCCGGGTGATGCTGATCGGCATGTTTGGCTCGTCGGTGGCACCCGGGCGCCTTGGTGAGGCTGCCCGTGCGTGGCTGATCGCTCGGCATGCGGGCGGCGCTCGCGGGACGCTCGCGACCGTGTTGGGGACGCTGCTCACGCAGATCCTGCTCAACGTGCTGGCGCTGCTCATCCTGGCGGCGGTCGCGCTCGCGGGCGGGGCCATTCCGGGTGCGCACGCGGTCGCGATCATTCCGGTGGTGGCGCTGCCGGTGGTGGCACTGATCGCGCTTCCGTTCATGCCCCGGATCCTGCGCGCGGTCGCGCATGACCGCAACCACTGGGGTCGCATGCTGAATTGGGCGGCAAGGCAGGTGGGTGATCTCGACCGCGGTGTCGCTGTGTTCCGCAGGCCAGGTTCCGCCATCCATTCCGGTGGCTTCCAGCTCGGTGGCTGGGTCCTGCAGACCGGCGCCTGTTACGCCGTCATCCTGGCCTTCGGTCTGCAGAACCGAGCGAACATCGCGACCGCTGCCGCGATCCTCTTCGCGGTCAACGTGACCGCCGTACTGCCGCTCACACCAGCCAACGTTGGAATCTTCCAGGCCACCTGCATCGCCGTGCTGGCCCCGGTGGGAGTCAGATCCGGGACCGGCCTAGCGTATGGACTGGTGCTGCAGGCGGTTGAGGTGTTTGCCGCCACGGCGCTGGGCGTCCCCTCGCTCCTGCGCGAGGGACTGTCGCCCCGGGACCTCGGGCGCGGCGGCCGCGGTCGCCCGCTCGAGCCGGACAAGACGTCGGAGGATTCAGTCCCCGATCGGGACACAACGACACAGGCGGTGTAGGGGGTGGCCCGATGAGTGGAGTCGGACCGCACCTCCCCGGGGTGCTCAACAGCCTTGCGCCGACCCTTGACCAGTACGGCTATCTGGCTGTGGCCGGGCTGGTGCTGCTGGAGGATTTTGGGATACCTGTTCCTGGCGAGACGGTGCTGATCCTTGGCGCCGTGTACGCCGGAGCGGGGCGCCTGAACATCATCCTGGTCGGTCTGCTTGCGTTTCTTGGCGCGGTTGTGGGTGACAACATCGGCTTTGCAATAGGGCGCTTCGCGGGTCGACGACTGGTCGATCGCTACGGCCGCTACGTGCTGCTGACGCCCGAGCGGCTCGACAAGGCGACGGCCTTCTTCGAGCGTCGCGGCGCGAGCATCATCATCATTGCCAGGTTCATTGAGGGACTGCGCCAGGCCAACGGCATCGTTGCCGGGACAACGGAGATGCACTGGCTGCGATTCGTGATCTTCAATGCCATCGGTGCGGCCCTGTGGGTGGCGGTGTGGGCGAGCGTCGGCTACTTCTCCGGCGATCACATCACTCCCATCTACAACACCGCCGCCCGCTACAGCCTCTACCTCGGTATCGCGGTGGGGGTGGCGCTGATCATCCTCATTGCCTACAGGGTGCACAAGGCGCGTGCCGCCAACCGCTCAGCTTGATCGCAGCAGGCCCTCAGCCCGCGCCCAGGCAACGGTGCGGGCGAGCGTGTCCTCCGGCGGGGTGTAGCTCAGTCCGAGTTCGCGCTCTGCCCGGCTGCCGTCGTAGCGATGGCCGTGCAGGAGCGTTCGCACCATCTCACGGCAGACGGGTGGGCGGCGCCCACGGGCGCGGAAGATGAGTTCTGTCACGGCTCCACCGATCGTCGCCACCGGAGCCGGCAGCAATCTTGGCACAGCGCTCACGCCGGCAACCTCAGTGGCCAGCGCGAGCAGTTCGGTGACAGACATGCGGATGCCGCTCAGCAGGTAGCGCTCTCCGGACTGACCCCGCTCGGCCGCGAGCAGATGCCCGCTCACACAGTCCTGGATGTCGACCAGACTGATCCAGGTGTCGAGGAAGACCTTCAGGCGACCGTCAAGGAAGGCGATCAGGAACCTGCCGGTGCCGCCCGACCTGCCGGGACCCTGAACCGAGGAAGGGTTGACGCACACCAGGTCCTGTCCGGCGGCTGCGGCGGCGGCCAGCACCGCCCGTTCGCCGAGGGTCTTGCTCTGCTCGTACTGGGAGAGAAAGGAGCCGCGGTGGGCCGTGAACTCGTCGGCCACCACGCCGCGGGCCTCACCGATCGTCGCCGCCGAGGAGGTGTGCACCAGGCGAGGCACTCCAGCACGCTTGGCTGCGTTGACCACCGCCACGGCACCGTCGATGTTCGCCCGCATCATCGCCTGCGGATCAGGCACGCAGAAGCCGTTGATTCCGGCAACGTTGAAGGCCAGCTCGCAGCCGGACATGCCCTCTGCCAGCCCGTCCGGGTCAGCCAGCTCGCCGCGGTGCACCTCAACTCCGCGGGCGGCGAGCATACCCGCGGTGGCGTCCGAGCGGGCCAGGGCCACGACTGTGTCTCCACGCTCGAGTAGCGCCGTGATCAGCGCCGTTCCCAGCAGGCCGCTGCCGCCGGTGACAAACACACGGCTCATGTTCAGGACCTCAATGCGTCCGCGTGCTTCGTCAGGTACTCGACTCCGGACCAGGCCGTGATCGCGGCCACGATCGCGAGCAGCCATTGGTCCAGGAACGCGCCATCAATCAGCACGTGCGGGCGCAGGATCGCGACGGCGATCGCGACGAACTGAAAGGTCGCCTTCCACTTTCCGAACTGGGATGTCTTCATGGTCGTCCCGCCGGAGGCGACCGCGGCCCGCAGACCCAGGATCACGAACTCCCGCGCGATGATCACAAATGCGACCCAGGCGGAGGCGCGATGCACCGTGAGCAGGGCCAGCAGCGTGGTGGCCACCAGCAGCTTGTCCGCGGTGGTGTCCAGGAAAGAGCCGAGCGTGGTCGTTACATCCCAGCGGCGGGCGAGCCGGCCGTCGATGAAATCGGTCGCGGCCGCCAACAGGAAGATCACAGCGGCAACCACCCAGTCATGGCTCAGGATCAGCGCAAGGATGGCGGGGGAGGCGACGATCCGCACACTGGTGCCGATCGCAAGGGCACGCGAAGTTCGCAACCCCGCAAAGGTACCTGCCTCCACGCTCACGCAGGCTACTCGCGTGCGGTCGCGGAGGTGGCCATCCCCCGGTCGAGCCCATACGCGCGGTGCAGGTAGTCGATCGGATGCACCGACGGCAGCTGTGTGGCATGCGTGATCTGCCAGCGGCAGGTGTCGCTGTCGCAGGCCACCACATCGGCGCCTGAGCTGCCGATCTGCTCGAACAGTCCGCGACCCACCTCCATCGCCACTGGGTACTTCTCCACCTTCAGGCCATAGGTGCCGGCGATCCCGCAGCAGCGTGCGTGGAGCTCGTGTACGCGCAACTCCGGGATCAGCGCCAGCAGTTCAAGCGCCGGCTTGCCGATCCAGTGACCCTGCTGCTGGCAGGGGGCGTGATAGGCGATCTCCTCGGGGACCGGCTGGAAGTCCGTCCGCAACTGTCCCTGCCCGTGGAGTTCCAGCAGCAGCTCACAGATGTCGTAGGTGCGCTCGGCGACCCGTCGCAAGTCGGGAATGTCCTCCAGCGCGAGGATCTCTCTGGCCTCACGCTTGAGCATCAGCGTGCAGCTGGTGGCGCTCCCGACAATGACGGTGTCCTCATCGTCAAGGTGCGCACTCAACGCACGAGCGAGTCTAAGCACCGCGTCTCGGGCTTCGTCGAACAGCCCGTTTGATTGCAGCGGCAGCCCGCAGCAATCCTGGCGTGGCACGGTCACCTGGATGCCGTTGTGTTCGAGCACCTCCACGACGCGCTCGCCCTCCCACGGCTCGTAGTACTCCGTGCCGCATGCGTGGAAGTAGACGACGCGGCGCCGCCCGGGTGGGCTCGTACGAGCGCGAGCCCACCGCGAGAAGCGGCGTCCGGCAAAACGCGGCACCGGCGCTTCACGGTGAATGCCGAGCGTCTTCTCGCCGAGGGTCCGCAACGGCCGCAACCCCAGCGTGCGGTTTGCCAACCCCGCCACCGGCGTGCCGGCTCGTCCCAGCCAGGTCGGTCTGGCGATGATCCGGTCGCGCAGTGGGACACCCTGCTGCCGCTTCAGCCGGTTGCGTGCCTGCGCGTTGATCTCCGCGATCTTGACCCCCTGCGGGCAGACCTGCGAGCAGATCCCGCAGCCGGAGCAGTAGTCGACCGACGCGTCCACCACCGGTTCCGCGCCGACCCGATAGCGCTCGGCCTGCGGCCCTGCGTACTTGGGGCCGGGAAACAGGGGAGTCGCGCCTGAGACCGGACAGGCGGTCTCGCAGATCGTGCACTTCACGCAGTGATCGAGCGTGCCACGCAGCAGCGCAAGCTCCAGCAGGTCCGTCATGCCGCCGTCCTCTGTCCGAGCGCTGCCGCGAGCAGATGGGCGGCACGATGCCCGCTGGAGAGCGCGATCCCCTCTCCGGAGGCCTCAAGCCACGGGACGGCGCCGGGCAGCGATGCACCCGCCACCAGCACGTTATCGGCGCCCACCGCGCGTAGGTCCGCGTCGACTGCGATGCCTGCCCGCGCCAGCGGTTGCTCGTCGAGGTAGGACGGTGTGAAGCGCGGAGCCTCAGCGGCCGGGATCCCCGCGAGCGGCAGGTCCAGAACCTGATCACGGGCCTCTCCGCGTGAGTCCAGGGTGATCGCTCCAGAGTGAAAGCCACCGGTTGCCAGCAGGAACATGTCGGCCGTATACGTCGTGTTGGATCCGGCGCTGGCCACGTCCACCGACACCACGCGGTCGCCCCCGCGCCGGTGCGAGACCACGCCCGCGCCGACCACCAGTCCCCCGCCCGCCGAGCGGAGCGTGTGGTCAAGCAGCTCGAACAGGCGCATCCCCGGGACCGAGGGCGGCAGCGTCGGGATCTCGAACACCGCCCGTCCCAGACGTTCCTGCAGGTCGGCGTGGACCGCTCCGGGCTCGCGCAGGCCAGATCGG
>JAKAED010000021.1 GCA_021820105.1 Actinomycetes bacterium | reverse complement strand
ACGTATCAGTGGGAGAGCGCCGCGGCCGCCACCGGTCCCTGGAAAACCATCAACGGCGCAACGGCAGCAACCTATACACCAGTCGCAGCCGATACGGGACTGTTCCTGAGGGTTCTCGTCACGACCGCGAACGACGGCGGCAGCACCACCGCGAGCTCACCGGCAAGCAGCTCAGCGGTGGTTCAGGCGGGTTCAGGCGGCACCACAACAACCGCGTCAGACGGCGGCTCCAACCCCTCCGGCACGACAACGACCACAACCACGACCACCACGACCACCGCCGGCGCACCCGACGCAACGCCGATCACGAGCCCACCGACGAGCGTTGCCCCCAGCGGCAAGGCCGGGCCCGCGCCGGTTGGAACCTCGGTCGCGGTCCGCTTCTATCGATGCCTCCGGCGCTGCGTCCTGATCAGGACAGGCGGCTCCAGGACCTACCGGCCACAGCGCAGCGACTACGGCAGTTACCTGAAGATCGTGACCACCGTGACGCAAACGCGCGCCGGTGTCGTCAGCCAGAGTGTCAGGACGCGCTGGCACGGGCCGCTGACGGCGCCGTCCGCCGGCTACGCGCGGTTCACCTCAGGCGGAAGGGTCGCGTCGCTCACCCTGATCAGAGGCTCACAGGGGGTACCGCTTGCGCAGGTCCTCGTGGGCTCGCGCCGCGGCGGCAGGATCACACTCTGGGTTCAGCGCCGCGCACGCTCGGGTTTGCGGATCTGGACCTTTGTCGTGGCTCACGGTCACGTCGTGACTGCCTCCCATCCACGCAGGCTCACGGGGACCGCGAGGCTGCGACTCAAGCTTGGATCAGGTCAGACGCTCGAACTGGTGGCGGTCGCAAGCTGAGCCGAGGCATCTTGCACCGGCTCGTCCGGCGCGTCTGCGGAGGTCACCTGCACGACCGATACCGCTGGCACAGTTGCCTCGACGGCCCGGCCACGCATGCGCGTGAACTCAAGATTGCGATCCTCAAGCGGCCCGTCCCTGAGCACTCGTGTGTCCTCGAGGACACTCATCGGCAGCTGCCACGGTGCCTGCATGCCCTGCCTGGGCAGTGCGTCGAGCGCGCGCTGCACGTAGCCGGCCTGGAAGTCAAGCAGCGGACGAGTTGGCATGTGCGGGTACGGCAGCCTGGCCACACAGGTATCGGCCCCGACCTCATCCATGTGTGTCAGCAGCCTGCAGAAGTGCTCACAGACCAGTCCGACCTTGAGCGTCCACGACGCGTTCGTGTAGCCGATCAGAAAGGCCAGGTTGGGGACGCCATCAAGCAGCATTCCCCGGAACGCGACCTTCTCGCTGAGCTCGACGCGCGTCCCGTCCACTGACAGCTCGATCCCGCCAAAGGCCTGCAAGCGCAGGCCGGTGGCGGTGACGATGATGTCTGCCTCGAGCTCTGTGCCGGAGGTGAGCCGCACCCCGTTCCGGGTGAAGGTCTGGATCGTGTCTGTGACCACGGCCGCCTTCCCCTCCCGGATCGTGCGGAACAGGTCGCCACTGGGCACGAAGCACAGCCGCTGATCCCATGGGTCATAGCGAGGGTTGAAATGCACGTCCACCGGATATCCGACCGGCAGCTGTTTGGCGGCCAGCCGACGGATCAGGCGGCGCGCCCGCCGCGGATAACGCTGACAGAACTGGTACAGGCCGGTCTGCAGAAGGATGTTCTTGCGCCTGGCCAACGCGTAGCCGCGGTCCGGCCCAAATCGGCGCTGCAGCCAGTTGGCCAGCTTGTCACGGCGCGGAAGCGACATCACGTAGGTGGGTGAGCGCTGCAGCATGGTCACGTGTGCCGCACGCTTGGCCATGGCGGGCACGAGCGTCACGGCCGTGGCGCCGCTGCCGATCACGAGCACCCGCTTGCCGTCATAGTCGAGGTCGCTCGGCCACCGCTGCGGGTGGACGACCCGTCCAGCGAAGTTCTGCACCCCCGGCAGATCCGGGAGGTAGCCGGCGTCGTAGCGGTAGTACCCGGTACCGGCAAAGACCCAGTCGGCGCTGATCTGCTGCGTGCGCGTGCCGCCAAGCTGGATCGTCGCGAGCCACCGTGCCTGTGTTGAGGACCAGGCGAGCGCGACCACGCGCTGGTTGGTGCGGATGTGGCGGTCGATACCGTTCTCGCTCGCCGCCTCACGGATGTAGTCGAGGATCTCAGCGCCCTCCGCCAGTGCGTATTCACTGCGCCAGGGTTTGAACTCGAAGCCGAACGTGTGCAGATCGGAGTCTGAGCGCACCCCTGGATAGCGGAACAGGTCCCAGGTGCCGCCGATCCGCTCCCGTGCCTCGAGCAGCACATAACTGCGCTGCGGATGGTGCTTCTGCAGGTAATAGGCGCAGCCGATTCCTGAGATTCCGGCACCGATTATCAGCACATCCACGTGCTCGACAGCGTGAGGACCCGGGCTCGCCTCCATGCCTCCTAGTTCTAGCGGTTCCCGACCCCAGATGGCAATGCCCGCGGCCCGCTGGCCGCGGGCGCACCTGAACCTCAGCGGCAGCCGACGCAGACCCCGCGCAGCACGACCTCGTGCTCCGTGGTCTCAAAACCGAGCCGTGCCTGCAGGGCGCTGATCGCCGCCTCCAGTGGCTGGTCGTCAAACGGCACCAGCAGCCCGCAGCGGTCGCACACGAAGTGATGGTGGTGGTGATCATGCTCGTCCGCGGCGATGCGCTCATAACGGGCCACGCCATCACCGACGTCCACGCGCGAGATCAGCCGGAGATCCTGGAGCACCTCAACCCCCCTGTAGACGCTTGCGATCCCCACCGGCCTGCGCGTTATCCCCGCGCGCAGCCAGTCGCTCAGGCGCGCATCGATCTCCTGCACCGTGAGGGCGCACTGCTCGCGAGCGAACAGCGCAACCAACAGGTCACGTGGCCCGCTGCGCCGGTGGCCGGCATCACGAAGCAGGGCTTCCGCCCTGTCCATCCACGCCTGCTGCTCGCCGGTGAGGGCGCCATCCAGGTCGAGCTGGGAAGGGGTTGCCCGCCCCCCAGGGACCTGCGTCCCATCCCTATCCGCTCCTATCTCCCGCACACTCAGGAGGATAGCGCCCACAACGGCTAAACGATAATGAGAATCAGCATCATTATTGCTATCCTGATGCCGTGCAACCCGGAGCGCTGATACCGATCCTTGCCGCAGGGGTGGTCGCGGTTGCCGTCAGCGGCTGCGGGCGCGGCTCCACTCGCCTCAGGGCGGATCAACAGGTCCGGACGGGCGTGATCAGTGCGGTCGGAGCCGAGAGCCAGTACGCGAACGTGATCTCCCAGATCGGCGGCCGGTACGTGAGCGTCAGCGCGATCATGAGCGATCCCAACACCGACCCACACAGCTTCGAGGCGAGCCCGGGCGTGGCGCAGACGATCAGCACAGCGAAGCTGATCGTGCAAAACGGCCTCGGCTACGACCCGTTCATGAACAGGCTCGAGGCAGCCTCACCAAACGCGACACGGAGGGTCATCAGCGTCCAGCGACTGCTGCGCCTGCCCGACTCGACCCGGAATCCGCACCTCTGGTACAGCCCGCGAATCGTCGCGATCGTCGCCACCGCCGTGGCTCGCGACCTGGCGTCGCTTCAGCCCCGACACGCACGCTACTTCAGACAGCAACTCAAGCGGTTCAACCGCTCCCTGGATGCCGTGTACCGGACCCTGGCGAGCCTCAGATCAAGGTTCGCAGCCACTCCGGTCTCCTCCAGTGAGCCCGTTGCCAACTATCTGCTGCAGGCCGCGGGCACCAGGAACCTGACCACCTGGACACTGCAGGCCGACATCATGAACGGCGTCGACCCTGCCCCACAGGACCTGACCGCCGAGGACAACCTGCTCCAAGCGCGCCGTGTCAAGGCGTTTGTCTACAACCGGCAGGTCACCGACACGGTCACCCAGTCATTTCTGCAACAGGCACTCCAGCACAACATCCCGGTGGTGGCGGTGTACGAGACGATGCCGCAGGGCTACAGCTACCAGTCCTGGATGCTCGCCGAGCTGCACGCGCTGCAGCGTGCCATCGGCAGCGGCAGATCCACAAGGAGCCTTTGATGAGCGCACCCGCCCTGCAGGTTGAGTCAGTCACCGTTGAGCTCGGTGGCCGCCGCATCCTTGACGAGATCAGCTTCAAGCTCCCACCCGGAGGGCTGACCGGGCTGATCGGCTCAAACGGCGCCGGCAAGACGACGCTCATGCGGGTGATCCTGGGCCAGCTGACACCCACCCGCGGCCACGTGCAGATCCCCGGTGCAGACCGACGCCGAAGCGTCGGCTATGTCCCCCAGAAATTCCTGCTCGATCCGGACATGCCACTGCGCGGGCGCGACCTCGTTGCACTTGGCCTTGACGGACACCGCCTGGGTCTGCCCCGGCCCGATCGCGTACGCCGGGAGCACGTGGCGGAGATGCTGGCGGCGGTTGGGGCAGAGTCGTTTGCTGACACGCGTGTCGGACGCCTCTCCGGCGGCGAGCAGCAGCGGATCCTGATCGCCCACGCGCTGGTCAGCCGGCCACCCCTGCTGCTGCTGGATGAACCGCTGGCAAACCTGGATCTCCGCAGCGCCCGCGAGGTGGTCGACCTGCTCGCCACGATCGCCCGTGAACAGCGGCTCTCCGTGCTGCTGTCCGCACACGAGATGAACGCGTTGCTGCCGGCGATGGACCGCGTTGTCTACCTCGCTGACGGACGCGCCGCCTGCGGGCCTGCCGATGAGGTGGTGCGCTCAGATGTGCTGACGCGGCTCTACGGACACCCGGTTGAGGTGCTCAGAGTGCACGGGAGGGTGATCGTTGTGGCCGGCGACAGCGACGAGGCCGAGCCCTCCCATCCGCACCACCACCACGCCGAAGCCTTCTGAGTTGAGATGCACACGATCCTGAGGGCAATTGTCGAGCCGGGGTTCTTCTCGAGCTATGCGGTCCAGCTGGCCGCAGCCTTTGGAGGAGTTGTCGCAGTGATCGCCGCCGGCATCGGTGTCTTCACGGTGATCCGGGGACAGGCCTTTGCCGGCGAGGCGCTGGGCGACATGGGCTCGGCCGGCGGCTCCAGCGCCTACCTGATCGGAGTGGCTCCGATCTGGGGATTCCTCGGCATCTCGGTCGCCGCCTCAGCGGTCATGGAACTGATCGGCGTCCAACGCGCACGGGGACGTGACCTGGCCACCGGCGTGGTGCTCGGGGCCGGCTTCGGTCTGGCTGCGCTGCTGCTCTACCTCGGGATGAGCCACCCAGGCACCACCGGCGAGATCCCGACGATCCTCTTCGGCTCGATCTTCACGCTGTCCTCCTCCAACCTGCCAATCGTCCTGACGCTCGGCGCCATCACGGTGGTGACGATCGCAACGCTCTACCGGCCACTGCTGCTGGTGAGCGTCAGCCCAGAACTGGCGGCGGCGCGCGGAATCCCTGTGCGGGTCGTTGGCGCGAGCTATCTGTTCGCGCTGTCAATCGCGGTGGCCCTGGCCGACCTCACCATCGGCGCGATCCTCTCCACCGCGCTGCTGGTCGGCCCGGCAGCCGCCGCGCTGCGACTGACGAGCCGGCCGCACACTGCGATCCTCGCGGCCTCTGGAATCGGCCTTGGCTGCACCTGGCTGGGACTGCTGCTCGCCTGGGACAGCTACTACTGGCCTCCTTTCAGGCACGGCTGGCCGGTCAGCTTCTTTGTCGTCACACTCGTCCTGATCAGCTATCTGCTCAGCGGCCTGCGCCGGCGCGGCGGCTCCGGGAGCGGTGCCTAGATGTTCAGCAGTTTCATGGTCAACGCCTGGATCGTCGCCACCCTGGTGGCGATCGTTGGCGGAGCCATTGGCTTCTTCATCGTGCTCAGAGGATCGGCGTTCATTGCCCACGCGATCCCCAACGGTGCATTCGCCGGTGCGGCCGGCGCCACGCTGGTGGGAGCATCGACACTGCTGGGGCTCGGCACCTTTGCCGTGCTCGGTGCGCTTGCCATCAGCCTGCTGGGCCGGCGAGGCCGGCGCGATGTTGCCACGGCGCTGGCGCTCGTCTTCATGCTCGGCCTGGGATCGCTGTTCCTGAGCTTCGGCGTGGGGTACGCGAACTCCGCGTTCTCCCTGCTGTTCGGTGAGGTGCTCGGCATCAGCACCAGCCAACTGCTGCCAACGATCGCATTGAGCGCGCTCAGTCTGCTGGTGCTGGCGATGATGTGGCGCCCGCTGCTGCTCGCCTCGGTGCTCCCGGAGAGCGCCCAGGTCCGCAACCCGTTCAGGCTGGAACTTGCCTTTCTGCTGCTGGTGGCCCTGGCGACGACGATGACGGTTCCGGTGGTCGGGACGACCCTGATCTTCAGCCTGATGATCGGGCCGGCCGCCGCCGCCCGCCTACTGTCAGCGCGGCCCACCACCGCACTCGTGCTATCGATCAGCATCGCGCTGGTGATCGTCTGGAGCGCAATCGCGCTCTCCTACGAGACCTATTGGCCGATCGGCTTCTTCGTCGGCGCGGCCAGCATCAGCGTCTTCATGCTCGCGCGAGCGTGGTCTCGCATCCAAACCGCTATGGCCTCAGTCAGGCGCATTTCGCATGGACAGAAGCTCGGCTACGAATCGAACGTGAGTTAACCTCGGGCTGGTGCAGGCAGCCACCTCCCAAGCTCACTCGGCACCAGCCGAGGACTACGTCAAGGTCATCTACGCGCTGACGCTCGAGCCGGACCAGACAGCTTCCACGAGCCAGATCGCTGAGCGACTGGGGATCACCGCAGGCTCGGTGTCGACCATGATCAAACGGATGGATGCCTCAGGGCTGGCCGAACACGTGCCCTACCGCGGTGTCCGGCTCACTCCCGCGGGGCGACGCTTGGCGCTCGGAGTGATCCGTCGCCACCGTCTGCTCGAACTGTTCCTCGCCACCACGCTCGACATCCCCTGGGAGGACGTGCACCGGTTTGCCGACGCGTTGGAGCACGCGGTCTCCGATGAGCTGATCGAGTTGATCGCGGCCAAACTCGGAGATCCGGTCGCCGATCCGCATGGCGACCCGATCCCCAACCGTCTGCTTGAGGTCGACGACCGTGCTCAGCCGACGATCGTCGACCTGAGCATCGGCGAGCGCGCGCGGGTCGTGCGGGTCTCGGACTCAGAACCGCAGATGCTGCGCTACCTGAGCGAGCAGGACATCGGCATCGGCGCCGAACTGGAACTGGTGGAGCGCCAACCGTTTGACGGCCCCTGCCTGGTCAGGTTGGGAAGCGGGGAGACGCGCAGCCTCGGCACCAGGCTGGCGCGGGCTATCCATATAGAGCGTCTCTGAGCTCCGCGGCCACGTGGTCGGCGTGGTTGATGACCAGCACATGCGTCTCCTCTGATGTACACAGCCGCAGCCGGCGACGCAGCCCCCCGTTGCGAGAGGAAGCAAGTGCGACCACCGGCGCGATCGTGTCCACCCGCTCGATCCGCTCCCGCGCAAGCCGCGTGGAGACAATGTCGCGCCGCCGGTTGAACCGGTTGGGCATGAACAGAACCGCCTCAGTGGTCAGGTAGAGGACGCCTGCGACCACCCGGTCGCTGAGCGACAGGGCGGCGGGGCGGCGCCAGACGACGTGCTCACCGGCGTGCAGGGTCGGTTCGAGATTGATCAGGCCCATCCGTTGACCTCCAGCTCCACAACCGATCCGCAGCCCCCGGGCAGCGTGCTCACCGGTCAGCGACGTTTGCGGACCGCATGCACTGGTAAGCGGTGAAGTATCGAGCTGCGGTGCCTGACAGCGCCACAGCAACCTGGAACATCGAATCAGGAGGAAATGTCATGGGATTCGGGACAAGCCTAGTCCTGATCGCGATAGGTGCAATCCTGCGGTTCGCGGTCTCGGTGACCACGACTGGCTTCAACCTCCACACGATCGGCGTCATCCTGCTGATCATCGGCGGCGTTGGGCTGCTCGTCTCAATGATCTTCTGGAGCTCGCTCGGGCTCGGTCGCGGTTACAGACGTGAGCGCCGTGTGAGCAGCGACGGCCACGGCGGCTACGTTGAGCAGGAGCGCGGCGTCTGACGCCGTCGCTCGGAGCCGGAAACCGGTTCTCAAGGCCCAAAGCCGACCCTCCAAGCCTGGAGCCGATCCTCTAGGCTCAGCGATCCGTCACGTTGATCGCCAGGAGGATCGGTTGAGCACCACAGATAAACCCCCGTTTCGGGCAGACCACGTAGGCAGCCTGCTGCGCCCGCCCGCACTCACACAGGCGCGAGCGGAGTTCAAGGCCGGTCGCCTTGACGCAGCAGGCCTGCGCGCCGCTGAGGATGCGGCAATCCTCGACGTGATTGAGCTGCAGCGCTCAGCGGGACTGCAGACAGTGACTGACGGAGAGTTCCGCCGTACCAGCTGGCACATGGACTTCATCTACCAGCTGGACGGCATCAGCCAGGTGCAGGGTGAGTCTCTGCACGTGCAGTTCAAGAATGAGCAGGGCACCTATGACTATGCCCCGCCCGCGATGCGAGTGGCCGGCAAGGTCGGCCTCGGCCACACGATCTTCGCCGATGCCTTCACCTTCCTGCGGGAGCACGCCCACCCCGAGCAGACGCCGAAGCTGACCATCCCCTCCCCCAGCATGGTCCACTACCGGGGCGGCAACGCCTCCATCGACCGTGACGTGTACCCGGAGGTTGATGCCTTCTGGACCGACCTGGCCACGGCCTACACACAGGAGATGAAGGCGCTGCACGAGCTCGGCTGCCGTTACCTGCAGCTTGACGACACCAGCCTGGCCTACGTGAACGACCCGGCGCAGCGGGAGCACATCCAGGCGATCGGCGGTGACCCGGAGCACCTGCACGAGCAGTACATCGAGGTGATGAACCGGGTGCTGGCCGAGAAGCCCGCGGACATGGTGATGACCACTCACCTGTGCCGCGGCAACAACCAGTCGATGTGGGCGGCCGAGGGCGGCTATGACTTTGTGGCCGAGGCACTGTTCGGCAACCTGAACGTCGACGGCTACTTCCTGGAATTTGATGATGAGCGTTCAGGCACGTTCGAGCCGCTGCGCTTCCTGCCCAAGGGCCACAAGCGCGTGATCCTGGGGATCGTCACCACCAAGCGACCTGAGCTGGAGGACAAGGACATGCTCAAGCGCCGGATCGAGGAGGCCGCGCGCTACGTGGACATCAACCAGCTCGGCATCTCCGGCCAGTGCGGCTTCTCCTCAACCGAGGAGGGGAACAACCTGACGATTGACGAGCAGAAGGCGAAGCTCGAGCTGATCGTCCAGGTGGCCCAGGAGGTCTGGGGCTCCTGAGCCGCCTGCGGAGCCACTGGCCTGCTGGCCAGTGGCTCCGCTGCAGCGCCCGTTGCCCGGGCCGCGAGCCATCACGACTCGCGGCCGCCGGCGGCTAGGCGAACGCCGCCTGCTCCTGCTCGGAGAGCTTGAACTGCGCAACAAGCTCGGCCAGCACCTGCGCGTTCTCTGAGAGCGCCTGCGCCGAGGCGGCCACCTGCTGGGCCGAGGCCGAGGTCTCCTGGGTTGACGCTGAGACCTCCTCAGCGGAGGCCGATACCTGCTGAGTGGTGGCCGATGCCTGCTGGGCGGAGGATGCGACCTGATCGGCGGAGGCGGACACCTGCTGGGCCGAGGCCGAGACCTGCTCAGCGGAGGCGGACGCCTGCTCGGCAGAGGCCGCGACCTGGTCCGCCGATGCCGCAACCTGCTGGGCGGAGGCGGCCACCCGCTGTGCTGAGGCCGACGTCTGGTCGGCCACCGTCGCGACCGTCGCCACCGTCTCCTGCATCGTCGCGGCGTTGCCCGCGATCTGCTCGGAGATCGAGGCGATCTCGTCGATGCGGGAGGTCATCTTCTCCACCGCGTCCCCGATCCGCAGGAACGCCTCCCGCGTCTGGCTGACCACGGCGACCCCCTCCTCGGTGCGGTGGGCGCCGTCCTGCACCACGTCTACGGCGCGGCCCGTCTGGTCCTGGATGGCGCTGATCAGACCCGAAATCTCCGAGGCCGCTGTCTGTGACTCCTCGGCCAACTTGCGGACCTCCTCAGCGACGACCGCAAACCCCCGGCCCTGCTCGCCTGCGCGCGCCGCCTCGATCGCCGCGTTGAGCGCAAGCAGGTTCGTCTGCTCGGCGATGCCGGTGATGGTCGCGACGATCTCCCCGATCTGCCCTGACTTGGAGGCGAGCTCACGGATCACGTCGTTGACCTCCTGCGAGGCGTTCCGGACCGAGGACATTGCCTGGTTCGCTCGCTCGGCGGCGCTCACACCGTCTCTTGCGATCTCACGGGTCTCATGCGCCTGGGCGACCGTTTCATCGGCTGTGCGCGAAGCGGTTTCAACGGCGCCGCTGACCTCGCTCGCGGCGGAGCTCACGAGACCCACCGCGCGCACCTGCTCCTCCGCGCCGTGGGCTATCTCAGCGATCGCGCGGCCGACCGCAGCGGCAGCGCTGCGCACCTGCTCAACGGCCTCCACCTGGGTCTGCGCGCCCTGCGCGATCTCACCGATCGCGCGGCCAACCTCGTCCGCAGCCACGCGCACCTGCTCAACCGTCTCCACCTGCCGCTGGGCGCCGAGTGCGATATCACCGATCGCGCCGGCGATCTCCTCAACCGCGCGACCGGACTCGTCCGCCGCGCGACCGGACTCTCCGGAGCTTGCCATCAGCTGCTGCGACGAGGCAGAGACCGATGCTGCCGAACTCGCCAGCTGTCCGACGATCCCGCTCAGCTTCTCCGCGGTGCGGTCATAGTCGGCCAGGGCGCCAACGACCTTCTCCCGCACGGCGTTGACCGCCACGGCGATCTGCCCGATCTCATCCTTGGACGGGTTCTCGATCGGCGGCGTCGCGGGCGTGTAGGAGTGGGTCAGGTCACCGTCGGCAAATGCGAGCAGGCCCTCCTGGAGGTAGGTGATGCCGTGCTGTTCGAGCATCCTCAGGCGGTCGAGCACGATCCTGACGGCACCGACGAGCTGCCTTGCCACGAGCAGCGCGATGGCGGCGGCGATCCCGACGGCGACGACGATCAGGACGATCGTCAGCAGCACAGCGCTGCTGTAGGTGGAGGCGGCGGTCCGCTGTTCGCTCTGCGCGAGCCTGTCATTGAAAGTGATCCAGGTTCTAGTCGTCTTCCGGAGCGCATCGAAGGTGTTTGCGGTGGAGTTGACCAACGCGACGGTTTCCGGCTGTGTTGCGGCCGCGGAGGGGCTGTTCAGCGCCGCCGATGCCCTGACGTAGGCGTTCCACTCATTGCGAGCGCGGGTCCACAGTGCGGTGTCCTGCGCCCCCTGGAGCAGCTTCTTGTACGCCGTGAAGCTCTCCTCGACCTGCCTGTTGTACTTGGTGAGCTGCGCCGTGAGCCGCGTTCCGTTGGCGGAGTTGCCGTCAATCACGTTCCGCAGCTGGTTGCGCCGGTATCCCTGCTCGGCCGAGCGCAGTTCCTCGATCGCCTGCACGCTCGGGAGCGCCGTGCTGGCAATGACGTGGCTGGTGCTGCGCACGCTCTGCAGCTGGATTATCGAGATCACGCCCATGATCACGGTGACGAGTACTACGGCCCCAAAGCCCAGGAACAGCTTCGATCGCAGGGAGAGATCCCTGAAACTGAACATCTCTTCACTCCTGTGGAGACGGCGGCGTGCTTTGCGATACAGACACGCTGGGCATCCTTGCCACCTGGTTTACGTTCAGGTGATCGGCGTCTGTGGAACCAGGTTGAATGCGCTACGTGTTTTACCGTAGTTGTCTCCGCGTGTTGACGGGATTCCCACAAACCTCAACCTCTACTGGAGGCTTAGTTTTGGAGGGTTGCCCTGGCCTGCCAGGCCATCTCCAGGTCCTCACGCGCACGGATCCTGAGCGTGCGCACCGCCGCACCTGCAGCCGTGATCTCGCCGTCCTCTATAAGTGCCCTCGAGGTAAGCGTTGGCGGCCAGGCCGGGACCGCCATGACCGGGTCCCGTGACGCAGATCGCGCTGCACTCCCGCGCTTTGATCAGGCGGTTGAGGTGCGCATGGCCGGGTCAGGCGCCGACGCGTCCTCAGCGTCTTGGGCTCAAGGCTTGAAGACCATCAGCGCGATGATTGCCAGCACAAGCAGCAACGACACATAGTTCTGCCAGAGCGCTCGCCGGTCGTCCAGCAGCGCCCGCAACTGCGGACTGACCGCCGCTCCCTCCGCGGAGAGCCTGGCGGCGAGCTGGCGCGCCTGCTTAGGTCGCTGCCCCCCCAGCCCGCCGATGGCCAGCGCAGCGATGAACAGCCCGATTGACGCCGATACCCAGAATGAGCCGTAGTGCCAGCGGCCGAGATCGACCAGCCATAGGCCGCAGCCGCCGGCGAGCAGGGTACCCACCGCGACCAGCAGCACCCCAACCCGGCTGAGGCCGAGCAGGGTCGCAACCTCACTGGGTTCCGCCTTGCGGCGGGCGCTCTCAAAGGCGACGCCGGCAACGACTATCCCGGAGACAAACGCCAGCACGCCGAGGATGTGGAAGAAGAAGACGGTGTTATACATCCAGCTGCCCCGCTTGGAGGTGTTCAAGGAGTGCGAGTGACTCACGGGCCTGGCTGCTGAGCGCTCTCCAACTGCGTTCCCAGGCACCCTCTCGCGGTGTGGCAAAGGCGATCCGGCCGAGCAGGCCGTGGACGCGCCGCTCCAGCTTGATGGCGTCCTCCACTCGCGGCTGCCTACGATCCAGCTCGGCTGCGCGTACCCATTCAAACCGGCGCCAGATGCAGATGCCCAGACACTCCTGCGGCGCGTCAACGGAGCCGCAGTCAGGACAGCGCCAGACCTCGATTCGTGGGGCCGCCGCCAACGTCGTCTCAGCCCCGATCGGTTCCGCTCCGGCCCAGGCATCGTGCAGCAGCTCGCGCGCATGCCCGGAAAGCGTCGTGTAAGCCTGCTGCCAATCATCGACCGACTCACGGTCGGTCAGCTCGCGCAGTACGGGTAGCGCGCCCTGCACCCGGGCGGTGGCCAGTTCGCCCGCCGCCTGGAGCGCCTGGAGATCGCCGGCGGCCACCAGTTCCAGGCGTTCCTGCCGGCAGCCGCCCTCACAGCGTTCGAGTTCATACATTGCGCCACAGCCGATGCAGCGGGGGATCACGACGCGCTCAACCATCAGCGGCGCCCTGTCCTGCGGAGTGCAGCAAGGGCTGCACGGGCCGCCGCCTCCCCGGGCACACCATGCACGCCGCCGCCAGGGAATGCTGCGGCGCTTGCCAGGTAGAGGCCTTCCACCGGAGTCCGGTAGGGGGAGAGCGCGGGCAGCGGTCTGAAGAGCGCCTGTAACCGGCGGTAGCTGCCACCGCCCACGTCCCCGCGCACGAGGTTGGGGTTGCGTGCCTCAAGCTCTGCCGGTCCAAGCACGTGTCGGGCGAGGATGCGCGAGCGAAATCCAGGGGCGTAGCGTTCCACCTGGCGCTCAATCGCGTCAATCATGCTCTCTGACGCGAGGTCTGAGGCGAGGTGGGGAGCGGCGCGGGTGTATGCCCAGGCTGTGTGCTTTCCCGCGGGAGCACGCGTGGGGTCGGCGACGCTCTGTTGTCCCAGCAGCAGGAACGGCGCTTCCGGCAGACCCGTGGCCGCCTCCGTCAGCGAGTTGACGGTGGCGGTGGCGTCCCCGGCAAGGTGGATGGTGCCGGCCGCTCGGGCAGCCGGCGCCATCCAGGGGATCGGCCCGTCAAGCGCCCAGTCGAGCTTCACCGTCGCGGGACCGTGTTGGAAGCGCACCAGGCAGGCCCGGTACCAGCCCTTGAGCGCATCGCCGGACATGGCCACCAGGGCCTGTGGCATCAGATCAGCAAGCACTGTCTCTGCAACATAGCGGCGACCGTGCACCGTCGCCACGCCCGTCACGCGACCGGCGACGGACGTGATTCGCTCCACAGGGGCGCTGCAGATGAGCTCGCCGCCCAGCGACCGCAGGTATCCGACCAGCGCGTCCGTCAGTGACTGCGCACCTCCCCGCGGGCTGGGCCAGCCGACCGCATGCCCCAACAGGCTCAGATAGAAGGCGGGCAGCGCCGAGCCCGCCCGGGTCACTGGGACATCGCCGTGGGCGGCACCTCCCAGCAACCAGCCGCGGGCGCCAGCGGAGCTGAACAGCCGTTGTGCCAGGAGGGTGGCGGGGAG
Source organism: Actinomycetes bacterium (assembly GCA_021820105.1). GTDB lineage: Bacteria > Actinomycetota > Thermoleophilia > Solirubrobacterales > Solirubrobacteraceae > Palsa-465. The sequence continues at coordinate 22,726 of JAKAED010000021.1, read as the reverse complement.
CGCCGGAAGCAGACCGAGCCCGGCCAGCGCCGCGGGCCCGGCGCCGGCCAGCAGTCGCAGCGGCCCGCTCACGGGCGGAAAGTTCGTGAGCATGGAGTCGCGCACGGCCTCGAAGTTGCGCAGATACGGGCCCACGAATCGAGCCCATGAGCGGCCGTCGCCGCTGGCCTGGGCCTCGAGCGAGGCCACTGTCAGCTCGAGCTCATGGTGAAGCGCCACGGCGCTGCCGTCAGCCAACGGGTGGACCATGCAGATCTCCGGATGGATCCACTCAAGGCCGTGCTGAGCGAGCGGGAGCCGGCCCAGGGCGGCCGACGCCGCGCCAGCCGGGTAGACCGATGAGAAGGTGTCGTGACGGAAGCCCGGCAGCGTCAGCGGCTCGGTGCGCACGGCGCCGCCAGGCGCGGAGCACGCTTCCAGAACGGTCGTCTCAAGACCAGCGCTCGCAAGCTTGATTGCCGCGACCAGTCCGTTCGGTCCCGCGCCGATGACCAGCGCACGACCCGTCACGAGCGCTGTTCGAGCCTCAGCGCAAGCTGCCCGATCAGGCTACGCCGGAGGTCGGCTCCCTCACCCCAGAGCGCGTGCTGAGCCTCGCAGGCTGCGAGCTCCTGTTCGCGGGCGAGCCTTGAGGACATCTGCTCCCAGGCGCCGGCCGCACGCAGCATCGCCGTGCCGTCATGGGCGGTGTAGAGCAGCAGGCGGTTGTGGCCGGCACCCATGAAGTGACCGGCTTGAGCGGTCAGCTCGATGCCGGCGATCGGTGTGGCCGCGTAGGGCAGCACCACCGCGTCGTGATGACCGCAGCCACGCAGGCCCGCCTCGATCTCATCGCAGAAGTCCCACAGCGCCTGGGGCTCGTCGGCCGTCAGCAGGCGGGTGACGCTGACCAGCGCGCTGGTGAAGATCGGCCAGCCGCCCGCGGTGAACGCCGTCAACTCCAGCTCAAAGGTCTGTCCGTCCAGGCCGCTGCTGCGCAGGGGTGTGAAGCGACCGACCTCCGTTGCAAAATCCGACCAGCACCCGGGCTCCAGCAGCGCATCGAGCGTTCTGCGCACTGACGGCATCTGGACTGGTGGGTAGAGGCGCCAGCTCAGCTGCTCGGTGGTCCCCATCGCTTTGTTCGGCTCGCCGGGCCGCACGAGTGAAGACCTGAGCTCCGGGTCGTGGCGCGCCCGCTCCTCGGCGCTGGGAAATGCGATTCCCCAGCCGCGGAGCTGGTCATTGAGAAAGGCGCCTGCGAACCAATCGCCGATCAGAGCGCCGGCTCCCTCGACAAGCTCGGCGCGAGAGAGCTGCCCTCGCGGGCTCTGGTCCGTGTCAAAGCGGCGACCGCCAAAGGCTCGGTGGAAGGCCACAAGATCAGATGCGTGCAGCCGCCTGCGCCCACCCTTGCGATGCCAGTAGGTGTTCAGCACGCATTGGGCGAAGCGCAACTCGTCGACGCTGCGCTCAGGCTCGCTGCGTCGGTAGTACGCGGCATTGAGGAAATCGGTCACCCAGGGGGCTGCGTCACGTCCGCAGATCGCTGAGCTGACCACCCTGGCGAAACGCCCGCCGCCGACCGCCGGACCCCTTGTCTGGTCCATCGCGGTCACTGGGTCATTGACGAGCTCGGCCAGTTCCGAGCCCAGTTCGGCAGAGAGGCGTTCAACCGTCATACACACGGCCCGACGTGGGGGTCTCGTAAGCATCGGCGATTTACGCCCATCCGCCGTATCGGTTCAGGCGCAGACTCTGTCCGTATTTACCCGCAGGACGAGCGGGTGGAGCGGTGTGGTCAGCTGCTGGTCAGCGGACCAGCAGCTGAACCAAAGACCTTCGAGTCTGACCAGCGCCAGCAGAAGTAGGCGGTGATGGCTGACACAACCAGGACTGAAGGCCAGGCGCCGATCACCTTGCCGAGCACGTGCGAGAGGGCAAACGCGACCAGACCGACCAGCGTGAGCCGCAGCGCGGTGCTGGTGCCGTCGCGCCGGACCCAGAAGTAGATGCAGCTCAGCCCGAAGATCGCAAGCACCACACCGCCAAGTGGGCGGGAGCCGGTGCCGACAGCGGTGCCGAAGCCGGCGATCAGGCCGGCGGCGGACAGGGCGGAGGTTGGGACGCGATCGTTCATTTGGACTCCGTTGCGTTGTGACGGTCGCGCCACTGAAGCAGCTCGCGCACCTTGCCGAGATCGTAGTCCGGCCCGCTCAGCCCCACCGTGATCTCGGCTACGCCTGCCTCCGCGAGGCCATCGGCGAGCGCGAGCGTGTCTCCGAAGGTGCCGATCACATGCTCGACGGTAGCGGGGTCGCGACCCTCCCGCCGGCAGTGCTCGGCAAGGACCTCCGCCTTGTGACGGTAGGCGTCGAGGTCGTCGGCAAAGGCGTGCCACATCTGCGCGTGCTGGGCCACGAGCTTCAGCGTGACCTTCTCGCCCGAGCCGCCGATCAGGAACGGCATCGGTCCAATCGGTGGTGGGTTCAGCTGATTGAGGCGCTGCTTCATCAGCGGCAGGTCGCGGCCCAGCGCGCGGAGCCGATCGGGCGCGGTCCCGAACTCGTAGCCGTACTCGTCGTAGTCACGCTCGAACCAGCCGGCACCGATCCCGAAGATCACGCGGCCGCCCGAGAGATGGTCGATCGTGCGGTGGACGTCGGCGAGCAGCTGAGGGTTGCGGTACGAGTTGCAGAACACCAGCGCTCCAACCCGGGCGCGCTCGGTGCTCGCGGCCAGCGCCGCCAGTGAGACGACGCCCTCAAAGTGCTTGCCGTCAGGCTCACCGTAGAGCGGATAGAAGTGATCCCACGTGTAGATCGTGTCGGCGCCCAACTCCTCAACCGCCTGCCAGGTCCGGCGCATGACGGCAAAGTCGGCGTGCTGCGGCTGAACCTGTACTCCAACACGAATCGGCACGGGCGGGACTCCTCTCAGGCTTGGTTGGCTGCGTTTGCAGCAGGTCAGGCTACGACAGTCGCCTCGCGGGCGCGGAGATCAAAGTAGAGGAGGTTGGCCAGCAGCGTCGCAAAGGAGTGCACCAGGACCGCCAGCGCGACGCCGGCGGCAACCGCTGCGGCACTCCCACCCCCGCCGCCGATCACGGCGGCGGCCGTGTAGGTCAACAGGTTCGCAAAGGCGATCAGTCCCAGGATCCGCCAGAAGCTGCCCCGGCTCAGCAGCGCGCTGCGCACGATCGCAGCGGGCCAGTTGGTCCGCTCCACGGCCGCCACCTGTGCCGCCACGGCCCAGCGCACGGCCACCACGATGCCCGGGATCACGAAGAAGAAGAACCCGAGCGCCTCCCCCAGGCCGGCGACGATCTCCGCCGCCGCAACCACGGGCAGCACGCTCAGGCCGCGCCGGATCACGCTCGCCAGCGCCGGGCGCTGTCCCTCTCCCAGGTCGAGCAGCGCCTGCACCTGGAGCGCCGCGATGAAGGGATCGACCAGCGCCAGGTCAACGATCCCCAGCACAAGTCCGGTGCCCAGCGAAACCTTGCTCGTGTGCACGACCGCCAGCACCACCGCCTCATAGGGCACAACCACGATCCCAGCCAGGAAGATGAACAGCAGCGGCAGGCGAGCGTAGAGCCGGAGCGCGTCGATGACGATCTCCGCGATGGTGCGCGTCCTACGAAGATCCAGCGTTGTTTGCGGGTGACCGGCCACTTTTGGTTCGCCTGAGTCTGCCAGGCCCGCCGGTGCACCGCTGCGCGACAGGCGACGGTGGCATGGCGAGTCGGCGTGCGGCACGCTACCCTGACCAGGCTTGCCCTCTTAGCTCAGCTGGTAGAGCACTTCCATGGTAAGGAAGGGGTCGACGGTTCGAGTCCGTCAGAGGGCTTGAAAGGTCCCTGCTCATCAGCCTGCGACGCGGAGGACATCCTCGGCGTCGGACGAGGCACCTGAGTCTTCCTCCATCACCACCGCCCGGCATCAAACCGGCGCCGGTCGCGTTTAGTCGGTCGGCCACCCAGATCGAGCGGCGCCGCGAGCCTGCGCAGCTCGCTCTGGCGCTCGCGTTCAGCCAAGCTCTCAGGCGTCTCCTCATAGAGCGTCGGCGCCTCCTTCCCCGATACGCGCCGCTGCGCCGCTCCCCGGACGATCACGGTGCGCCGCAGCGGACCGACAGTCACCTCGAGCTCATCACCCAGCCGGAGTTCCCGGCCTGGCTTCACCGCGAGTCCATTCACATGGACACGGCCGCCCTTCACCGCCTCAGCAGCCAGGGCTCGCGTCTTGAACAGCCGTGCAGTCCACAGCCATTTATCAACGCGCATCCCCGTGTGCTCGTCCGACTCCATGGCCTCTCACGGTACCGTCCGGGGCCCCACAGAGCAGAAGCGCTCCGAGATGCGACTGAGCACCTTGTGACGCTTCAGACTGAGGGGTAGGGTTCCGATAACTGAGTAGTGGTGGAGCAGCGGTCGCGCCTCCGGGTGTGAAAGGACGTCATATGGACGTGGCGAGACAGATCCAGGCGGCTATTCGTGATGTCATCGATCCGCTTGTTGTGATGCGCAGGGTCGTGGATCAGGCACTGGCGCTCATCCCAGACGCTGACGGCGCGGCGGTCGAGTTGGCGCATGACGGCCACCTCACCTATGTCTGTGCCAGCGGGTCGCTCGCGGAACACGTCGGCATGCGACTCCGTCTCGATGAGAGCCTGTCAGGCCTGGCGATCAGCCTCGACGAAACGCTCCACTGCGAGGATGCCGCGGCCGACACCCGCGTCGATCGTGACGCCTGCCTGCGGGTCGGCGCGGTGTCTCTGGTGTGCGTGCCGCTGCGCCGGGGATCGGAGGCGATTGGCGTGCTGAAGGTCAGCGCTGGCCGGGCGCGCGCGTTCTCAGACGCTCAGGTTGAAATCCTGGCGACACTGGCGAACTTCATAACCGCCGCGATTGGGGCGGTCTCGGACATCGCCCAGAGCGCCGAACGCCTGCTCAGCAGCGCACCGCCGTCCTCAGTCCCGCAGGCTGCCGCGGACTCCGCCCAACCGCTTGACGACGAGTATCAGATCGGCACGTTTGTGGTGAACGTTCTGCAACCAGGAGTGGCCACCGATCTGACCACCAAACGCCGGATCGAGCGCGTACTGTCAGGCGGCCTGAGGCTGGTCTGCCAGCCGATCGTGGAGCTGAACGGTGGGCAGCTCGTTGGCGTCGAGACGCTCGCGAGGTTTGCCGTTCCCCCGGAGCAACCGCCCGAAGCCTGGTTCAGCCAGGCGCACGCCGTCGGGCTGGGCGTCGAGCTTGAGCTCCTCGCCGTCCGGATGAGCCTGGAGCTGCTTGAGCAGATCCCACCAGATGTCTACCTGGCGATCAACGTTGGCCCGGAGACACTCGTCGCCCCTGAACTCCAGCGCCAGCTTGACGCACGGCCCTGCGAGCGCGTCGTGATCGAGCTGACGGAGCACCTACAGGTCGACGACTATCCGCACGTCCGCCAGGTTCTACACTGCGCCCGCGAGCGTGGTGTGCGGCTGGCGATCGATGACACCGGCGCTGGATTTTCGAGCCTGAGCCACATCGTGAATCTCGCGCCCGACCTCATCAAGCTCGACCGCCGGTTCACAACCGGGATCGACGTGGACCCGGTCCGTCGCGCGCTTGCACAGGCGCTTGTCAGCTTCGCCCAGGAGACCGGTGCGAAGGTGATAGCCGAGGGGATCGAGACCACCGCCGAGCTCGATACCGTCCGGGATCTCGGCATTCCCTACGGACAGGGATATCTGATTGCGCGTCCAGCTCCGGTCGCGACTGTCTTTGACGGTTCCTCGCCGGCCGCAGCGGTCAGTTGAGTCCGGCGGCGACGCTGTGACGGAAGCGCGTCAACACCTCGATCGGCTGCGGCGCGAGGATCACGTGCCGCAGCCCGAGTCGCTCGACCCGCTCCCGTAGCCGCGCGCGCATCGACTCCTCGGGCCCCAGAAGCACGTAGGGACAGTCGGCCAGCGACTGAACCGGAAGGCCGGCACGCCGGCAGATCTCAGCCTCTCGATCCGGGACTTCACTCGACTGACAGAAGACGATGGTGTCGATCAGAACGGAAAACTGAAGCGCCGACTGCTCGCGACCAGCGTCCGCCGCGCTGGCCCTGACGACGGCAACTGACTGCTCCAGGTCCTCCACGGTCGTGCTCAACCGACGCCGTATGTCCCTGAAGACGGGATGGGTGCCGCCTAGCCTGAGCGTGCGAGAGGAGCCGTTCAGATCAACGACGTCGGCGTAACGCCCGGCGATCTCCAGCAGGCGGTCCGATCCCCCACCCAGAAGCAGCCTCGCTGGAGGCTTGGTGAGCGGCCCCAGTGGCAACTGATCGGCAACCACCTGCTCGCCATGCAGCTCCGCGTAGCCACTGTGCAGCAGCGATCGCGCAAGGGCCGAGGCCTCCTCCAGTCGCTGGAGGCGCGTCTGAAACGGCGGGAATTCAAGCCCCAGTGCGGTGAATTCCTCGGGGTTCCAGCCGGCACCTATGCCCGCCAGGATCCGGCCACCGCCGAAAGCGGCCGCGAGCGCGAGAAATGACCTGATCGCCAACGCCGGATGGGCCAGTCCGACATTCACCACACAGCTGCCGAGCGCCATCCTCGTTGAGTGCGCCCCCGCGACCGCCAGCCTCACAAACGGGTCGGCTCCATGCTCGGCCTGGCGTCGTTCTCGGCCGTGGCTCACAAACAGGTGGTCAGTTACGAAGAAGCCGTCCAGTTCGGCACGGTCCAGCAGGCGGATCTGCTCCGGCAGATCAGAGCTGTCCTGCACTCCCAGGGCATGAACGCTGAGCACTCCATGAGTTTCCCAGGTCGGCGCGTGGGCCGCCTCTCAGGTGCCCGGCCACGCGCTCAGCGCTCAGCGCTCAACCTCCCAGCGCTCGCTGCTCGAGTTTCAGCGCGTTGCTCAACTGCGCGCTCAGGGGTCCGGAAGGCCGGAGCGCGTCCTCCGCCGCATACCACCAGAAGTAGCCGCCTGCGTAGTAGCCCAGGTTCGGGTTGAGCCCGTACCCCCAGCGCATGATCTGCTCCGCGCGCGTAAGCGTCAGCTTCGTGGTTGGACGTGGCAGACCGAGCTCCCCAAAGCCGAGCCGGCTCCTGGGGAACAGTGCGTGGAGCCGCACCAGGTGGGCTCTCAGCTGGCTCGCGGTGGGCTCCAAACCGCCGCACTGCGTCGGGTAGTAGGAGAGCAGGACATAGCTCAGTCCGAGGCGCACGGCCGCCGGGATGTACCGGCGGGCGAACTGGAGCGGCGTCAGCTCCGCATGGCCATCACCGCAATGGTTGGGCCCAAAATCGTTCGCGTAGAGGGTCAGGGCCGTTGCGCGACCGGCGGCGTGCACCAGGTCGTAGGCAACGCGGAGCTTCGCCTCAACGGCTGTTGGCGCTCCGGCCCAGGCACCGTTGACCTCGTTGCCCACCTCCCAGATGTCCACGCTGTGGCCGAGGCCCGAGAGGTAGGAGATGACACGCCCCCTGAGAGCAGCGGTGGAGGTCATCCGCTCATCCGATGAGTCGAGCAGTTCCGCCATCACGCCGCTGACCGCGTGGATGCGAGCAACCCGGGGCTCGTAGTAGGCGAGCGGCAGGTGCGCGTCCAGGTACACGCGTGTCACCGCGCGCACGGGCAGTGCGGCCAGCGCCCTGACCGTCTCAGACAGGTTCCGCAACTCATCGACCGTGACGCCGTAGAGCGGAGCTGGCCTGAGCGCCGGCGACATGGCTCGCGTCGCGGGCGCCCCGGCGCCGACGACGGCTGCGCCAACTGCCGCGCCGACAGCGACGGCGCGTTGAGCGCGTCGCAAGTGTGAGAAGTGGCTCATAAAGCTAAACGATCTTCCCAGGACAGCCGATGCCATAGAACGACGCACCAACAAAAGGAGTAGTCATGAGCGTTCAAGCAGTCGGTGGAGCCAACACAGCCCTGCTAGCCCAGTCGATGCAGGCGGCCGCCAAGCCCGAGACCACGGAGAAGGCCGGCGCCCCGGATCATGACGGCGACAGCGACGACGCTGCTGTGAAGGTCACGCTGTCCAAGCAGTCCTGAGCCTGGGTCGCGTGCCGGCAACACCCATCACGCGGACCCACCACGACGCATGACGTTCAGCCGCAGGCCGATCCCGGAGGCGGCCTGCGGCTGAACGTCGGATCAGCCGACCCCCAATTGAGGGTCAGGCCACTGCCGCCCCCGCGGTCACAAGCTCAGCAGTCCAACTGCGCACGATGTCCCGCATTGACAGGATCCCCACCACGGCGGGCCCGTCCACGACGATGACGTGTCTGAAGCCACCGCGGATCATCTCAGCTGCCGCCTGCTCAAGCCGCCAATCGGGCGCGGCCAGAATCACGTCGGCGGTCAGATGCTCACTCACGCGCTCCTCATCCGGGACCTCCCCACGGCCCACTGAATGCAGAATGTCCCGTTCGGTGATGATGCCCGGACCCGCCTGCTGCTCATCGATCACAGCGGCGGCACCAATGCCGCGGGCGCTCATCATCTGAGCGACCACCCGCAGCGTGTGTGCGGGGCCGACCGTGAAGACATCACCGCTCATTGCTTCGCGCACATACATGACCGCTCCTCTCGATTTGTAACAAAAGATACAAGGCTTAGCGCGTGTCGCTCAATGACTGTCGTAGGCTTCAGCGTTGATGCAGTCACAACGCAAGCGCCACGCGGTGGAGCTGTTCCGTGGCCTGCCCGCTCACTACGACCGGGTCGGCGCGGTCATGAGCTTTGGCCAGGACCCGCGCTGGCGCCGAGCGCTGGTTGACGAAATCAACCCGCGGCCGGGAATGCGCGTGCTTGATGTGGCAACAGGCACCGGCATGGTCGCCTTTGCGATGGCGGGGCGGGGCGCATCGGTGGTCGGGATCGACCAGAGCGAGTCGATGCTGAATGGCGCCATCACACGGCTGAGCGGTACCCCGCAACTGGCCGACCGGCTCTCATTCCAGCGGGGCGAGGCAGAGGCGCTCCCGTTCAGCGACGGCGAGTTTGACGCCCTGTCATTCACCTATCTGCTGCGCTATGTGGACGACCCCGGCGCGACACTGCGCGAGCTCGCACGAGTGGTCAAACCGGGCGGACACATCGGGATGGTTGAGTTCGGCGTTCCGGCCGACCCACGGCTGTTGGCACTGTGGCGCCTGCATACACGCGCTGGACTGCCGCTCCTGGGTCTGACCGTATCGCGCGATTGGTATCGCGTCGGACGTTTCCTGGGACCCAGCATTGAGCACTTCCACCGCGAGTATCCGGATCTGCCGAGCCTCTGGCGCAGCGCCGGGATCGCCAACGTGCACCAGCGGAACATGAGCTTCGGCGCAGGCATCGTCGTCACGGGCGTCCGAGACGGCAATGTCGAGCGATAGGGCAGAGGCTCCGCGTCCCGCGTTCTACGCACTTGCCTCAGGCGGCTGGCGCGACCTGGTGACGGTCCTGCACCCGCCCTACACCGCCTGGCATCTGAGCTATGTGGCGATCGGCGCTGCGCTCGCTCCGACCTTTGTGTGGTGGCGTCTGGCAGCGGCGCTGGGAGCGTTTCTGCTCGCGCTGGGGGTCGCCTGCCATGCCCTTGATGAGCTGGTGGGCCGTCCGCTGGGCACCCACATCTCACGACGGGTGCTGATCGTCCTGGCCGCGGGTGGACTCGGGGGCGCGATCGTGATCGGCATCGTGGCGATCTTCACGGTCTCTCCCTGGCTGACACCGTTCATCGTGATCGGCACCTTCATGGCGTTGGCCTACAACCTGGAACTGTTCGGCGGGCGCTTCCACACGGACCTCTGGTTCGCCCTTGCATGGGGAGGCTTTCCGGCGCTGACGGGCTGGTTTGTTGAGGCCAGGAACATCCGGACCGAGGGTGTCCTGGTGGCGATCGCCTGCACCCTGCTGAGCCTTGCCCAGCGACGCCTGTCAACCCCCGCGCGTGAACTGCGCAGGCGCACGAGCTCACTTACGGGTCAGCAGGTGCTCCGTGATGGCCACGCGCGTCCGCTTGACGAGAAGGTGCTGCTTGCGCCGCTCGAGGGCGCTCTGTCAGCCCTCTGGTTGGCCATGGTCGTGCTGGCAACCGGGCTCGTCATAGCACGACTCTGACCTGCTCCGGAGCGGTCCGAGCTCACGCCGCCCCGGAGCAGCGCAGGTCCGCATCGAACCCACCGACCTGATACTGCGCCAGGGTGGGCGCGAGGCCGGTGAAGCCGCCACTCGCGCAGTTCTGTCGGGCCTCGATGAGGGTCAAGCCGGTACCGCCCACCCAGCCCAACAACCGTCCCAGTGCCCTCGTGGTCGTCTGCGCGGTCAGACCGGTGATGTCATGCCACTGAGCGGCCGTCGAGTAGACGCCGATCGGCCCGCCGACGCCGGCCCGCCGCAGCCCGGCGAGATAGCCCCGCAGCGCCGCGATGTTCAAGTCGTAGGTGCCCGCCCAATCCTCGCCCAGCTCAACGTCCAGCCACCACGGCGAAGTCCGGGCAAGAGCGGGATCCAGCGCCGACACGCGACGGTAGGAGTCAAAGGCGCGCTGCTCACCGTAGAGGTACGAGCAGGCGTCGGTCAGCAGGCTGTTGCAGCGACCGTAGGGCCGAGCTGAGCCTCCACGCGGCCAGTCAGCGACATGCAGCGCCCCCGGATTGCCGGTGACGATGTACAGCGACAGCGCCGGCTGTGCCGGCCGCTTCAGTCCCGGTGCTCGCCTGCCCCAGTCCAGTTCGTCAGCTAGGCAGGGGTTGGCGTTGTTGGGCTTGCCGCCGTTCACACCGACGATCCCGAACAGCGGGTTTGGTGGATATGAACTCCGGCACTGCGGGTAGGACGCGTCGTATCCGCGACTCGGAGCTGAGCTCACGATCAGTGCGATCACGAGCACGACGATCGCGATGAGCGAGAGCGCCAGCGCGACGATCCACCGCGCTCGGACCCCGAAGCGGCCTGCCGACCTCATGTCCCAGGGAGGAGCACTACAAGGCTATGAGTGCAGTCCCGTGCTCTGGGCGACGATGGAGATCGTGATGCCCAGCACCATCGCCTGATGAAAGGCCACCAGGATGCCCGGATTCTTGGGCCTGAGGTTGACCGCGTGAAAGAGCAGGAAGCCCACCGCGACCTGTGCCACGGCGATGTACAGCGCGACCGGGTACTGGGGCATGAGTGAGCCGATGGTGGCGACCACTGCCAGTGCCGAGAAGATGTGCACGATCGTCACGAGCTGCGGCAGGCGACGCGGCCAGTCAAAGGCCCCAATCGCCTTGCCGAAGCCACGCTGTCCGGTCGTCATGCCGCCCAGGAACACGGTCAGCAGCAGCGCGTGCAGCGGCACCGTCGTACCGAGGTAGGACCAGAAGTTGATGTGCGGGAAGAAGAGCGTGCTCAGATAACAGAGGAACGTGCTGTAGGCCAGCAGACCGTGGGTTCCGTGCACGACCGAGGGGAGCCTGCCGGCAAGCACGTGCAGCGTGCCGACGCCGAACAGAGCCGTGATCACGATCAGCACCAGACCACTGATCGTCGCCGAGCCCGGGGCCAGGACCACCAGCGCCACGGCGATCAAGCCTACGAGCGTCGCGACGATCCGGTGCGCCGCTTCCGGGTCGCCCGCGAACAGCAGCATGAGGATGTTGCGCGTGTAGGGCCAGCGGGTTCCCAGCGAGAGCCCAAAGCCAAAGCCCTCCACAAGGCTGCCCAGCAGGATCAGGACCGACGCCAGCCCCGCCTCAGTGAGGTACAGGCCGTCCACGACCGCTGCCTTGCCGGTGGCCGAGGTGGTGATGCCGCGCACCACACCTGCCACCACCGCCGCGATGATGAGCAGCGTGATCAGGAGTCTGACCAGCCGAACCGTGGTGGTGAACTCGCCCTCAACCACTGAGGAGTCGGAGCTCGCCTGGGGACTGGTCGCGTTGGTGATCGGATCAGCGATCTCAGAGGTGGCCATATCGTCCTGTCATCGACTTCGAGGGGAGGTCCGATTGTAATGGTGTGATCCAGGCCGGCCAGCGCGCCGTGCGCGCGGCGCCCGTCACCGACGCCACAGGTCCTGCTCAATCTGTGCCTCGGTGTGGCCCTCGAAGAGCGAGCGACACCAGACCTCGGCCGACCAGATCCGCGTGCGCAGGTGACCGTTCCCAGCCGCCATCACCCGCCCCCATTCACCGCTCGGGACACGGAGCACGTCACGCAGCACCCCATCCGCGAGGAAGGTCGGATCGGCCGCCTGCTCGATCCAGTCACCGGCGTCAAAATCCATCCCGGCGAGTTTGGGCCGGTAGGCGACCTTAGCCGGCAGCACGGAGGCCGCCACGTCACGCAGGATGCCCTTGGAAAGCGGCGCGATCCGCTGCACCAGCGGCAGGTTCACCGCGAGCCTGACCACCTCCGGCTCAAGGAAGGGAACGCGCCCCTCAATCGCGTGCTGCATCAGGTTCTTGTCCATCCGATTGAGCAGCCAGCACAGGGTGTAGTCCATCCGAGCGAGCAGCCCGGCCTCAGCGCGAGCGACCTCCGGCGGATGATGCTCGTAGGCGAGCAACGCCTCATACATGAGGTCTGGGCCCCCGAGCGGCATCGACAGCATCGTCCAGACGGCGGAGCGCCTGGGCCTGACCGCGTCCGAGAGCGCGTCGCGCAACCACCGCGCTGTGGCATGCGGGTCACGCAGCAGCCGTGGTCTCTCGCCCAGGCCCTGTTCAAGGCTCTGCAGGAGACGATGGTGGGGCGCCAGCACTGCTCCGAACCGCTCCGCGTGCAGATCGCCGTAGCCGCCAAAGAGCTCATCGGCGCCCTCCCCGGTCAACAGAACCTTGACGCCGGCAGCTTGGGCACGCTCGGCCAACTGCGCGACCGTCACCGCGCTGGCGTTGGTCAGCGGCCCTCCGGAATGGATCGTCGCCGCGACAAAGGCGCCTCGCCACGATGCGGGCGTGACCTCGGTGACGTCGAGCTCGACGCCGAGGTGGGCGGCGACCCGTCTTGCGGAACCCGCCTCGCCATAGCGAGCGTTGTCGGCCTGGTTGGCCGCGAACGCCACCAGGTCGCTGCGCTCCTCCGCGGCGAACGCGACCAGCAGGCTGGAATCCACACCACCGGAGAGCAACGCCCCGACTGGGACGTCGGCCATCAGCGTGCTGTGGACGGCGCTGCGCAGCGTCCGCTTGAGCTCAGCGGCCAGTTGACGGCGCGAGCAGCGGGCCAACTGCTCCGACAGATCACGGCTGACCTCGCCCGACGGCGCGAACCAGCGGCCCGATGTGACCTGACCTCCATCGAGCAGGATCGACGCCCACGCGCCCGGGCCCAGGCGCAGGATGCCGTCGAGCAGAGTCTCACTGCCGCCGTAGCGCGAGCCGACGAGGATCGCGCCAAAGGCCGCATCAACCGGCCGCGCCGGTGCGCCGGCACTGATCAGCGCGGCAGGCTCGCTGGCAAACCAGACGCCTCCGCCAAAGCTCGCAAGGTAGAGCGGCTTCACCCCAAAGCGATCCCGGCAGAGCAGCAGTCGCCGGGAATCCAGATCAAGCGCGGCAAGGGCAAACTGGCCGCTGAACCCAGCGACCGCCTCGAGCCCGGAGCGCTGCAGAGCCCACATGATCGACTCGGTGTCTCCGTGACCGGAGAAGTCTCCGGGCTCGAACCCGGCACGCAGCTCCCGGTGGTTGTAGACCTCGCCGTTGTAGACCAGCCAGAACCTGCCGCCCGGATGGCGCATCGGCTGGTGCGCGCTGGGCCCCACGTCGAGGATCGCCAGGCGCGTGTGGACCAGACCTACGTTCTCCACGACCTCGATCCCGGAGTCGTCAGGTCCGCGGTGGCTGAGCGCGTCCCTGAGCGCCTGCAGGCGCTCCAGCGGTGGCCGCGCCCCGAACTCCATCACACAGCCCCCGATGCCGCACACCGTGAGAGACGATAGCCGCCGCGTCACCGGCCCGGTGTCACCCGAGAGCCAAAGTGCTCACGGACCAGATGGACTGGAGACCCGGATCTCCACCGCCGTTCCCGACGGGTCGATCCCGGCCAGACTCGCCGCCGGCAAGGTGCCCGAGCGCCCGGGCTGGAGCCGGCTGACCGGGCCCCGCCAGATGTTCCGATCTCCCTGCGTGACGAGCAACTCCCGATCGGGCACGAAGGTTGCGGCCCGCACCAGGTGGACCCCTCTCGGCGGGATTGTCGGGTCGTCCGCCGCAATGTTGGGGGTGATCCAGGCGAGCGGCGCCTGGACGTTGATTGCAAGGCGCCGCTGTGGCCAGCCTCCGCCCGCCAGGTGGCGGACGATCCGCCGGGCGGCGTGGCGACCCTCGAGCGCCGCGACATCCGCTGTCTCCGCTCCGCGCAGCAGGTTGCCGGCGGCAAAGACGCCGGTCCGGGATGTGCGCAGGGCACCGTCCACAGCGGGCCCGCGGGTCGCGCGGTCCAAGTCGATGCCCCCGAGAGCCGCAAGCTCGTGATCCGGGATCCAGTCGGCGGTGAGCACGACCGTGTCACAGCCAACAAGCTCCGCGTCACCCGTGGCGAGGTCAGTGAGCTCAACGGCTTCGACACGGGTTCCCCCGTGAATCGCCGTCAGGCGACTCTGCGTTCTCAACCTGAGCCCATAGCGCAACCTGGCCCCCATCCGGAAGAGTTCAAACGACTGATGATGAGCCTGCTCGGTGGTCATGCAGACGGTTCTCACCCCGGCGTGTGAGAGCGTCGCCAGCGCCGAGAAGCTCACATGCTCTGCCCCGACCACCACGGCGCGGCTGCCGACCGCGACGCCACGCAGGTGGACGAGCTGCTGAAGCGTGCCGGTGGTCATCACACCAGCCGGGCGAGTTCCCGGGATCAGCCGCGCCGAGCGTGGCCGCTCGCGACAGCCGGTCGCCAGCAGGATCGCATCAGCGGTGAACTCCGCACGTCCGGTGGGGCTTGTCAGCTCAAGCTCACCGTCCGTACCCCAGCCCGTCACGGTTGTCCTTGTGCGTATCTCCGCACCGGCCGCGGCAGCAAGCTGCGCGCGCCGGCGCGCATAGGACGGGCCGCTCAGGAGGCTGCGCAGGTCACGGATGCCGAACCCCTGGTGCGCGCAGTGACGGGGAATCCCACCTGGATCACGCTCGCGCTCGAACACGACCACGCGCTCCACGCCCATCCGTCGCAGTTCGGTCGCCGCGGCCAGGCCGGCAGGGCCGCCACCGACGATCGCCACCGTGCGCTTCACAGCTTCGCCCCCAGCTCGTCAAGCAGGGCGGTGACGCGCGCGTTGCAGTAGAAGCCCTGGCAGCGACCCATCTGCGCTCTGGTGCGCCGGCGCAGACCGTCCGCGTCGCGCGCCGGCACCGGGGCACGCAGCGCATCGCGGATCTCGCCGAGCGTCACCCGCTCACAGAAGCAAACGATCTCACCGTAGGCAGGATCAGCAGCGATCCGCTCACCGTCGGTGTAGGGGCGGCAGAACCGCTCCCCCAGGTTCGGCATGGACACCGGCTGCAGGCCCTGCCGCTGTTCAAGCGTCAGGCCCGCTCCGGCCAGCCCCTCCCGAACGTACTCAGCGATTGCGAGCGACGCGCTGAGACCGGTTGAGCGGATCCCGCCGGCGCAGGCGTAGCCGTTGGCCGCGTCCACGGTCAGCTGATAGTCGCTGTGCTCGGTTGCCGCTCGCAGTCCCACATAGACGGCGGTCACCTCATAGTCGGCCAGACCCGGAACGATCTTTGCCGTCTCAGCGAGCACGTACTCGAGCCCTTCATGGGTGGATCCGGTGTCGTCCTTGTCCTCGATGTCAACGGCGGTTGGGCCGACCATCACGTTCCCGAACACGGTCGGTGCCACCAGCACTCCCTTGGAAGTGCTGGTCGGGACGGCCAGGATGATGTGACTGACGTGGCCGCCGGCCAACTTGTCATAGACGATCAGCTCGCCGCGCCGCGGCGTGACGGTGAAGCGATCGTGCCCTGCCAGGCGGTCCAGCTCGTCGCTGCGCAGGCCGGCTGCGTTGATCAGCCAGCTTGCTCGCAGACGGCCTCCGGGAAGCTGCGCGACCCAGTGATCACCCGCGCGCTCGAGCCCTGTGACCGGTGCATCCAGGAGCAGCCGGCAACCCCAGGAGACCGCATCGCTCGCGAACGCGAGCGGCGTCGTGAACGGGCAGATGATGCCCTCATCCGGCACCAGCAGCGCCCCACGCGCGCCGATGCCGAGCCTCGGTTCGCGCCTGTACAGCTCGCCCACGGACAGCTCCTGGATTGCGGTGTAGCCGTTGGCGTGGGCGCGCTCGATGATCGCCGGGAACTGCGTGAGCTGCTCATCGCTCCAGGCGACGAGCAGGGCGCCGACACGCTCCCAGGGGATACCGACACGGGGTGCGTGCTCACTGAGCAGCTCATACCCGCGGCGCACGAGCCTCGCCTCAAGACTCCCCGGCTTGGCATCAAAGCCGGTGTGCAACAGTGCGGTGTTGGCCTTGCTGGTGGCGGAGCCAACGTCGGCACGCGCCTCGACCAGTGTGCAGCGGAGCCGATGGCGGCTCAGCTCGCGCGCGATTGCGCAGCCCACGACGCCGGCCCCGACAACCAGGACGTCGCAGTCGAGCTCAGCGCTCATCCGCGGCCAGTTCCACTAGCAGCGAGGCGCACCGCTCGAAGCGGCGCACGATCTGCTCGGCCTGTTCGGTGCTGATCTGCGGCTCGAAGATCGACGCCGGACGCCACGCCCCCACCGCGCTGCGCGCATCAAGGGCAGCTCCGGTTGCGCCGATACGAGCAAAGGCCGCCGCCCCAAGCGCCGTGGCGTCGGGGGAAGGATAGACCTCCACCGGTGCCTGCAGCAGGTCAGCCTGCGCCTGCATCAACCGCGCCGAGCGGGTCATCCCGCCGTCCACCCGCAGCGCGCGGATGGGCGTTGCGAGGTCACTCTGCATCGCCCGCGCGAGCGAGGCCACCTGTGCCGCGATCCCCCAGATGAAGCCGCTGATCAGGTCGTCGCGGCTGCTGGCCAAGGAGAGCCCGAGCCACGCTCCCCTGGCCGTGGGCGCCCAGAACGGAGCCGCAAGTCCCGACAATCCGGGAACAAAGACCGGACTGTCCGCATCGGGCACCGACGACTCCACCTGATCGAGCGCGGCGGCACCGTCCACGAGGCCGATCTGCTCGAGCCATGTCAGCGCGGAGCCGGCGCTGTAAACCTGCCCGTCCAGGCAGTACGTGCTGATCCCGCCGAGCCTCCACGCCATGCAGGATGCGAGTCGCGATGTTGACGAAGCCGGGCGCTGACCGGCATTGGCCAGCAGGAAGGCGCCCGTGCCATAGGTGCACTTGGCCTCGCCGGCCTCCAGGCATGATTCGGCGAACAGTGCAGCCTGCTGGTCGACCACCAGGCCGGCGACAGGTAGCTCATCCCCAAATGCGCCGGTCTCCCCGAGGGGACCGGCGCAGTCGACGATCTCGGGCAGCGCCTCAATGTCTATACCAAACACGTCGCACGCCTCCTGTGACCACTCACCGCTGTGGAGGTCCAACAGCAGCGTGCGGGATGCGGTGGCTGCATCGGTCATGTAGCGGCCGGTGAGCTGCCGGTTGATCCAGGCATCGACGGGCCCAACCACCGCCCCCTGTTGGACGCGGGCCGCCAGCCAGTTCAGCTTCGGCGCTGAGAAGTAGGGGTCGAGTGGCAGCCCCGTGATCTCAGTGAGACGCTCCGCCCGGTCGGCCAGCCCCTCCGTGACGGCCACCGCCCGCCGATCCTGCCAGCTCACGGCCGGCCCGAGCGGCTCCCCGGTCCGCGGATCCCAGGCGAGAACCGTCTCCCCCTGATTGGCGATGCCAATGGCGTCGATCCGCCCGCCCGCCGTCTGCATGGCGTGACGACCCGCCGTGATGATCGAGTCCAGCAGCTCGTTCGCATCCTGCTCAACCGCCCCGCCCGGTCCCGAGCGAGGGTTCACCGCAACCGCTTCAGCGGCGGCGATCCGTCCACCGTCCTCAACCACCAGTGCCTTGGTGGAGGAGGTGCCCTGATCGATCGCCAGCACGCGCATGGCTGGATGATGGCGCTCGCAGACGATTCGTGGAGCGCTGTTGGGGGCGGCCCGCTGGCCGCCCCCAACGCTGTGAGCGCCGCTACTTGCCGCCAGCGTTGGCCAGCGCCGGCTCGGACCGCACGGGCACCGCGGCGTCACCCTCGGCGTCAATGCGCGGGAGCAACCGGTCAAGCCAGGCCGGGAACCACCAATTGGCCGCACCGAGCAGCGTCATCGTGGAGGGCACGAGCACGAGCCGCACGATCGTGGCGTCGACCAGCACGCTGACCGAGAGCCCCACGGCGAGCATCTTCACCACCACGTTGGTCGAGAGCACGAACGCGAGGAAGACGCTTGCCATGATGATCGCTGCGCAGGAGATCACCCGCGCGGTGGCGGCCAGGCCGGCTCCCACCGCGGCGGTGTTATCACCCGTCTCCGCCCAGCTCTCCTTGATGCGCGACAGCAGGAAGACCTCATAATCCATCGAGAGACCAAAGACGATCGCGAACATGATCACGGGGATGTAGGACTCGATCGGCACGTTCTCAGAGACGCCGATCAGGCTCCGCCCCCAGCCCCATTGGAAGACGGCCACGATCACGCCGTAGGCGGCGCCGATGGAGAGCAGATTCAGGATCGCCGCCTTGATCGGGATCCAGATGCTGCGGAAGGTCATCATCAGCAGCAGGAAGGCGAGCGCCACAACCACGCCGATCACGATCGGCAGGCTGCCGGTGATGGTGTCGCGGAACTGAATCTGCTGAGCTGCCGTGCCGGTCACATAGCCGTGGGCGCCGGTGCCTCGGAGCGTGTTTGGAAGCGTCGTGTCAACCAGTTTGTGGAAGAGCTCTCTGGTTGCCGTGGCCTGCGGTGCGCTGGCCGGGATCACCTTGCCGACGAGCAGCTTCCCGTTGCTGGTCGGCGAGAGCGCGCCTGCACCGGCGACGTCGGAGGTCCCGGCCAGCGCGCCCTGCACCTTGCCGGCAATGCTGCTGGCCGCCGAGGCATTCACGCCGTGCAGATCGACGACGACGGTGAAGGCTGAGTTGGCACCAACGCCGAAGCCCCTGCTGATCAGATCGTAGGCCTGACGGTCGGTGTAGGAGAGCGGATCGGCGCCATCGTCGATGTGGCCGAGGTTGATCGAGAGCAGCGGGATCGTGAGGATCATGAGCAGTGCAAGCGCGCCGGCGAACAGTCGCCAGGGATTGCGCTCGACAAAGCGTGCGTACCGGTGCCAGGTGTCGTTGTCCCCGCCGGCCTCGGCGACCGCCGGCCGGACCGTGAACCGGTCGATCCGGCGGCCGACCAGCGCCAGCATCGCCGGCACCAGCGTCAGCGCCGCCACTACGGCGGTCAGCACCGACAGCACCGCCGCCAGACCGAGCTGGCCGATGAACGTGACTCCCGAGGTGTAGAGGCCGAGCAGCGCCAGGGCAACGGTCGAGGCTGCCACCAGCACCGCGTGACCGCTGGTCCCGACCGCGAACCCGGCCGCATCAACCGGGTCGGCGCCGTCCATCACCTGCTGACGGAAACGGGTGGTGAGGAACAGCGCGTAGTCGATTCCGACCCCCAGGCCGATCATGATCGAGAGCGTCGGCGCGGTGGTCCCGAAGGTCATGATCGCGGCCGCGAGTCCCAGCAGGCCGATGCCGGTGCCGACCGCCACCAGCGCGCTCAGCAGCGGCAACCCCGCCGCGATCAGGCTGCCGAAGCCGAACGCCAGCACGACCAGCGCGACACCGAAACCGATCACCTCTGAGAGCGCGTCGTTTGCCTTGGGGCGAAACAGCTCGTCGAGCCCACCGCCGTACTGCACCTCCACGCCGGCGGAACTCGTGGGCGACATGGCGTGCTCAAGTCGCGCGATGTAGGGGTGTCCGAGCAGCTTGGGACGTTCGTCGAACTGCACCGTCGCGTAGGCCGTGTGACCGTCCCGCGAGTAGGCCGGTGACTGCGGAGCCAATGGGTTGGTGACCGATAGCACGTGCGGCAGCGACTGGACGTTCTTCAGCGCCTGCCCGATCGCTGAGGACTTGCTGTTGAGTTCCCCCGAGGCCAGATGCATGACGATCAGACCGCTGTAGCCGCTGGCGGCGGGGTCCCCTGCGGCCAGCAGGATCTGCCCGGTATGAGCCTGCGTGCCCGAGAGGTTGATGTTGTCGCTGAAGGTGGCGCCCACCTTCTTGCTCAGTCCGAGCGTGGCAACCAGCGCGAGCAGCCAGATGGCGAAGGTGACGAACGGGCGTCGGGCACAGGCGGTCCCGACCCTGGCCAGCAGCGAGGGCCGGTGGGAAACGGTGGAGTGCGTCTCAGCGGAGGTCATGCGCGAACCCTACCAATAAAACTGTCAGATGACAAATTACTTCTGCTACCTTGTCCCCGTGGCTTCCAGAGTGGATCACAGTCCGCCTCAGAGTGAGAGTCAGCAGCAGCCAGCCGGAGTCAAGGCGCCGACTGAGAAGCCGTCCCGCACCGCCGGCACTGGCTCCACCGGTCGCCGCCGTGGCAGACCCAGGCGGGAAGAGGGTCCGGCGGTGACGCGCGAGGCGATCGTTGCGACCGCACTGGAGTCGATTCGCAACCACGGGCTCCGCGGGCTCGCGCTGCGGGAGGTTGCACGCCGGCTCGCCGTATCGCTGCCAACTATCCAGCACCACTTTGCGACCCGCGACGAGCTCTGGCGCGGTTGCGTCGACCACCTGACCGCCCAGCGGCTACCGATGCTCGAGGCGCTGCCCAGCCAGGTGCCAGGGGCCGGCCTCGCGGAGATCCTGCGTGCACAGCTGGCACAGACAACGCTGGCGCCCGGTCTCACCGCAGCCATGTGGCACGACCCGGAGGAGGGAGCCGAGGAGCGGCTTGACTACCTGGAGGAGCGCGCCAGGCCGCTGGTTGAGCTGGGGCGCCGCCGGATCCAGGCGGGGATCACAAATGGCACCCTGCGCCCCGTCGACCCGGACGTGGTCACGGCGCTGATCGGCCTCGGCATGGGTTCGCTCGCCAATGCCCCGGAGGCGATGCGGCGCCTGTTCGGTATCGATCTCGACGATGAGGCGGCGCGCGAGCGGCTCGCGACGGCGCTCACCGACATCCTGCTGAACGGTCTGCTGGTCGAGCGTCGTCAGTAGTAAATACGCAGGAGGCTGCGGCAAACCCCGCTCTGGCCGGGGCGGTGATCGGTCGAGAAGAAGAGCAGATGATCCAGGAATGCGGTGCAGTAGAAGTCGACGCGGCGACTCTCACAAGCGCGCTCTCCGGCCCTGTCGCTCTGCCCCAGCTGCTTGACACGCTCAGCGAGGGGGTCTACCTGGTGGATCGCAACCGCACGATCCTGACCTGGAACCGAGCCTGCGAGGAGATCTCCGGCTACAGCGCCGAGGAGGTGATCGGCCGGCGGTGTTTCGACAACATCCTGCGCCACGTGGACGCCGACGGGACCCAGCTCTGCCGCAGCGCCTGCCCGCTTGCGGAGACGATGCTGGACGGACAGCCCCGCAGCTGCCACGTGTGGCTGCACCACAAGGACGGCCACCGCCGTCCTGTGAAAGCCAACACAACCCCGATCAGAGACCCGGACACGCACGCCATCATCGGCGGCCTTGAGGCGTTCACCGACGAGACCGTCCCCAACGCCGCCAGGGAGCACGCGGCACGGCTCGAGCACCTGGTGGTGACAGACCCGCTGACCGGGCTCCCCAACCGGCGTTACCTGGATTTTGCGCTGCCCACCGCGCTGGCGGAAGCCCTGCGCCACGGTCAGCCGCTCGCGATCGCGTTTGCGGACATCGACCACTTCAAGGCGGTGAATGACCGCTACGGTCATGAGGTCGGCGACAGGATGCTGAAGGTGATCGCCGGCACGCTCGCGGCCAGTCTGCGAGCGAGCGATACGGTCTGCCGTTACGGCGGGGAGGAGTTCCTGGTCATCCTCCCCCACACCGGCCCCACCGAGCTTGCCAACACCTGCCAGCGGTTGCTCTCGCTGGTGCGCGCGTCCGGATTGGATCTGGAAGGGCAGCGCTCCGTATCGGTCACGATCTCAATCGGCGCCACCATCGCAAGCCCCGGTGACAGCCATCTGGATCTGCTGCATCGCGCCGACGAGCTGCTCTACACGAGCAAGCGCAGCGGTCGCGACCGTGCCACGTGTGCGTGGCCGGGTGCCCGCGGCTAGCGTTCGGAAACATCCTGCTCAGGTCCTCCGCTCGTTCGGCCTGGAGCGTGCTGAGGTGCCCAGCATCAAGGCGAGTGGAGCGTGCTGCCCACGCCCGGCCGCAGCGTCTACAGCCCGAGTCGCTCGCAGACGAGCGGTGCGGCCGGTGCCACGGCGGCAGGAAGTCGCGGCAGCAGCTCAGCCCAACCGGGCTGCAGGCGGATCGCCTCGCGCACCAGTCCCAGACCGGACTCCAGCTCGCCCGCCAACACGGTGCCCAGGCCAGACCAGAAGAGCAGCTCATGATTGCCTGGCGCGAGCTCGGCAGCCCGCCGGTAGTAATCAGCCGCCTGCTGATGGTTGCCTGCTCCCGCCAGCTCATCGCCTTCACCGGCAAGCTCGTAGGCCAGATGGAGGTCGTAGAGGCGCCGCAGCTCGATCAGCGGCTCCGGGTGGTCCTCCACCCGCAGCGAGACGCTCGTCTCCCAGGGAGCTCCGGTGGCGGGCACGACCAGCAAAGCTGCCGCCTGTCGACCGCGGATGTCCCCCCCGGCCGCCTCGGCGGCGTCCAGCGCGGCCAGCAGGCGGTCGGCCA
>JAKAED010000020.1 GCA_021820105.1 Actinomycetes bacterium | reverse complement strand
ATCGCGCTTGCGGCCGGTGAGCCGCTGACCGAGCGCGCCTGGCCGGCTTATGAGCTGACTCGGCGCCCCACAATGCTGTTTGATGAGCCGTCGAGTGTCGTCGACGATCCGGGTGCCGGGCGACGGTCGGCCTGGGACTCTCTGCTAGAGCAACACTGAGAAGCGGGCTGTCGGACGAAATCAGGAGCGACATGGAACTTCGCATCATGATCGAGCCCCAACAGGGTGCGACCTACGAGGACCAGCTCCTGATGGCGCTGCATGCGGAACAGCTGGGATTCCCGGCCTTTGCCCGTTCCGATCATCTCTCAAGGATCGGCGACGGCGACCTCGGTCCGGGCGCCACGGACTCATGGGTGACGCTCGGTGCCCTGGCTCGCGAGACGACGAGCATACGGCTGGTGAGCATGATGACCTGTGCCACCTACCGCCCACCGGGCCTGCTGGCGATCCAGGCGGCTCAGGTCGACGCGATGAGTCGTGGCCGGCTCGAGCTTGGAATGGGCGCCGGATGGTTTGAGCCAGAGCACGTGCAGTTCGGCATCCCGTTCCCGCCGCTGGCGGAGCGCTTTGAACGACTCTCTGAACAGTTGGACATCCTGCTCGGCATCTGGACAACGCCGGCTGGCGAGTTGTTCAACTACGCCGGGCGTCACTACGAGCTGGCTCGATGCCCGGCGCTGCCCAAACCTATGCAGATGCCACGCCCGCCGATCATCCTCGGCGGGAAGGGTCCAAAGCGGACACCGAGGCTGGCCGCCAAGTACGCAGATGAGTTCAACATCGCCTTTGACAACTTCGAGAGCGAGGCGGTGCAGCTGCAGCGCGTCCGCGACGCCTGCGCGGCGATTGGCCGGGACCCCGGCACGCTGACCCTCTCGATTGCGGTCACCACCGCCATTGGTGCCACGAAGCGGGAATCCCAGGTCCGGATCGATCGCCTGGGTGACGATCGCGCGCGGCTTGAGGCCGGACCGGGGCTCGTCGGCTGCGTCGAACGGGCCCGCGAGCGCATCCTGGCGTATTCCGAGCTGGGCGTCAGCAGGCTGTATCTGCAGATGCGGGATCTGAATGACCTGGAACAGCTGGACCTGGTGGCTGAGGAGCTGCTCGGCTCGGTGTAAGCTCGGCGGTCGTCTGGGCCTAGCCGTCCGAGGCTGATTGAGGAGCGCCGAGCAGCAGCTGCACGGCTCCCCGCACCACCGATGGGTCGTGTTCCGGGGCGGCGTGCGTCAGCACGGTGATCGCTATCCGGGCATGGTGGCGAGCCACGCAGCGAGCGGCCTCAAGTGCGCTCCGCGTCTCGCAGGCCTCCATGATCAGCAGGTGCTCGCGCTCGCTCTCCGGGTCCCGATGCGGTTCATGCCTGCGCCACACGAGCTGGTAGAGCGCGTTGCGCTCTGCGAGACGACGCACCTCTGTGGACATCCGGCTCGGCGCGTGTACGTAGTGAGCCGCGTGAAAGGCTGCATCGGCAGCGCGCCAGGCGAGCGGGTCATCGGCTGCTCGTGCCCGCTCCAGTTCCATCAGAGCCGCATGCATCGCTTCGAGTTCAGCGGCTGTCATCAGCGGCACCGACACGAAGGTGGCCAGCGCCGAGAGGACCATCCGCTCGGATGAGATCGCCTCAAGATCCTGCAGATCGAAGCTCGCAACGCGGGCACGCCGACTGCTCGTGTCAATGAGACCTTCCTCCTGCAGCATCCGCAGGGCCTCACGTAGCGGGGTCCTACTGACACCGAAACGATCGGCAAGCTCAGTCTGTGAGAGCCACGCCCCCGGCGCGATCTCGCCTGAGAGGATCTGCTCTCGCAGCAGCCGGTGCACCGAATCCGAGCTCGCCTGCCGCTTTGAAGCCACGCCTTCCACGCCGGCGGAGTCGGATGCTGAGCCGCGTGTCGGTCCGTCCACGGTCGATACCTTACGTCAGCCCCGGTGCTGCCGTCATCTTTGGGCGTTCACACCGGAGACTGACGCTGCGCCTCGAGCCAGGCTGCGGCATCAGGCGGGAGCAGGCCACCGGCGACGGCAACGCTCGAGAGCAACACGTTAGCCCCGGCCGGCAACTCAATGGGATCGCCTGACAGGTTCACCACGCAGCGGAATCCTGGAGCGCGGGTGAACTCGAGGACGCCCGGACGGTGCGGCTCACACCAGTCGAGCGTGCCGTCCCCGAGTGCTGGATGTTGACGGCGAAGCTCCAGGGCCGCGCGGTAGAGGGCGAGCATTGAATGCTGGCTGGTTAGCTGAGCGCTCACCGTCAGGTCACTCCACGCAGCAGGTTGCGGCAGCCAGACGTCGTCCGCCGCGACCGGTGGCTGACTGAAGGCGAACGGCGCTCGATCACCGGACCACGGTAGGGGGATGCGACATCCGTCGCGGGTTCTCCCGGTTCTCGCAAAGGCGGGATCCTGAATCTGACCGACACCTGGTTCTACGTCCCACAGGCCGAGCTCTTCGCCCTGATAGACGTATGCGCTCCCCGGAAGCGCCAGCAGCAGAAGCGCCGCCGCGCGTGCCCTGCGCGTGCCAAGTGCGAGATCAACCCCGGGGGACTGTGCGTGCTCCTCAGCCTGCCGGATTCGATCGCTTCGCCCCATCCTGGTCACGTAACGGGGCTCATCGTGGTTTGCGAGCACCCACGTAGGTGGTGCGCCAACCAGTGAGTGGCTGTTGAGAGTCGTATCGATGGCGCCGCGGAACTCCTGAGCGCTCCACTTGCAGGTGAGGAAGTGGAAGTTGAAGGCGGTGTGCAGGAGGCCGTCGTCCAGATACCTTGCAAGCCGATCTGAACTGGTGACCCAGGCCTCAGCCACAAACATGCGATCACCCGGGTATTCATCGGCGATCTGGCGCCACCGTCTGTAGATGCCTGCAAGCTCATCCCGGTCCCAGTGCGGGTGATCGATCGTGTTCGGTGGCGCCTGCAGCTCCTCGCTCGCCGCCCGCTCGCCCAGATCAGGGAGGGACGGATCCTTGATCAGGCCGTGCGCAACATCGATGCGCAGACCGTCGATGCCTCGATCCAGCCAGAACCGGAGAATGGCTTCAAACTCGAGTCTCACCTCGGAGTTCTCCCAATTCAGGTCCGGCTGTTGGGCGTCAAACAGGTGTAGATACCACTCTCCGGGGCGACCGTCGGGATCGTTCACCCGGGTCCACGCGCTGCCGCCGAAACGAGAGCGCCAATCATTGGGTGGCAGTTCGCCTTCCAGGCCACGGCCACGGCGGAACCAGTAGCGTGCTCGCTCCGGGGAGCCGGGTGCGGCGCGCAGAGCATCCTGGAACCAGCGGTGCATCGCTGATGTGTGGTTTGGCACGATGTCCGCGATCACTCTGATACCAAGCGCATGACAGTCCGCGATCAGAGCGTCTGCGTCATCAAGGTCACCGAACAGTTCATCTATCGCTCGGTAGTCAGCGACGTCATAGCCCCCGTCGACCATCGGCGAGCGGTACCACGGGTTCACCCAGATGGCGTCAACGCCCAAATCAGCCAGGTATCGCAGGCGTGTGCGCAGGCCCGCGATGTCACCAATGCCGTCACCGTTGCCGTCGGCGAAGCTCCTGATGTACACCTGATAGACGACCGCGTCCCGCCACCATGCGGCCCGGCGGTGGACAGGCTCAGAGCCCGTGGCCCCTGTGACTTGCATGTCGGTCACTGCGTCAGGCTCCTCTTGTGTTCGGTGTCGGTGTCGGTGTCGGTCTGCATGGTCCGTCAGCCCTTGACTGCTCCCTGCATCATCGCCTTGACGAAGTGACGCTGGAGGATCAGATACACGAGGATCGTTGGCGCCATGAGCTCAATGGCGCCCGCGTTGAGCAGGACCTCGTTGGTGCCGTACTTGTTCTGGAACGTCTGGAGCGCTCCCGCGAGTGTCCAGTTGTTGGGATTGGCCATGAGTACCAGTGGCAGCAGGAACTGATTCCATGTTGACAGGAACATGAGCAGTCCCAGGGACGCCACCGCAGGGCGAGCCAGCGGAAGGTGAACCTTCCAGAAGATGGCCCAGGCAGAGCCACCGTCGACCGTTGCCGCCTCATACAGTTCGGCCGGCATGTTGAGGAAGTAGGAGCGCATCCAGAACACGGCAAACGGCATATTGAGGCCGATCAGAGGCAGGATCAGACCCCACCTGGTGTTGAGCAGACCCATCGCCTGATCCTGGAAGTACAGCGGTATGACCACGATCTCAAACGGCAGCACCAGTGTGAGTACCAGCACCGCGTAGAAGATCCCACCCAGAGGAATGCGCAGGATGACGATCGCGTACGCCGCCAGCGTGGAGATCAGTAACGCGGCTGGAACGACGCCCACGACCAACAGGACGCTGGATTTCAGGAGCGTGCTCATGTTGGCGAGGCTCCATGCGTCAACAAAGTTGTGCCACTGTGGATGAAGGGTGAAGTTCAGCCCGGTTGGGATCACGTTCTGGGGCAGCAGCGCGGCACTCAACATGCTGAGCACGGGAATGATCGAGTAGAGCGCGACGGCGCCCAGGAGGGCATAGCGCGGTAGCTTGCTGCTCCAGCTATCGCTCATGAGTCGCCTTTGCGGAAGAAGAGCTGAAGCGGGACCACGATCAGCATGACGATCAGGGCGAGCACGACTGCCAACGCGCAGGCCGCCCCGATCTGGTTCTCATTGAAGGCGAGGTTGTAAACCTCAACCCCGGGAACGAGTGTGGTGTAACCCGGCCCGCCCTGGGTCATCAGGTAAACCACGTCAAAACTCGACAGTGCAGCGATGATCGTGATGGTCACGCACACTCCGATCTGCTGGCGCAGACCGGGAAGGGTGACAGCGCGGAAGCGCCACCAGGCACCGGCACCATCAAGGCTGGCGGCCTCGTACAGGCCGGGATCGATGCTACCCACGCCGGCCATCAGGAGGACCGAACAGAGACCGGTTGCCAACCAGGTTCCCACGAAGCCAACGGCAGGAAGTGCGAGGGAAAACGAGCCGAGCCACGGCTGTGCCAGGCTGCCCAGCCCGACCCACTGCAGCACCGTGTTGACGAAACCGTCCCGTGAGTACATCCAGTTCCAGGCAACGCCGGCGGCCGCTCCGGGAATGATCTGCGGCAGGAACAGCAGTGTGCGGGTGACGGTGCCATATGGCCCTGGTTTGACCGTGCGCATGATCGATGCCACGACCAGGCCGAAGCTGACCGGGAGCACCGTGAAGAAGAAGATGAATACAAACGCGTGGATCAGCGACGCGAGCTGTTGAGGCTGCGTGAACACCGCGCCATAGTTCGCCAGCCCGACCCACTTCTTGGTGGGAGCCACGCCGTCCCACTGATAGAACGAGTAACTGAGGGCTGAAAGTATCGGCCGGAACTCAAAGATCCCGTAGAAGAGCAGTGCCGGCAGCGCAAAGATCCAGCCCGCGTACCTGCGCAGAACGACGCTTCGGCGCCGTGGGCTTGCTGTTGCGGTTGATTCGGCGGTCGCGGTCATGGAGACGGAGTGGACGGGGTCTTGCAGGAAGCCGCGCTGCGCTCGGCTGCTGAGTGACGGCCCCGCCGTTCGCGGGGCCGTCACTGTCGCAGGCTGCTTTGAGGCTAGGCCGCCTGGCGGTCAGCCTGAACGTCGGACTCGAGCTTCTGAATCAGCGCCGAGCCAGTTGTCTTACCGGCCATCAGCAGCTGGAGCTGCGGAGGATAGTCGGCGTTCACGGTGGTGCCCTGGTTCTGCAACCAGTTGAGCACGCCGTTGTCCTTCTGCACGAGCTGGTAGATGTTCTCCGTCTGCTTTGTGAGTGAGGCGCTCAAGGACGGCGCTGTGATCTTTGCCAGTCCAAGTGCGTTGCCGCCTCCGACCTTCACGTACACCTTGGCGGCCTTGCGTGAGCCGAGCCAGTTCAGGAACTCGGCTGCCTGGGCCTGGTGCTTCGACTTGGCCGAGATCGCAAATGCCAGGGCGTTGCTCTCCATCGCGGAGTACGGGCCACCGGCGTGCAGCGGCGGGAACGGCATCATCCCGTACTGGAATGAGGCCGGGAAGTTGCCGCCGCTCTCGATCCAGGAGCCGCTGATGAAGAACAGCCCGTTGCCGGCGCCGAACTCCTGGTAGGACTGTGTCTGCTGGATCGCGTTGGCGTCCGAGTTGAAGTATCCGGCGGACATCCAAGAGGCCAGTTGGTTCGCGGCTGCCACAGCCCCCGGCGTGTTGACCGTTGAGCCCGGGACGTTGTTGATCACGTTGTCGATCTTCCGGGCGCCCATGTAGTCGCCAAGGAGCATGTCGAAGAGGTGACCCGTCAGGCCGTCGGCGTTGGAGGCGACGATCGGTGTGATGCCTGCTGCCTTGGCGGCCTTCAGATCAGCACCGAACTGAGCCAGGGTCTTGGGAACCGTCAGGTTCAGCTTGGCCAGCAGCGCCCGGTTGTAGAAGATGCCGGTCACAACCCCTGCCTGGCCACCCGCCATGTAGAGCGAACCGTTGGTTCCGATCACGCCGTGGGCGTTGACGCGACCGGGGGCCAGCGCCTGCTTGGAGAACTTCTTGGTCCATCCGTACTGCTTTGCGTAGCTGTTGAGGTTGAGCAGCTGATGGTCTGCAACCTCCTGGACCAGCGCGGCCGGGGCGGCCACGTCAGGGCCGGCGCTTGACTGGAGATCTCGCGGAAGCGCAGTGTTGTAGTCGGCATCGGGGACAGTCAGCAGCACAACCTTGACGCCGTGCTGGGACTTGTTGAACGCCGTTGCGAGCGCCTGGTTGACCTTGGCAAGGCCCGATCCGGAAAACATCTTGATCGTGACCGGTGCGGACGAGGCGGACGCACCGGTTGCTGCAAATCCGGCGACCCCTGTGGCAACTGACAACAACACAGCCATACGGCTGGCTACGCGCCGACGACCTCCAACGGAGGATCGAGACACGGAGCGCGTCTCTTTGTTCATCTCTCCCCTTCCTAACTGTTGTGTTGCGGCTCTGAGAACTGCCCCAAGCCTTTGGAAACGCTTACAGTAAGTGAGTACAAGTTGCGTGTCAAGGGGTTGTTTAGGGATCTCGTCGCATCCGACCCGTGGCCGTCGAGTGTATTTGGTGGGCCCAAGAGGGCGCCGCCCTGGGCGATAGGCCAAAACAGCTGCAACCCGGTCCATCGGTTAGGCAACTGTTAGTAAAAATCGGCTAACAGGAGCCCAACACGGTGAATATCTCGTTCTTCATGACCTGTTTCCGAGCCGCTCTCAGCGGCCGGTTTGCGGAGACGTAGTTCCTGTGCGGGCACTGAGAATGTGATTGGAAACGCTTGCAAAATTTCTTGGAAGCGTTTGCAATATGATCGTCCGCGATGGGCAGCGACAATCATCCGACGATGGCCGAGGTCGCAACGCTGGCCGGGGTTTCGATGGCCACGGCCTCCCGGGCGCTCAGCAACGCCCCGGGAGTTGCGCCTGACACACGGCAGCGGGTGCTTGCGGCCGCGCAGCAGCTCTCCTACGTCGTCTCGCCAGAGGCTTCGCGTCTTGCCACCGGCACGACCGGCCGCGTTGCCGTGGTGGTCCCGCACATCTCACGCTGGTTCTTCGCGTCGCTGCTTGAGGGGCTGGAAGCGGTCCTGCGAGAAGCTGACATGGACGTCCTGCTCTACCACGTGGGCGACCTTCACGACCGGCGCGACTTCTTTGAGCGGCTACCTGCTCGGCGCAAGGTCGACGCTGTGGTTGTGCTCGCGTTCCCGGTCGATGAGGAGGAGCAACGCCGGCTGGCATTGATGGGCGTTGCGATCATCGCCGCCGGGGGTCAGCATGCTTCATATCCCTACGTGTGCATAGACGACTTCGCCGCGGGACGTCAGGCCATGGATCACCTGACATTCCTGGGTCACAGACGAATCGCGATGATCGAAACCTACGACCCTGATCAACCGGTGCCCCCGGCCGGTCGCTCGCAGGCATATTTCGCGGCGTTGGCTGATGCCGGCATCGAAGCCGATCCTGAGCTCGTGGAGACCACCCGTTGGGGCGGTGCTGAAGGTGCTGCGGCCATGGACAGGCTCTTGAGTCTGCGCGAGCCGCCTACGGCGGTCTATGCCCATTCGGATGAGGTCGCGCTCGGGGCCATGCGCAGTCTCCGCAGGGCGGGGCTTGCGGTACCTGGCGACATTTCCGTGATCGGTATCGACGACCACCCGCTGGCGGAGCTGACCGATCTGACAACCGTCCATCAGCCTGCCCTTGGGCAGGGGGAGATCGCCGGGCAGATAGTGTTAAGCACGCTCCGGGGCGATGAGATCAAGCGCGCCGTCACCGTCCCCACAAAACTCGTGATCCGCGGGACGACCGGTCCACCGCGGCCACGGCCGGATCGCGCATCCGGACGTTGATCGGGCTGGCTCGGTACCTATCGTCAGACAACCAGATTGGGCTGTGGGCGGCGACAGCCAGCTGCGGCGGTCAGACCCGTAGCATCCCCCTTCATGTCCTCAGAGGAGCTGGAACAGGGCCGCGTGGCGGTGGGGTCGGACGCTCTGTCACTGCTTGATTGGCGTCGCCAGGTTGCGGAGCTCTACCGCGAGGTGAGACGGTGCGACGATGCAGCGCGCGCACACGCCCTGTGGCGAGAGCGTCGTGATCGTCTCTTTCGGGAGCACCCGCAGAGTCCACTGACGCCGGGCGACCCGCTGCGTGTGACGGGCCTGCCCTACTGGCCCTATGACCGCAGCCTGCGTTTCGAGCTGCCGCTCGTGCCGGTCAGTACGCCAACCACGTATTCGGTTGCCACCGCCGTTGAGGAGACGACCCGCCTGCGTCAGCTCGGCTGGGTGCAGCTGCCCGACCCACTCGGCGGACGCCTGGCGGTGTGGCTGCTGGAGCAGTACGGGGGCGGCATCTTCGTTCCGTTCCGTGACGCGACCGCCGGTGACTCGACCTACGGTGCGGGCCGCTATCTGCTCGACACCGCCAAGGGGGCTGACCTGGGGAGCGTCGGGGACCGGCTGGTATTGGACTTCAACTTCAGCTACCACCCGTCCTGTCGCTACGACCCTGCCTGGTTGTGCCCGCTTGCTCCGCCTCAGAGCGTCCTCTTGAGCGCAATCGAGGGCGGTGAGCGGTTGGCGCTGGATTAGCCGGCGCCGCGCGGATCTCCGAGGGTCGGGATCCTTCAACCCGAGCGCCCGGGAGCCTTGTTCTCTGGCCTGAGCGCATTCGCCACTCGCCATCTCCCGTCTAGTCTTGTGCGGCATTTTCACCCGCCGTCAATCTCGTCGGCCGATCAGCTGGGGCGTGCTTATGATCGATGGATCACGTTGTAGGGGCGGTTCAAGTGGGCTCTGAGCAGGACCCGTTCTCGCTCACGCTCGGCGGCCAACCGTTCCGCTGCACGACTGTGGAGGACAGCATCCGCCAGCGGACGCAGGACGCCAAGCGCGTCGGAGTGGATTTCGTTGGAGTCGCGGACGGGGCCAGTCCGCTCGGCCCGATGCGCGCTGGAGAACCCGGTGAGTTCGCGGCTGACGCACTGCGCGCGCTGGAAGACCATCGGTCGCCTGACGCAGAGCAGATGTTCGATCTGGCCCTCCGTCAAATGGCGCGCAGCGGGACCTCGATCGATCCCGCCGACGCGCTCTCCTGCACCGTCGGTCTGGTGTATCTCGTTGATGCTGGTGCGGTCGCCGCCACCGTCCTGGGCGACTGCACAATCGTGATCCGCCGCGCCGGAAAGCCGGACATCATGGTCACAGACCGACGGCTCGCGGCGAGAGACCGCGCCGCCACCAACGCACTGGCCGCCGAACTCGGCAAGCACGGAGACCAGGAGGCTGCCTTCAAGGCGGTCCTCCCGATGCTCAGAAAGCATCGCGCCGAGAGCAATACGCCTGGATCCTATTGGGTGGTCTCAGGGGATCCGAGAGCTGCTGCCGAGACAGTCTCCCAGCGGGTCGCGCTGTCCGAGATCCAGGCCATTCTGCTCTACACCGACGGCTTTGAACGACTGATCGAGCCGTTTGCTTTGGCGGACTCGCCATCACAGCTGATCCGTTCCGCAGAGGCTCATGGCCTTGCCAACCTCCTCGGCCGGCTTCGCGGCAAGGAGAACATGCCTGACAGCCTCGTCCGATACCCGAGACTCTCCAAGTCGGATGACGTGACCGCGATTCTCCTGGAACGGGAGAGCTGATCCAGGGGCCTCCGGGGAGGCCCCTGATCGCGCCGAGTCGCTGCTCTCAGCGGTGCCGTCGGCGCACGAGTTCTGCGCAAAATTTGTTCAAAGCTTGCGCAGTTGTGATTAGATTTCGCGCCGTGACGCATTTTTCGACAGAACTCGCCAGTCAGCCGTCGATCTGGCGGCAGGCACAAACGCTGATGGACGGCCTCAGGAGCAAGCTTCCGGAGGACGGCTCGCGGGTCGGCATCCTCGGATGCGGGACCTCCCTCTACGTGGCCCAGGCGGCGGCCATCTACAGGGAGCGTCAGGGTAAGGGGGAGACCGACGCCTTCCCGGGCTCGGAGGTGCCGGCCGGTCGCGCCTGGGAGAAGGTGATTGCGATCAGCCGCTCCGGTACGACGACGGAGATCATTGACGCCGTCAGGGCGCTGCCGCACGGAACCCCTGTGTTGGGCATCACCGGTGGGCAGGGGTCGCCGCTGGGTCCGACCCTGAACGATGAACTCGACCTCCCGTTTGCCGACGAGCGCTCGGTCGTGCAGACCCGGTTTGCCACAACGGTGCTGAGCCTGCTGCTCGGCGCCTACGGCTGGGACGTCGAGCGCTCGGCCAAGCGGGCCGAGCGCCATCTCACGGAGTCGTTGCCCGATTGGGCGCCCGACATCCAGCAGTTCGTGTTCCTTGGTCGCGGCGTTGGCATGGCGCTCGCGCAAGAGGCGGCGCTGAAGTTCCGTGAGATCCTGGCTACGTGGAGTGAGGCCTACGCGACCATGGAGTATCGCCATGGGCCGATCTCAGCCATCAACGAGCGCAGCCTCGTATGGATCCTGGACGCGGAAGAGCCCTCGATCGACGCTCAGATCCGGGCTACGGGTGCGCGCCTGATCAGGAGCGAGGGCGATCCGCTGGCGGAGCTTGTCCGCATCCATCGCTTCGCCGAGGGACTCGTGAACCTGCGCGGGATCGATCCCGACCAGCCGCCCCACATCTCGCGCTCCGTCGTGCTGGCGGGGGATCGGTAGCCACTTGACGGTGGACCCGACAGCGGTGCTGGCGCTCGACATGGGTGCGACCAAGCTGGCAGCCGGGATCGGCACTGCAGACGGCGAGGTCCAGCGTGTGAGCCACGCTCCCACGCTGGCCGCTGAGGGCGCGGAGTCCGTGCTTGTGCGCGCGCTCGCGCTCGCCCAACGGGTGCACGACGAGGCGCTCGCCGCCGGTCAGCAAGTGCGCGCGATCGGCGTTTCAACCATGGGCTACACACATGTCGATCGGGTCGAGTTGGCCACCAACGTGCCGGGCTGGACCGCGCTGCGGATCCCCGAAGCGGTTGAGCGCGCATTCCCCGACCTCCCCCTCTCGATCGGCAACGACGTGCACGTGGCCGCGCAGGCGGAGCTGACCTGGGGGTCGCTGCGCGATGTCAGCGACGGGATCTACCTGAATCTCGGGTCGGGAATCTCCGCCGGGATCATCTGTCGCGGGGAGCTGCTCACGGGTGCCAACGGCGCCGCCGGTGAGGTTGGTTACAGCCTCCTTCGTGGCGGCCCTGAGGAGCACATGGCGATCGACGGTATCGCCCCCTTCGAGGCCTGGTTCGGCGGTACCGGAGCGGCCCGACGGCTCGCCGGCGAGGGCCTTCCGGCCTCAGTCGCCGACACAATCGAGCTCGCCCGGACCGACCCCGGCGCCCGCCGCTTCATCGACGAACTCTGGACCGGGATCGCGGTGATGACGGCGAACCTCTGCAGCGCCTTGAACCCGAGCGTGGTCGCGCTCGGCGGTGGCTACATGCGCGGCGAATCGGGCGTGCTCGAGGCGATCCGCGAGCTCACCAACAGGGCGGTGCCGTTTCCACCGCAGATCCTGCGAGCCCGCTTCGGCGCCGACGCTTCCCTGCGCGGAGCTGTCGCGCTCGCGCTTGCAAAGGTCGGGGCGGTCGCATGATTCTCACGGTCACCGCCAACGTCGCGGTCGATCGCACCTATGTGATCGATCACCTCGAGGTCGGCGCGGTGCACAAGGTCACACGCGCGCACGCGCAGACCGGCGGCAAGGGCGTGAATGTCTCGCGCTGCCTGCGGAGTCTGGGTGCGCAGACGCTGATCACGGGCGTGATCGGACGGTCGGCGCTTGCGGACGCCACCAGCGACCTGGCGCAGTCGGGCATCGAGTCCAAGCTTTTTGCGATTGACGGCGCGCCGCGCCAGACCGTCACCGTGACCGCGAAGGACGGCAGCACGACGGCCTTTGACGAGCCGGGGCCAACTGTCACCGAACGCGACTGGGACGCCTTTGAGGCCCACACCGCTGAGTTGCTGGACGGCATCAGCACCTTGGTGATCGCGGGCAGCCTTCCGCCCGGTGCGCCCGACCGAGCGCTCGCGGGCCTCTGCCGGCAGGCGAACCGCCACGGGGTGCAGGTGATTCTCGACGCGCGTGGCGCCGCGCTCCGCATGGCGCTCAAGGAGCGGCCGCTGATCGTCAAGCTCAACCGAGCTGAACTCGCACAGACGCTCGATCGTCAGGTGACCACGGACAGCGATGTGCTGTCCGGTGCCGCGGAGTTGCGGGCGCTCGGAGCGGGCTCGGTGGTGGTCACGCTCGGTGAGCACGGAGCGATCGGCGTCAATGGGGACTGCTGGCGCGTGACGCATCCGCCGGCGGCCGGCAACCCGATCGGGGCGGGCGATGCCTTCTCAGCGGCGCTGGCACGCGGGCTCGGCTCAGGCAGGTCCTTCCCGGAACTCCTGCGGGAGGGCGCTGCCGCTGCGCTGGCCAGCATCAGCACGCCCACGGCCGGCGCACTTGACGCTGCCGATTACGAGGTGGCGCTTGGAGCCGTGCAGGTCGACGCGATGCAGGAGGTGGAACGGTGACGACCTTCATCATGGCCGTTGACCACCGCAACTCTCTACGCGGGTGGTTGTCCTCGCTCGGCGTACCGGCCGCGGAAACCGAGGTTGCGGCACGCCGGCTCAAGGTCCTGTGTGTGCGGGCGCTTGACAGCGCACGTCCGCAACTGGGGCCCGATGAGACTCCGATGCTGTTGCTGGATGAGGAGTACGGAGTTGACGCGATCCCCGCCGCAGCGGCGGTGCAGCTTCCGGTCGTGATCCCGTCAGAGCGCAGCGGCCAACCCGAGTTCGTCTTCGAGCACGGCGACGGCTTTGCGGCGGCGATCGAGCGCGTCGATCCCCACGCGGTCAAGGCGCTCGTCCGCTACAACGTCGCCGGCGATGCCGAGCGCAACGCGCGCTCGCGCACGCAGTTGAAGCGGCTCCAGGAGTACCTGCGTACCACCAGCCATCGCTTCATGCTTGAGGTCCTCGTTCCACCCACGGCCGAACAGGCCGCCGCCACGACGCGTTTCGATGACGAACTCCGGCCCGCCCTCACCGTGGCGGCGATTGAGCAGCTCGCCGCGGACGGCCTGCGCCCGGACTGGTGGAAGCTCGAGGGCAACAACGACGCGGCGGCGGCAGCGGCAGTCGCGGCCGCGGCGGCTGCCAACGCCGAATCCGGCTGCCTGGTGCTTGGCCGCGGTCAGGATCGCGCGAGCGTGATCCGTTGGGTTCAGATCGCAGCTGCGACCGGCGGCTTTGTCGGCTTTGCGGTCGGGCGGACGCTTTGGACCGACCCATATGCCGCACTTGTCAGACGAGAGATTGACGAGGACGAGGTGGTCGACAGGATCGCCACCGCCTACCTCGACATCGCGACCGCTTACCGCCACGCGGCGGCAGCGGCCGTGGCAGGAGCATGAACAGAGAGAGACCCCTAGCAACAGTCAGACGCACATCGGGAGGAGCAGGAAAATGAGACGTAAACGGCGATTCGGAATCGCAACAACACTGACGGGAGCGCTGGCGATCAGCGCGGCCGTGGCGAGCAGCGCCAGCGCGCATAAGGCAACGGCCGCGTCGTCATCGCTGAAGGGCACCACCATCAACGTGGCAATCGCCTATCCGGCGCCAAAGGCCGACCTGGCGCAGTTCACCAAGCAGACGGGCATCAAGGTCAACTGGAACTACGTCCAGTGGGACTCGCTACAGACCAAGATCGCTGCGGCCGCACAGGCGCACAGCTACTTCGCCGACGTCACCGACGTCGACTGGTCGAAGGTTGGTGAGTACTACGCGACCAAGTGGTTCCAGCCGTTGAACAAGTACTTCCCGCTTGCGAGCGTGCGTGCCCAGTACCCGCAGGCACCGGCCTTCATCCGCAAGGGCCAGCTGCTGGGGATGCCGATGGACGGCTCCTTGCTGGTCACGACCATGAACGAGAAGTACCTGCACGCAGCCGGTGTCAAGCGCAATCCGACGACACTCACTCAGTATGAGGCCGACCTCAAGGCGATTGCCGCCAAGACCTCGGCGAAGAACCCGCTGGACATCCCATTTGCCGCGGCCGAGGGCCTCTCGACCTACTGGTATGAGATGACGGCAGCATTTGGCGGCAACGTGTTGAGCGCCAACTACAAGCCGCTGTTCACCTCGCCCTCCTCGCCCGGTTACAAGGCGATGGCCTGGATGATCAACGCCTACAAGACCGGCCTGGTCCCCAAGGCGAACCTCAACATGCAGGACTATCAGGCGCTTGAGACCGATCAGGCGCACGGGGTGACCGCCAGCGTCTTCTCCGACTACTCGGGTGACGTCGGCACGATCTACAACGTGCCCTCGCAGTCCAAGGTGGTCGGCCAGGTCAGCTACATCCCGACGCCCGGCGCCAAGGGTGTTGGCGCCAACCTCGGCAACCCCGATGGCATCGGCATCCCCACGACGGCCAAGCATGTCGCGGCCGCCCTGGTGTTCATGAAGTGGATGGAACAGCCTGCCAACCAGGCCGCGTTTGCAGGCGCCAAGGGCTCCAAGTACGTGATCCCCACCTTCCCGCTGCCGTCCAACCGGGGCGGCCTTGCGGATCTCGTCAAGTCGCACAAGGTCCCCGGTGCCGCGACCCTGCAGGCGCTGCTCGAACACCACGCGAAGCCGATCTTCCCGGCCGGCGCCCCGCCGTGGTATGCGCAGTTCTCCAACGCCGTCTACACGAACATCCACCAGGCTGCATCCGGTAGTGAGTCCGTTGGGGCGGCGATCAGCGCGATCGCCCAGCAGGTCAAGAGCCTCGGCGGGTAAGACAGCCTCCGTGCTGGGGCCGCACCGCTTGTGCGGCCCCAGCCCCGGCCTCTCACCAGGATGAGCGCACTCAGCCGCCTGCCCGGGCGGACCAATCAGAACAGGAGCCAGACGATCCGCCGCGGCGCGGCCGAGACCGCGCTGCCATATGCGATGGTCGCGCCCCTGCTCGTCTTCATCGGCGCGCTCGCGCTGTATCCAACGATCAAGACGGCCTACGCGGCGTTTGTGCACGACAACGCTCTGGTGCCGCCGACACACTTTGCCGGGTTCAGCAACTTCCAGGACGTTTTCAATAACGCACAGGTGCGAGCCAGCCTGCTGAACACCGGCATCTACGTGGTTTTTGGAGTGGTGCTGTCGGTCGGGCTCGGCATCCTCTTCGGATTGCTGCTGCAGCGCCGGTTCCGCGGTCGCGGGATCGTCCTGGCGCTGATGGTGCTGCCATGGGCGCTGCCGGGCGTGGTTGAGGGCGTGATCTGGTCTTGGATCTATGACCCGACGTTTGGTGTGCTCAACGCCACGCTCAAGACTGCCGGCGTGATCCACAACTACCAGCTGTGGCTCGGAACCCATCAGCTGGAGACGATCTTCTTCATCTCCCTTGTGCAGGTCTGGCAGATCACGCCGCTGGCGGCGATTCTGGTGCTCGCGTCCCTGCAGTCGATCCCCTCAGAGCTATACGAGGCAGCCGACGTTGACGGTGCCAACGGCTGGCACGCGATCAAGCGCATCACGCTGCCGCTGATCCGTCCCGGGATCGCGATCGCGGTCGTGGAGGGCCTGGTCATGTCCCTGAACATCTTTGATCAGGTGTACGTGCTCAACGCCGGCGCCTCGACTGGTTCCTCGCTGATGAGTGAGACCTACCAGATCACGTTCGGCAACCTCAACTTCGGCGACGGCTATGCGCTCTCGTTGATGGCCACGGTGACGACGATCGCCCTCTCATTGCTCGCCGTGAAGATCATCTACCGCAAGGTTGAGTACTGATGCGGCGTTCACGCCTGCGCTGGCTGCGTCCGATCGGCATCGCGGTGGTGCTGCTCTGGTCGCTGTTCCCCGTCTACTGGGCGTTGAACACGAGCCTGCAGACCAACGCCGAGGCACAGAGCAACCCGCCAACCTGGTTTCCGACACACCTGCAGTTCTCCAACTACGAGGCGATCTTCGGTGTCGGACCTTCCAGTGCCTCCACGGCCGGCGGCGTCGGGCAGGCGCTGCTCAACTCCTCGATCGAGAGCCTCGGCGCCACGATCCTGACACTGGTCATAGCGGTGGTCGGCGCCTACGCCTTTGCGCGTCTGCGTTTCCGTCTACGTGGCGCCCTCTTCTACCTGGTGCTGGCGACCCTGACGCTCCCGGTCTACGCGACGCTGATCCCGATCTATCAGATCCTCACCACCACACACCTGGTGAACACCTACATCGGGATCATCTTCGTGTACACCTCAGGCTTCCTCCCTCTGGCGATGTGGATCATGTACAACATGTTTCAGGCTCTCCCCGCGAGTATTGAGGAGGCTGCGGCGATTGATGGTGCGACCACGCTGCAGATCTTTCGCCGCATCGTGCTCCCGATCGTGCGTCCCGGGATGGCGGCGGCGGCGATCATCACCTTCCTGTTCGGCTGGGGGCAGTTCATCTTCCCGTTGGTGCTGTCGAGCACCAACGCCACGCAGCCGCTCACGGTCGCGCTGTCCGCGCTTGCGGGCCGTCACGTGGTTCCCTACACGATGATCAACGCGGGCGCGATCGTCGCGATCGCCGTGCCGGCGTTGATCGTCTTCTTCCTGAACCGTTTCATCGTTGACGGCATCGTTGCCGGGAGTGTCAAGTGATCAGAGTCGAGCTCCACGCATGAGTGAACCCGAGGGCAACGGTCGCGACGAGCGCCTGCGCACGGTCGTGGAGTTGGTCGAGACGGCCGCGCATCCGGTGACGGTGGAGTGGCTCGCTGAGCAACTGTCGGTTGCTCCGGCAACGATCAGGCGTGACACCAGAGTGCTGGAGCAGCAGGGCGCGGTCGCGCGCTCATGGGGCAGGGTCGGACGGCCCGGCGGGTTCGTCGAGCGTCCCATCGCGGAGCGCGCCTCCCAGCATCCGGTGGAGAAGCGCCGGATCGCTGACGCTGCTGCAAAGTTCGTGCGCGACGGCTCGTCGGTCGGTCTCACCGGCGGCACCACGACGCTGGCGGTGGCGCGCGCGATAGCCGGCCGCCGCCGCCTGACGGTCGTCACTAACAGCCTCAGCATCGGCATGCAGTTGGCGCCGCGCAGCAACATCCGGCTGATCCTCTCCGGCGGCGAGGCGCGAAATGCCTCCTTTGAGCTCTCGGGACCGCTCTCGGTCTCCGCGATCGAGGCCTTCAACCTTGACCTCGCGATCCTGGGTGTGGACGGGCTTGACCTGCGCGGCGGGCTGACCACCTATGACCACGCCGAGGCGATGACCAACGCGACGCTCGTGCAGCGCGCCGCGCGCGCGATCGCCGTGGCCGACTCCAGCAAGCTCGGTCGCACCGGGTTCGCCCGCATCTGCGACGTGACGGCGATCGACACGCTGATCACAGATGAGGCCGCCAACGAGGGGCACGTTGCCGAGCTCACGGCCGCCGGCGTCAACGTCATCCGTGTCTGAGTCCGGGAACCGAAAGCAGGAGTAGCAGTGGCATCAATCGAACTGGGCGCGATCAACAAGGTCTATCCCAACGGCTTCCACGCAGTCCACGACCTTGACATCTCGGTCGCCGACGGCGAGTTCATGGTGCTCGTGGGCCCATCGGGCTGTGGCAAGACCACGGCGCTGCGGATGGTCGCGGGGCTGGAGGAGATCACCTCCGGCACGTTGCGGATCGGCGAGCGGGATGTGACCACCCTGCCCGCGCGTGAGCGGGACATCGCGATGGTCTTCCAGAACTACGCCCTGTATCCGCACATGACAGTTGGCGAGAACATCGGCTTCGCGCTGTCGATCCGCAAGCTGCCCAAGGATGAGATCCAGCGGCGGGTGAAGGAGGCCGCTGACGTGCTCAGCCTGACGGAATGGCTCGACCGCAAGCCCGCTCAGCTCTCCGGCGGCCAGCGCCAGCGCGTCGCGATGGGGCGCGCGATCGTCCGTGAGCCGGCCGTCTTCCTGATGGATGAGCCGCTCTCCAACCTCGACGCGAAGTTGCGCGTGCAGATGCGTGCGGAGGTCAGCCGCATCCAGCGCCGGCTCGGCGTCGCGACCATGTATGTCACCCACGACCAGACGGAGGCGATGACGATGG
Organism: Actinomycetes bacterium; assembly: GCA_021820105.1. Taxonomy (GTDB): domain Bacteria; phylum Actinomycetota; class Thermoleophilia; order Solirubrobacterales; family Solirubrobacteraceae; genus Palsa-465. Next base: position 18,370 of record JAKAED010000020.1, on the reverse strand, counting down.
GTGACCGCGTCGCCGTGCTGAACGCCGGCGTGCTGCAGCAGTGTGACCGGCCGAAGGTGCTCTATGACAGCCCGGACAACCTGTTCGTCGCCGGGTTCATGGGTTCACCGGCGATGAATCTGTATGAAGCTGCCGTCAGCGCCGACCTCACCTTGCTGCGGCTCGGCTCGCAGACGCTGGCGCTGCCCCCGGCCGTGCGTGCGGCCCGCCCGGCTCTGGGCGCGTACGCCGATGCCAAGGTCGTGGTCGGGATGCGCCCGGAGAACCTCTCGGTTGCCGTTGCCGGCACTCCGGAGGGCTCGATGCTCGCCGTGGACACCGAGCTGGTGGAGGCGCTCGGCTCCGAGCAGTTGCTGCACTTCAAGCTTGATGCCCGCCGCATACACGCCTCGGGTGTTGATGAGGAGCGCGAGGTCGGTGAGGCGGCTGCTGGAATCGGCGTCGCCCGCATCGAGCCGGATGGCCAGATCGGCCATGGCGAGCGTGTGCGGCTCGCCGTCAGACCGGAGCTGATGCACTTCTTTGACCCCGCGAGCGGTCTCGCGATCAGGGCCTGAGTGCACTGAAGCGGGTCAGCTCGCGGGGACGCCTCTACACGCGGGCGGCCGGCTGCAGCTGTAGGTCGTCCCGTAGTTGACCGCAGACCGTACGAGCCGGTCCTCGCTCGCCAATAGACTACTCAGCAGAGCGGACCGGCTTGAGTCGCCCCTGAGGTGGAGCGGGAAGGCTATGCGTGACCGTGACTGGCGAGGCTGTCAGATGGGTTGGTGCGATGACTGACCCGGGGGCGTCGGCGCCCGCGCACGACGCCGCCCTGCTCGCAGCGATCGTCGAGAGCTCTGATGACGCCATCATGAGCATCGACCTGGATGGCCGCGTCACCAGCTGGAACCGCAGCGCTGAGCGCATGTTCGGCTATGCCACCACGGAGATCATCGGCCGGCCACTGGCGCTGCTGGTTCCGGATGACCGCCGGGCCGAGGTTGCTGAGGCGCTTGCGGCGACAGCCGCCGGGACGAGTGTTCGGCACATGGAGACGGTCCGCCGCCATCGCGACGGACGGCTGATCCATGTGTCGGTCTCACTCTCCCCGATTCTGAGTCCCGGCGGGGGATTGATTGGCACCGGTGCGGTGGTCCGCGACGTGTCCGAGCAGAAACGGAACGAGCGGATGAACGCCGCGCTCGCCGCGATCGTGGAGGCTTCGGACGCCGCCATCATCGGCGCTGACCTTGACGGGACCATCACGACTTGGAACCAGGGTGCGCAGGAAATCTACGGATACACGCCGCAGGAGGCGATCGGTCAGTCCGTCTTCCTGCTGGTTCCCGATGTGCAGGCCGGCAGCGCGCGGGAGGTCATGGCGCGGGTCGCAGGCGGTGAGCGGGTGCACGTTGACACCACCTCCCGGCGACGCAAGGACGGCACGATCGTTGATCTGTACACGACCGTCTCACCGGTCCGAGACTCCACGGGGCGCGTGGTGGGCATCGGATCCGTTGCCCGCGACGTCACCGAGCGGCGGCGCGCCGAGCGGGTCAACGCCCGTCTGGCCGCGGTCGTTGAGTCGACCGACGATGCGATCTGGACCAGCACGCTCACTGGGGAGGTCACCAGCTGGAATCCGGCGGCTGAGCGCATCTACGGCTATGCCGCAAGCGAGATGCTCGGAAGCAACATTGAGGTGCTGGTTCCGGAGGACCGCAGACAGGAGATGCGGGAGGTCTATGCAGAGGTCGCGGCCGGGCGCGCCGTCTCTCACCTGGAGACCACGCGGCGGCGCCGTGACGGGCGCACCATCCACGCCTCTGTGACAGTTTCGCCACTGACCGATCCGGACGGAACCGTCGTGGGTGCCTCCGCGGTGGTGCGTGACATCACGGCGCACGTCCAGCACGCTCGTGACCGGGAACGGATGTTGCGTGAGCTTGAGGACGCGCAGCGGATGGCCGGGGTCGGCTCCTGGACGTGGGATCCCGCGAGTGATCACGCGACCTGGTCCGCGGAGATGTACCGGATCTTCAGACGAGATCCCGCTCTGGGTCCGGCCACGAGCGGCGACCTGTTCACCTACATCCATCCGGACGATCGCGACCGTGTGGCCACCGGTTACGCCGATGCATTCGGCGGCGGTCAGCTGTTCGAGCTGGATTACCGGATCCTCGTCGAGGGTGGCCAGGAGCGGGTCCTGCACGGGCTGGGCCGCGCCGATCCGGACCACCCCGGCGCCTACATAGGCACTGTCCAGGACGTCACCGAGCAACGCCGTGCGGAGCGCGCCCGAGCGGAGCTGCTCGCGACCAGCGCCCGCGCGGAGGCCGCCAACCTCGCCAAGAGCGAGTTCCTTGCCCGCATGAGCCATGAGCTGCGCACGCCGCTGAACGCGATCATCGGTTTTGGGCAGCTGCTGCAGCTTGGGGACATCTCCGATGAACACCGTGAGTCCGTTGACTACATCCTGAAGGGCGGACGCCATCTGCTCGCATTGATCAATGACGTGCTGGACATCGCCCGCATTGAGAGCGGTCGCATGATGCTCTCGCCCGAGCCTGTGCTCGTGGAGGGTCTGATCCGCGAGGCGGTCGCCCTGGTCAGACCGCTTGCGCGGGAGCGTGACATCAGCATCACAGTCGACGAAACCTGCGCCCGTCCTGACCGGTACGTCCTTGCCGACGGCAACCGGCTCAAGCAGGTGTTGCTCAACCTGCTCTCAAACGCGATCAAGTACAACCGCGATGCAGGCGGGATATCGGTGTCGTGTGCGGCCGCTGAAGGTCGCATCCGGATCTCCGTCAAGGACACCGGCTTCGGCATCGCGCCTGAGCACCTTGCGAATCTGTTCGAGCCATTTGAGCGGCTCGGCGCCGAGCGGACCTCAATTGAGGGCACGGGGTTGGGGCTGGGGCTCTCTCGCGGCCTGCTTGAGGCCATGGGCGGGACGATTGACGTGAGCACTGAACCCGGTGTGGGCAGCACGTTTGAGATCGAGCTGGCCGCGGTGAAGGTGCCGCACGCCGGTCCAGACGCGGTGCCGGTGGAGACATCCGCGGACACGACGCACTCAGTGGCCGCTCCGGCCCGGCGGGTCCTCTACATAGAGGACAACCTCTCAAATCTTGCGCTGGTTCAGCGGATCCTCGCTCGCTGGCCGGGGATCGAGCTGATCTCTGCGATGCAGGGATCGATCGGCCTGGAGCTCGCGCGGCGGCATCACCCGGACCTGATCATCCTGGATCTTCAGCTCCCGGACATCACCGGCGCAGATGTGCTCGAGCGCCTGCGCACGCACGATCAGCGGACGCCGGTGATGGTCGTTACGGCCGATTCCACTAAGGGTCAGGCACAGGCGCTGACACGGCTCGGGGCTACGGACTTCATCACCAAACCGCTTGACGTGAACCGCTTCATGGAGCTGCTGCACAGGCACCTGCGGCTGGACGCCGGCGGCGCTCCATCCTGAATTGCGGCGAATCTAGCTGCCAGCTGGTGGAGACGGGTTGGTGCGCTGACGTTGTAGCGCCGATTCCAGCTTGCCGAGACGCTCGCTGATGTCCTTGACCAGGAGCAGCAGGTCTTGCTCGGCACCCTCTTCCACTTCCTCAATGGCTTCCTCAACGGTTGTCTTCACGAACCGCTGCGCGACGGCACCGATCAGGAGCGTTGCCGTCCCAATCCCGATGAGCATGACGAACACCGCCACGACCTTGCCGGCCGTGGTGTGTGGGGTGATGTCGCCATAGCCGACGGTCGACATGGTCACGATCGCCCAGTAGATCCCGTTACCTACGGAGACGTGCGTCTCCACAGCGGAAAACGCGGCACCGCCGGCAACCGCGGTCAGCAGCGCCAGAGCCGCCGTGTATTGCAGTCCCTGATTGGACAGCAGCAGTCGGAAGAGCGGCCCGAGTCGCAGTACACGCAGCACCCGCAGCAATCGCAACAGCCGAATCGGCTGGACCGCGGTCAGCAACGCCGGCGGTGTGAGCAGCACAATCGCGAGCTCCAGGGGGTGTGATCGCAGCCACGCCCTGCGTGAGGGAACAACGGAGAGCATGATCACGACCTCCGCAAGGAAGGTGACCCAAATCACCCAGTTCAGATCCGTGGCGATCTGATGCCAGGGCTGCCGCAGATGCGACTCCTCAATGATCGTTGCGGGCACCGTCAAGAGCGCCGCCAGCAGCAGCGGCAGCTCGAGTCGATCGGCTACACGAACGCTTCGCTCATCCACATCGACCGAAATTCCACCTGGGGCGATCCGCTCCTTCCCAGCGTGGAACGCGCCAGGGTCGCGACGCGGCCACTTCCGCCGATGTCGCAGCGTTCGGAGGCCGCGGTCAGGACGTCCTGAGGAACCTCAGCGCAAATGCCGCAAAGATCAGGACGATCCCGACGTTGACCATCAGCCGCTCCCAGAAATGGTGCTTGAAGAACAGGATGTCAACAATCACGACGGTGGCGATGAGCGCGAGTACGTAAAGCACAACCGCTGGTTGTCTGCCCATGGGCTTCTTCTACCACTTGCCGCCGCTGGAGTCACTCGATCCAGGGCGGACGGCGGCCACATCCCCTCCGAGCGAGCATGATCCGACAATGTTGCTGCGCGCGCGCGAACTTGTCGGTTTTGTCCCGCGAATCGGCCCTCCAGCGCCAAGTTTGCCCACCGAGCGTCGAACTTGTCGGATCTGGCACGCAGCGCCCGAGTTAGGCACCGCCCCCCGAGCATTGGGGTGGTCAGCCACTGGTTACTGTCAAGCGCCTTTGCGCTTGACGGTCACGTGCAGGTGCGCAGCTAGGCTTCAGATGTGAGCCGCAGGCGCTCTGACTTTCCAGCTGACGTCCAGTTTGGTGAGCATCTGACGCGACGTCATCGGGAGGGCCGCCCGCTCTTTGGCTTGCCGGGTACCTTCACCGGTCGGCGCTGGTTGGCTAGGGAGGGCGCGGACGATCTTGGGCTTGCACACGGCGATCCCCGACCCAGCCCGTCTCCCTTGATCACGGTGGGTGTCCTGGGCGGTACCGACCTCGATCAGCGAGGCCTGGGCATCGATGTCTACGGCACACTCGGGAACTTCCTGCTGCTTGCCGAGCGATCCAGAAACGATCCCTCGTTTCAGCACGCGACTCGCGACCAGGAAGCAATCGTGACGGCGCTTGACTCCGTTCCCGGTCGTGACGCTTGGACCCCCACGACCATCGAAGTAGACGGGGTGCCGCTGCCCTTCCTGCGGTGCGAACGCGGCGGCGATTGGATCGCGTTTCACGACCTGGCCGGAGAGTGCGTTTGGGTACATGTGGAGCAGCCCAATGGCGAGGCCGTGTCACTCGTGACGCTTGATGATGTGACGCCTTACCTGGAGTAGGCGGCGTAGCCCCGGCCCACCAGTGGTCAGCGGCCTCGATCTGCCTGCTGCGACGCCCAGCTGCTGCGTGCTGCCCTGAGGCAGACGCGGCGCGTAGCCCAGGCTCAGGTCATGCTCCGGCGAGCAGGCGCCGCAGCATCAGTTGCTGACGCCGGACCTGTTCAGAACCGAGTCCTGGCTCTCGGTTGCCTTCGTACTCGCTGCAGATCCAGCCACGGTATCCGCATCTGACAAGGGTCTCGACGATCTCGTCATATGGGATCTGTGGATCTACAAAGTTGTCGGTCATCTCCCAGAACTTCGCGTGGATGTAAAAGACGTGGTCAATGATCGCGGCGAGATCTGATGGCGCCTCCGCCAACGGAGCACGCATCTCCGCGTCTGACCGCTTCCACGATTCGGGATCCGGCGTGCCGAACCGATAGATCGAGTCGCCGTGATCGGCTGGGCGGGTCCCACGCTGGAAGATGCCGGTGTCGATGAGGAGGCCAAAGTGCTTGGTTCCGGTATCGGCGATCAGCGACAGATAGGAGTCGACGACCGCCGAGTTGAGCCGCGTCGGCGCGTGAATCTCCGGGACGATCCGGATGTCGTAGTCGGACGCCTTCTGCAGACAGCGCTCAATGATCCCCCGCCACATCGGGTGAGGAGTCAGATCCCGCGCAACCACGCCGAACTTTGGCTTCATGAGCTTGAACCCGAGCCGATGGGCCAGCTCAAGATCCCTGTCGAAGATCTTCACCGCCGTCTCAAGATCAAGATCACGGCCAGGATGCATGCGGGTGTCGATCCAGTTCAGGTAGCACGTGGGCGTGAGGTCGTATCGCTCGAGCAGGGTGTACCAGTGGTCGATCCACTCTGCGGAAGGATTTGGATACCCAGGGATGTGTGTGTCGGCGAGGATCTCGACACCGGTGGCGCCCATGTCAGCGATGTCGGCGAGGCAGTCCTCCAAAGACATCGAGAACATGAAGTCTCCGCCGTAGCTGAACAGCGTGACGCAGAGGTCAATGTCGTTCATCCCACCATCACCATCCTTCTGGTCGACACCACAGGAGTTGGCTGCGCCCAGTGGACGTTCTCGCTGACGTCCGTGACCCCATCAACCACAGGCGACGCACTGCTCTGAATCACTTCCCTATCCGGCATCGCTTCTCCTCACGCGATGGCTCCTTGGCGGCGAGGCCACGGCTGCACCGGCAGCCAATGGGCAAGCAGCTGATACGCGATAGTGCCACGCGGACTGAACCAGAACCAGCCGCAGGCTGACCAGCACGCACGTTTGGGGGATAGGGCCGAAGCCTCCGGCTCAGGGGCCAGGCGCTCACGCTTAGGGTTCAACGCTCGGCCTGCGACCGCCCCCGACCATCGTGCGCGCCGAAGCAGCAGCATCCATAGAGCGGGACCAGCGTCTTGCTTAACGGGACGCCCAACGATAGGGTGACGATGGCGACAGCCCCAACATCAAGTGCTCAGGGATTGGGACAGGTAAGCCTTGGGAGGAAGGTGGGAGTGTGTATGAACTGATCGACGGTCCCCTGCGGCGAACGGGCGACGGTTACGAGATCCCGATCCGCTTTGACTGGTACCGATCGCTGCCACTGTCATGTGTCTCGGTGAGCGTCAGGTTTGATGGGCTGCCGGTCCCAGACGACGCCATACGCTTTCACGTCAACGAGCGTGACTACGCCCTTGATGAAATGGCTGCTCTGGTGGACGAGTTCTGGTTCGTGCTGGACGCAGCAAAGCTGCGGATCAGGACAGAGGAGCCAGTTGTCGATGGCACGCATGACGTCGAAGTTGAGATCGCGCTTCGCATCCCGTACCTGTTCAACGAGGACACAGGAAACGTGTTAACGGTGTGGAGCAGGCCCCGGGCCACCATGGTGCTTGCATGAGTTCGCCGTCGATCGGGGTGACGCTCTTCAGCTTCACGCGTGACTACCGGAAGCATCGCTACACGTTTGAGGAGCTGATCCGCAAGGTGAGCGAGCGGAACCTCGGCGGTGCACTGGAGATAGTCGGATTCCAGAGTCTGCGTGACTACCCGAACGTCAGCGACGAGACCGCTCGACGCTTCCGCCGGCTGCTCGACGAGGTCGGACTCCGGCCTTCCGCGTTGAGCGGAAACATCGATGCTGCGCGTCTTGGCGCCCGCATGATGACGCACGATGAGACTGTCGAGGTCATAGAGGCGCAGATCGAGAGCGCCCGTAAGCTCGGATACCCGGTGCTCAAGGTGCAGTTCGGAGCCTCCGCTGACGCGCTTGAGGCGGCTTTGCCGAAGGCTGAGCGCGCGAATGTGAAACTCGCGGTTGAGGTTCACTCGCCGCATCATGTGCGGCATCCGACCATGTTGGCTTTGCGGGAGCGTTTCGAGAAGCTGGAAAGCGGATTTCTCGGATTCGTTCCTGACTTTGGTGCGAGCATGAATGCAATCCCGCGCAGCTTCCTTGATCACTGGCGCCGGCAGCCCGATGCACCATCGGAGCTGATCGACTTCACCGTTGGAGCCTGGGGCCGAGCGCACAGTGGAGAGGCGGACGCCTTTGTGGAGCGGGAGCAGGTCCTCAAGAAGGCGATCGAGATGAACGCGCAGACGACCGTTCGCCTTGCATGGAGCGCCATGACTCTGTATGGCCACCAACGTCCCGCGGACTGGTTGGAGATCATGCCGCTGGTATTCCACGTGCACGCAAAGTTCTACGAGATCGACGATGCCGGAAACGAACCCTCGATCGCCTACGACGAGCTCGTACGCACGTTCCGTGACGGCGGGTATCAGGGCGTGCTGTCCAGCGAGTGGGAAGGCGCGGCCTTCCTGCCTGACGCTGACGCTCTTGAGATGGTCGAACGCCAGCAGTCCCTGGTCAGCCGGATCCTCGCGTCGTGAGCCTCGGGACCCGCACGTTCCTGATCACCGGCGCGCTCGGCGCGGTCGGAGTCTGGACAACGCGGAGTCTGCTGGAGCGAGGGCATCGGGTGGTCGCCTTCGACCTGGGGGGTGATGGGCACCGGATGCCGCTCGCGCTTGACCGGGACCAGATGAGCACGGTGACGCGCGTGGACGGCGACATCACGGACCTGGCATCGGTCGAGAGCGCCATCCGCGACCATGCAGTCGACGGTGTGATCCATCTGGCAGCGCTGCAGGTCCCGTTCGTCCGCGACAACCCTCCGCTTGGCGCGCAGGTCAACGTCAGCGGGACCGTGAACGTCTTTGAGGCTGTCCGTCGTCACGGACTGCCGGGCCCTTTGGTTTACGCCTCGTCGATCGCGGTCTACGGGCCGGCGAACAGCTTGAGCGGAGACGACCAGCCCCAGACCCTCTACGGAGTCTTCAAACGGACGAACGAGGCGACGGCGCACAGGTATTTTGAGGATCTGGGTGTCTCCTCGATCGGGCTGCGTCCGCACACGGTCTATGGCCCGGGCCGAGATCAGGGAATCACGTCGGCGCCGACCGCCGCTCTGTTGGCCGCGGCCGCCCGGATCCCATATCGGATCGCGTTTGGAGGCCGCATCCAGATGCAATACGCGCCCGACGTCGGAGAGGCGTTTGCACGAGCCGCGCTGCTGAGCTATGAGGGTGCGTCAGTCCATAACCTCGACGGTGAGGTGGCGGCTGTCGCGGATCTGCCCGCTCTGATCCTTCGCGCCCTCCCGGAAGCCGCAGGCCTCATCACGGTGGACGAGACGCCACTGCCGCTGGTTGCGTCCGTTGACGGGGAGAGCTTCGTAGAACTCCTGGGTGGCTCAGTCATGCGACCTGTGGCTGACGGAGTCCGGGACGCCCTGGCTCAGTTTGAGCAGCATCTGGCTAGCGGCCTGATCATGCCGCCGTCACCGACTTCCGGGATATGACCCTGACCACGAGCCTCCGCGACCGCCTCGCGGCTGTCGTCGGGCCCGAGCATGTGCGCGATGATCCTGGGACCCTCGAAGCCTATGCCCGCGACGCCACGCCGCTGCACCGGGGCGCTGCGGATGCGGTGTGCTTCCCAGCCGATACCGCACAGGTGCAGAGGGTCGTGAAGATTGCCCGGGCTGAGCGGATCCCGCTCGTAGTGCGTGGGGCCGGCACGAATCTCTGTGGGGCCACCGTTCCGCAACTGGGCGGCATCGTGCTGGTGATGACGCGAATGGCTCGGCTCATTGAGCTTGACCCCGGCAACATGAGCGCCGTCGTGCAGCCGGGCATGGTCACCGCGACCCTTGCCGAGGAAGCGGCGGCGCATGGTTTGCTGTACCCGCCCGACCCGGGTAGCCGAACGACCTCGACGATCGGTGGGAACGTCGGGACGTGTGCCGGTGGCCTGCGCGGCCTGAAGTACGGAGTTACACGAGACTATGTGTTGGGTTGCGAGGCCGTCCTTGGGACCGGAGAGGTGCTCCGCTATGGAGGGAAGGTCGTCAAGAACGTCGCCGGCTTTGACCTGGCGCGCCTGCTCTGCGGCAGCGAGGGCACCCTTGCGATCCTGACCGAGCTGACGCTCCGGCTCGTTCCGGCACCGCTCGCCTCCGGAGTCGGACTGGCGTACTTCAGCAGGCTCAAGGAGGCCGGTGCCGCGGTCTCCCGCGTGCTGGCGAGTGGGATACTCCCGGCGACACTCGAGTTTCTGGATTCCACTTGCCTTCGGACTGTCGAGGAGTTCGCCGGCATCGGCCTCAGAGCCGATGCCGGCGCGCTGCTCGTGTTTGGTCAGGATGGAACGCCGGAGGTGGTGGCCGCCGACCTTGAACGGATCGCTGTGGCCTGTCGCGCGGAGGGTGCGATCGAGGCGCGTGTTGCGCGAGACGAGACCGAGGCCACTGCGCTGCTGGAAGCTCGCCGTGCGGCGTTGCCCTCCCTGTCACGCCTGGCGCCGCTGACGATTCTTGAGGACGCCACCGTGCCTCGCAGTCGGCTTGCCGAGATGGTTGAACGGATCGAAGAGATCGCCGTGAGGCACGGCCTCCTGATCGGAACCTTCGGGCACGCCGGTGATGGCAACCTCCATCCGACGTGCGTCGTCGACCCGGCGCACCCCGGTGTCGTCGAGCGAGTGGAGACGGCGTTTAGCGAGATCTTCGATGCGGCTCTTGAGCTGGGTGGGACCATCACCGGCGAGCACGGCGTCGGCCTGGCCAAGCGCGCCCACCTGGAGTCTCAGCTCGGCAGAGCCCAGATCGAGCTGCTCAGGCGCATCAAGCTCGCGTTTGACCCCGACGGCATCCTCAACCCGGGAAAGCTCGCGTCGTGAGCGAGCGATCGATCTTTGAGCCGGAGCTGCTCGACCGCTGCATCTCCTGTGGGTTTTGCCTTCCAGCCTGCCCGACGTACGGTCTCACCGGGGTCGAGGCATCATCCCCAAGGGGACGGATCAACCTGATGCGCGCGCTGCAGGAGGGAACGCTGCCGGATGACGACCCGACCGCTCTTGAGGAATCGTCCTTCTGCCTTGGCTGTCGGGCCTGCGAGCCAGTGTGCCCGGCAGGAGTTCGGTACGGGGAGCTGCTCGAGACCTGGCGCGACCACAGCTGGAAGGGCCGCCGACGCTCCCCGATGTTACGACTGCTCCTCTGGTCGACTGCGCAGACGTGGCGGGTTCGTCTGATGGGCCTGCGGCGCCACGCGCGCCGCCGGTTGGGCACGGGACCCAGCCTGATGCTCGGTTGCTTCGAGCGCGCGCTGTTTCCGTCGGTGAGCCGAGCCGCTGCTGCGCTCGTGCCCGGTGCATCCATCTCGTCGCACCAGGGGTGCTGTGGGGCCCTGCACGCGCACAACGGCGAGCGCGAGCGGGGACGGCGACTCGCGGTGCAGCTCGGTTACGACCTGCCGGGAACGATTCTGACCACCTCAGGTGGCTGTGCCGCACACCTTGGTTCTGTGCTCGGCGGTGACAGGGTGTTCGAGCTGTCAGAGTGGCTGGGTGAGCATCCGCCGGCCGTTACGCCATCGCGGCCTCGGCTCCGGGTCGCCGTCCAGGATTCGTGTCACCTGCGCAACGGCATGGGTATTTGGCGAGAGGCTAGAACCCTGCTGGCGGAGGTTGCCGAGGTGGTGGAGCTGCCGTCCGCTTCGGCATGCTGCGGCGCTGCAGGCACCTACGCGCTGCTGCGGCCCCGCGATAGCCGCCGCATCCTCGACGCCAAGCTTGACGAGATCAGGGCCGCTGATGTCGACTATGTGGTGACTCTCAACCCAGGCTGTCTGCGGCAGCTCCAGAGCGGGCTCCGCCGTCGCCGGCTTCGGACTCGTGCCATTCACCTTGCTGAGGTTCTCAGTTGATGCTGGGCCTGATCACCACGGCGGGCCGCCGCGAGTCGACGAGGATTGAGGAGGTGCCGGAGCCCACAGGGCAAGGCGTGTTGCTGCGTACCATCGAGGTTGGTGTGTGCGGCACCGATAGGGAGATCGCCGAAGGGATCTTCGGCGTAGCCCCTGCGGGGGCCAACGATCTGATCATCGGACACGAGTTCCTGGGTCGAGTGGAGCGGGATGGTTTCGGCTTCTCGGCGGGCGATCTCGTCACTGCGACGGTTCGTCGGTCATGTGGCCGCTGCTTCGCCTGTGGTGAGGGCTCGCCGGATGCCTGCGACTCCGGTGACTACGTTGAGCGCGGCATCACCGCGCTAGACGGATTCGCACGCGAGCTGCTCATCGAGGATCCAGCTCAGCTCATCCGGGTACCCGCGTCACTCGGGCGACTCGGGGTGCTTGCAGAACCGGCTTCGGTCAGTGCCCGTGCCATCCGGCACGCCCTGGCGGTCGGCGGCCGGCAGCCGTGGATCCCGACTCGCACACTTGTGCTTGGAGCAGGCGCGATCGGCATGCTCGCAACTTACATGCTGCGGCTTGCCGGGCATGAGGTCTGGGCAGTGTCGAGGAGCGCCCCCGAGAGTCTCAAGGGGCGGCTCGTTGCTGCCTCAGGTGCCCACTACGTCAGCTCTGCGCAGGTACCCATCGCTGAGCTGAGAGACCAGCTCGGAGGATTCGATCTGGTTATCGAGTCGGTGGGTGACGCTCAGATAATGCTCGCGGTTCTGGGCCTGCTTCGCCGCAATGGGGTTGGCTGTCTCCTCGGTCTGGATGCGCGACCACAGCAGCTCACTTTGCCGGGTCACGTGGTGGGCATCGACGCTGTGCTTGAGAACCGGGTGCTGTTCGGCAGCGTCAACGCGCACCTCGATGACTGGCGGACGGCGGTTGTGCGACTCGACGAGATCCGGCAGCGCTGGCCGGAAGCCCTGGAAGCGATGGTGGGGCTCCGCGTGCCACCCGAGCGCTTCTCGGAGGCGTTCGAATACGGCGGCGTCAAGGCCACCCTGTGCTTCAGCGACTGAGGAGGACATAGATGAGATTGGCCATGCTCCGATCCCGCCGGGAACCGGTGACCCTGGACGAGCGCGACCGTGCCCGAAAGTTGGCGTTCGCGGGCGATCTGAACAGGCTGATCTACGCCGAGCTACCGTGCATGGTGTCGCGGTGACCGGTGGCTCTCCGAGCGCCGCTGGTCGGGGTGATCGCGAGCGGTTGGAGCGCGCCGCCGCCCGAGCCGGACTCGTCCACGACGCCGCGCGTGCGGGCGCCCGATCCCACTTCCGAGCAATGACGATCGACCCCGACCGGCTGAGCGGCCCGATCGTTGGTATCGCGTCGACGTGGACCGGGACCATGCCCTGCAACCTGAATCAGCGCGAGCTCTCGGCCGCGGTCGAGCGCGGGGTCGCTGCTGCGGGCGGCGTGCCGCTCCCGTTCAACACGATCGCGGTGTCCGACAACCAGAGTCAGGGGACTCCCGGCATGCGAGCGTCTTTGGTGTCCCGCGAGGTGATCGCGGATTCCATAGAGCTGATGGACATCGCTCACGACTTTGACGTGATGGTTTGCATCGTCGGGTGCGATAAGACAACCCCTGGTGCACTGATGGCGCTTGCGCGCATCGACAAGCCGGCGGTGCTGCTGTACGGGGGACCGATGCGTGCCGGCCGGCACCGCGGCACACGCGCGACGATCCAGGACGTATGGGAGGCGGTTGGTGCGACCGGTCAGGGGATGATGGAGCGGGCCGAGCTCGATGCGCTTGAGCGGTCCGCATGCCCCGGGATCGGAGCATGTGCTGGCAACTTCACGGCCACCACCATGGCAATCGCGCTGGAATTCCTCGGGCTTTCACCACTGGGCACAACGCTGGTGGCGGCAGATGATCTCGATCGTCGGCGGGTCGATGCTGAGCGCTGCGGGGTCCTGGCCGCCGGCCTGCGAGGTGGGCGCTCCGCGCGTGACTACCTGGATGCGCGGGGCCTGCGTAATGCGATGGCCGGAATCGCTGCGAGCGGCGGCTCGACCAACGGGTTCCTACATCTGCTCGCGATCGCGCGTGAGGCGGGCACGCCTCTGACCCTGCGGGATCTCGAGGATGTCTGCGACCGCGTCCCGGTGCTCGCGAACATGGCGCCCTCAGGACAGTTTGTGGCCACCGACCTGGATGACGCGGGCGGGGTGCCCGTGCTGATCCGGGAGTTGATCGCCGCGGAGCTGATCGACGGGACCGTGCCGACGGTGGAGGGACCCTCGCTGGCAGCGGCGGTGGCCGACGCGGCGCCTCCAGATGCGCGCATCACATTCGCCGCCGCTGCTCCGTTCAAGGCGCGCAGCGGTCTGATGGGGCTGCACGGCAACCTTGCCCCAGACGGGGCGGTGGCGAAGGTGGCTGGAACTGAGCGACGTCGGCATGTTGGCCCAGCGCAGGTGTTTGATGACGAAGCAAGTTGTGTGGCGGCGATCACCGCCGGGCGGGTTGCGCCCGGGAATGTGCTGGTGATCCGCAACGAGGGTCCGGCAGGTGGGCCGGGCATGCGCGAGATGCTGTCGGTCACCGCCGCCGTGGTGGGCGCCGGCCTTGGAGAGTCGGTCACCCTGGTCACCGACGGTCGGTTCTCCGGCGCCACCCGGGGCCTGATGGTCGGCCACGTCTCGCCAGAGGCGGCTCGCGGCGGGCCACTTGCGGTTGTCCGGGACGGCGAGATGATCACGGTCGACGTGGATCGGCGGGTACTGGCCGTTGAGGTGCCTGCGGCCGAGCTCGCTGCCCGGCTCGCGGCGCACGTGCCTCCCGAGCGGCCGGCGCGGGGAGTGCTGGCGCGCTACAGCGCGCTGGTCGAATCGGCGTCTGACGGAGCCTGGCTCAGCAACGGCCGCGGTCGTGTCGATGAGGGCTGAGCAGTGCTCCTCAGGCAGCTAGATGACGGGGCTCTAGGGCAGCTAACCGAGCTCAGTGACGGGTAGCTTGAGTTCGCCCGTTGCTGATTCGGTGGTTGGTGTCCGCGTCACGACGCGGCACATGTAGAGGTAGGCGAGCGCCGCCACCAGTGCGAGACCCGCTTCCCATTGGAAAACGGCGTGATATGCCGCGCTCACGTGGTCAGCGACCAAGGCGTGGGCTCGTAGTTGCGCCTCCAGCATGACCGCCGCGAGCGCGGTACCGAACGAGGCGCCCAGCCGCATCGTCACCGTAACCAGCGGTGAGCCATGTGAGATCTCGTGACGCGCCATGCCCAGATAACTCGCGGCCGTGGCGGGTACCCAGCTGACGCCGGCGCCGAACCCGGCGACGAGCAGGGTGACGCAGATCAGCAACGTTGACAAGCTGGCGCCGAACCCGGCCAGCAGCATCGTGGTGCCCACCAGGACAAACGCGCCGATCGCGCCGAGCTGTCTGGCAAGGGGACCATCGCCAAGCCGTCCGCAGAGCCACATCCCGACCGCTGTGCCCAGACCCTGTGGTGCCATCAGCAACCCGGCCGACAGTGGATCAAGGTGCCGGAGCTGTTGGAAGCAGAGCGGCAGGAGCACGAGTACACCGAACCAGGCGATGTCCACGAGGAAGATCGCGAACATGGATGCGCTGAAGGTCGGTCGGGCGAACAGGCGTATGTTCAGCAGCGGGCGAACCGAGCGGAGCGCGTGGCGAACGAAGTCGGCGCCGAGCAGAACGCCGGCCAGCAGTGGCAGGAGCGCACTAGGGGACATCAGGCTGCCTGTCTGTTCAGCCTGGGTCAGACCAAAGACGATCGCGGGGACGCCGATGCTCAGCCGGAGAAGCCCACCAATGTCGAGCCGCCCCGCTGGGCGGCTCGGTGTCTGCGGCAGTAGATACAGCGCCGCGACAGTGGCGATCAGGCTGATCGGCACGTTGATCATGAAGATCCAGCGCCAGCCGAGTCCTTGTAAAAGCGCACCACCCAGCGACGGTCCGATCATCGACCCGATCGAGCTGAACATCCAGATGCGGCTGACCATCTTCCCCATGCGGCTCGTCCCGGCAACTTCCGCGGCGATCAGCTGCCCGAGCGGCACCAGCATGCCGCCGGCAATGCCCTGAAGCAGCCGGCAGGCGACGAGCATCTGCAGCGAGCCGGCGAGCGCGCACAGCGCTGAGCTCAGCCCGAAAAGCGCCAGCGAGGCCACGTATACCTGCCGCGCGCCGAAGCGGCGAGACGCCCAGCCGCTGACGGGGATGACTCCGGCAACCGCCAGCAGATACGCGCTGATCACCCATTGCACGCTTGCCACCGAGGCGCGCAGATCGTGCTCAAGCGTGTTGAGTGCGACGTTGGTGACAGTGGCATCCACTGCCGACATCGTTGCTCCCAGGCCGACGATGATCAGCGCGTTGCGGATCGCTACAGCGTCGCCGCGGATCGCCGGCGATGGCTCGGGACGGTGCAGTACACGCCGCAGGTGCAACTCGTGCCCACGCCGCCTGTGATCGACGGAGGTTCGCTTGACGGAAATGGCCACATCGCCAATCTAGGGCCACGTTATGATTCTCACAAATGAACTGTTTTGGCAGGTTTGATCGATTTCTGTGAACTTAGATCTGATCGACCCGCGCACACTGCGGGCGCTTACGGCGGTGGCCGACGCTGGTTCGTTCAGAGCCGCGGCACGCTCGTTGGGCTACACACAGTCCGCGGTCTCCCATCAGATCGCGGCGATTGAGCGACGCCTTGGCGTGACGGTGTTCGTTCGCCCGGGGGGACGAGGGAAGATTGGTCTGACCCCGCATGGCGAGCTCGTCTACCAGCATGCGCAGCGAGTGATCGCTGCCAACCAGGCACTCGAAGCCGACATTCGAGCGGCACTGGCCGGTGAGCGCGGGACGCTTCGAGTCGGGCTATCCCAGAGCACCTGCGCGATGTTGGCTGAACCGCTCGCCTATCTCCGTCGCACCAACCCGGGGATCGAGGTCTCTTTGATCAACGCTGCGACCTCGGAATCGCTCGCGCAACAGCTGCACCAAGGCCAAGTTGACATCGGGCTCTACATCAACGTCGAGCCTGACGAGCGGGTGATGACGACGCCGCTGTTCGAGGACACCTGGGTTGTGATCGCTCATCAGGCCAATCCGATTGCGGCTGCGAGCTCCATCACGCTTGCCGCCCTTGACGGTGCGGACATGATCGCTTGGCACCAGCGGTGGCGCGCTCAGGCCAACCTGGAGCGGCTTTGGAGGCAACGTGGCGTCCGCCCGCGCATCGTGTACCGGACGGATGACAACCTGATGATTCAGGTCCTGGTTGCCAATGAGCTCGGTTGTGCCTGCTTGGGTGCGCTGTCCGCCGCAGAGCTGATTGATCCCAGACTCCGACGTCTGGCTCTGCGCGATGAGGTGCCACCGCGCACGCTGTCACTCTGCTGGGCGCGCGACCGCGAACCACACCCAGCGGCCGTCGTGCTCAGCGATGCAATCCAGAGGACAGCCGCACAACGGGCACCGGCCGTCGGTCTCTAGCCGCTCAAGCAGCGCCGAAAGATCAGCTACCTAGACGCGGGTGCGCTACGCTTGGTAGGTCAGATAGCGAAGGCAACCAGAGGGCGAGACCTTCATCTGAATGTCCCCTTCCCGCGAAAGCCGCCTGATCTTCTGATGGCCGAGAGTCCACTTACGGGTGGGCTTTCCGCGTTAATGGACTTGCAATCGAGCGGCTCTGCGTGAAACGTTGGTCAGCGTCGGCTGCTTGGTCAGCGCGGTTTGGCTGCGCTCGCCTGGTGAGCCGGGCCCAGCAGGAGCCCGACTCACGGGAGTATGTCGTTCAGAACTGCTTTGAAGTTCGCGCCTGATTCCTCAAGCTCGCCCTCGATGTGCAGGCGCGCCGGGCCGTTGTCGGTCCATAGGTCAAGGAAGAACGCCCAGCCGGGCAGCTCAGGATCGTCGGATTTGGTGATTGCCTCGATCTTGTAGCTCTCACGCGGCGGCAGCACCAGCGACTCCGGGCAGTCGTCCTCGATGCGACGGCGCAGGTCCTCGACGCTGAGCCGGTTCGCGGATGCGGCCCGGAGCTCCTCGTACTCACCGTCCACGACGAAACCGACGATCTGTTCAAGGGCCCGAAACATCGGCTCGGGCATCATCTCGAGTGTCTCGACGACCTCTGCCGAGCCGTCCAACCTGTGTTCCGGTGTCAGGGCGAGCCGGCGATAGAAGTAGTCCTCGCACGCCGCGCGAGCCTGGCGGTTGACGCCCTTGGGCAAGCCCGCGGCAGCGAGGGCAAAGATTGCGGCATCGATTGCCTCCTCGAGCGTCCCGTGGCGGCGGGTCAGCTGGGCGGAGACTGCGCGACCGTGCTCGGTGTCGCTCGCCAATGACGAGCCGTCCAACAGGATCGACGGAGCATCGTGGCGGCTGTAACCCGCACAACTCCGTACCGATGAGTGAAGGACGATGAGGTGGTCGCCCATTACGCGATCACGAGCGACTGGTCGCGCGGGGCGATCCGCATCGGACACGTTGCCGGATCCGCTGGTTGTAGTGCTGTCACAGCTTCCATCGTACGAGGAACAGAGGCCCACGCCGCACGGGTAGCTCTTGAATCTGCTCAGGTGGGGCCGCTTCAACCGGCGACCGACGGCTCGAGAGCAACCGGGTGCCGGACCGCATCGGCTGGCAAATCAGAGGCTTCTCACGAGAATCGCCCAGCGACCTGTCAACCTTTGCTTGTGAGCAGTGATGACAGCTTCG
>JAKAED010000169.1 GCA_021820105.1 Actinomycetes bacterium | reverse complement strand
CCGCGAGGCGTTCACGCAGACGGAGACGGGTGGGGTGTGGCAGACCGCGCAGCCCGCCACGTTCGCCACCGGCGTGCAGAACGCCAATCCGAACGACTACTTCAATGCGGTGTCGTGCGGGGCGGCGGGGGAGTGTGTCGCCGCCGGCCAGTTCCATGACCAAGGGGGCAACTTTCCGGCGATGACCGAGGCGGTCACGACCCCGAGCGCCATGATCACGGTCACGTCCACCCCGCCCGCCCCGGCGGTTGTGGGCCAGACCGTCTACCAGCCGGCCGCGACCTCGACCTCTGGGGACACGGTCACGGCGACCATCGCGACCGCCAGCAGCCAGGTCTGCCAGATCAGCAACGGGACGGTCAGCTTCCAGCACCCCGGGACCTGCACCGTGCTGTTCAACGACCCCGGCAACACCCAGTACGCCGCCGCCACCCAGGCCTCACAGAACATCACGGTGATCAACCCGACCGCGGTGATCACCATCACCTCAACCAAACCGAGGCATGCGGTCGCCCGCAAGCAC
Source organism: Actinomycetes bacterium (assembly GCA_021820105.1). Classification (GTDB taxonomy): domain Bacteria; phylum Actinomycetota; class Thermoleophilia; order Solirubrobacterales; family Solirubrobacteraceae; genus Palsa-465. Next base: position 7,102 of record JAKAED010000169.1, on the reverse strand, counting down.
CCCTACACCCCGCACGCGACGTCCACCTCCGCGGACACGGTGCAGATCACAATCGCGGCCAGCAGCCGCCGCGTGTGCCGGATCAGCAACGGTAGGGTCTCGTTCGACCGGCCCGGGACCTGCACCGTGCTGTTCAACGACCCCGGCAACACCGGCTACCTAGCCGCGGCTGAGCTCACACAGACCATCCGGGTGATCACCCACCCCTCCGCACCCCGGCGACCCAAAGCCACCGTGCGAAACCACAAAGCAGTGATCAGCTGGCAGAAACCGAAGAGCACCGGTGGCGCGAGGATCACCCGCTACATCGTCACGAGCTTCCCCGGCCATCAGCACTGCAGCACCCGCGGGAAACACAGCTGCACCATCACCCACCTAAAACCAGGGATGAAATACCGGTTCAGGATCCAGGCCCGCAACCAGGCCGGGACCGGCCCCAACAGCCACAAAACCAACCAGATCAGCCAATAAACAGCCACCCCGGCCCCCTGGCCCACAAGCAACCAGGGGGCCGGGCGCTCCCCCCACAGATTCACGAAGCTGGGATGCGGATCAAAACACGATCCGCATCACCAGCCCGCACGCATCCGGTTCCTCAGGCGAGCCACCGAGGGTCACATGCGAACCGGCGCCGATCCGTCGCGCGGTGCAGAGCGCCGCGTAGGCATCGAGCATGTCATCAAGCCCAGCGACACCGGCCGGCAACACCATGCTCGCAAGTGCATCCAAGGCGTCCGGGAACTCCCGCAGGACCAGCCTGAGCCGCTGTGCCTGGCCGTGCGCGGTGCGCTTCTGCGGCAGCGCCGTGCCGCCGGCAAGCTGCATGAAGCTGAGCTCGGGGTGACACTCATACACCCACTCCTGCGCGTCCGGATGGGTGCGCAGCCACCCATCGGCCTCCCTGATCTTCGGCGCCAGGGCAAAGGCCTGGGCGCTCAGGCTCTTGGCCTGGGGCTCAAGCTCGCGCAGCCGGCTGATGCGTTCCCGCGCGGCCGTGTAATCGGCCGCGTCCAGCAGCCCGCGCGACGGCGGCGGGAAGATCGTGCTGCGACGCTCGCCCAACAGACCACGCGCCTGCAGGTCACAGGTACGGAAGCCGACCTCATCAGGTAGGCCCATGGGCATGTCCACCGCGACAGGCACGCTGGCTCCAGCGCAACAGGCCATCAGCTCCTCAAAGCCCGCACACAAACGCAGCTCGGTACGCGACTGCACCGGACCGAAGGACACGCCCGCACCAGCTTCGTAAAGTAACGCGACCACCCAGCCACCCCTTGCGCCGTCGGCGCCAACCGCCGTCAGCCGCCAGACGTTGGCCGTCTCAGCGCCCGGCACGCTCCTCCTCAATCGCCTCCCGCAACGCCTCCTGAAAGCCCATCGGGGTGAAGTCAAAGAGCGCCATGCCCGAGGGGTCCGTGACGGTCGTGTCCGTTGAGAGACCCTCCACCAGCGGCCGCGCCACCCCTGCATCCACGGGTGTGACCAGGCCGATCCAGTGCGAGGAGAGCCAGGGAGTGAGCAGCGGCACGGGGATCCGGGGCCGGCGGCGGAGACCCAGAGCATCCGCCATCTCGTCCAGCATCGTCCCGTAGGTGAGGATCTCCGACGAACCGATCTGAATCTCACGCCCGCGCGCCGCCTCCACGGTCAGCGCATCCGCCAGGTAGCGCAGCACATCCCGGATTGCGATCGCCTGCGTGGGTGTGTCAAGCCAGGCCGGCGCCAGCATGATCGGCAGCCGCTCCACCAGATAGCGCAGCGTGCGGAAGCTCTCCGAGCCGGCGCCGACGACCATGCCGGCCCTAAACCACGTCAACGCCGGACCGTGGTCGCGCAGCAGCTCACCGACCTGCAGGCGTGAGCGCAGATGCTGGGAGCCGGGCTTGTCCCCGAGCCCACCCAGATAGATGACCTGCCGGATGCCGGCTGCCCGCGCATAGCGGGCGAAGTTGTCCGCCGCCTGAGCATCCAGTGACTCGTAGCCGCCGGCGTTGCCCCTGCCCATTGAGTGCACCAGGTAGTAGGCGGCCTCAAAGCCGTCACCCAACTCCCGCAGGGACTCCGGCGCGAGCATGTCCGCCCGGCGCACGGTGACGGCCGGGTCCACACGCAGCTGCTCAGGCCGCCGTGCGGTGGCGGTCACGTCCACACCGCGCGCGGCCAGCTGCGTGCACAGCAGGCCGCCGATGTAGCCGGACGCGCCGGTGACGAGCACCCGCTTCATGCGGGATCGAACCCCTGCCCCGCGGCAATCATGAACCGCCTCGGAGGCTCTGAATCACGGCCCGTGCCGTGCGCTCACCACTGAACATCGCGCCCTGCAACGAGGCGGTGTCACGGTGATCACCGCAGACGAACATCCCCTGGCCCAGATCGACCCGGCGCCGCACACTCAGCGGTGGGGTTTGCAGCGGCTGCCCATGCGCGATCACGTCCGTTCGCAGCGGCGTGAGCTCATCGGTGGGAACTCCCATCCAGCGGCTCAGCTGCTCGCGCACCTGTTCAGCCAGCCCACCGTCAAGCGCGCGCGGTCCGGGGACAGCCGCCACCAGCAGCGAACGCCCCACCGGCGCGTACGCCGGTTGCACCTGACTGATCACCACCGCGTTCAGCGCCGGCCCGCCCGAGTGACCGTCAAGCAGCAGCATCGGCGCCTCGAGTGGTGCCCGCGCCAGGCTGAACCAACAGGCTGCGACCGGCCGCGACCCTGGGTCGGGCACGCTGTCCCCAAGCAGACGGTGCGCGGCCGGCCCCTCCGTGGCAACCACAACCGCACGGGCGGCAAGGCGCTCGCCGCCGGCCAGCACAACCGCGCCAGGCTCAACGGTCCGCACCGGCGCGTTCAGGCGCACATCCGTATGGATGAGGCGGGCGGCAAGCTGCTCCGCCACCGCCCCGATGCCGTCGCGTGGCAGCCCGGTTGCGCCCATGGCGAGCATCCGCAGCACGATCTCAAAGCGCCGTGCGGAGACCTCAAGCTCCGGGTCGAGCTGGATCCCGGCAAAGAGCGGCCGCCAGAAGAGACGGACGAACTCCTCTGAGAAACCGGCGGCACGCAGGCGCTCAGCCGTCGACCGGTCCGGCCGGCGCAGCACGGCGCCGGCCGACGGCACGCTCACATCAAGCACCAGGCTCGCCAGACGGAGCTTGTCAGCCGGAGAACCCACCGGCGCGAGCAGTGTGCGCAGGGCGTCGGCCGGCCGGCGCAGCGGATCAGACAGGCGATGGCTGCCCGACGCGGTTCGGACGATCGCGCCCGGGGTGAACTTCGCAAGCCCCAGGGCCTCCAGATCCAGTCGAGCCCGCACCTGCGGGTATGCGGTGAGCAGGATCTGGAAACCACGATCAAGCACGAAGCCATCCACGCGATCACTGCGGACGCGCCCACCCAGCCCGTCTGAGGCCTCAAGCAGGGTCACCTCAAGGCCGGCCTGCTGCAGATCGTGCGCGCAGACCAGTCCAGCCATGCCGCCACCAATCACGACCACATCACTCATCGTCGGTCACCTGCCTGGGATCGCACGTCATCGCGCGGAAAAGCCTACGCGGTTCCGCTATCCGGGCTTTAGGTCCGGCTACCGCAGCGTTAATCAGCACCAAGCAGAATCGCGCCGACCATGAAGCGACAGCGTCCGTGAAGCGATCACTCACACCCTGCTGGCGGTGGGCGGCACGGTTGGCCTTCCTGGCCTCAGCAGGAGCGATGCTCGCTGTTCTGACAACGCGCGCGCAGCTGCCGTTTCTGCAGGCGCTCCAGCACCTGCACTTCTTTGACCTGCGGGTCTACCGGCAGGCGGCAAGTGTGGTGAACGGCGACCATTCCCTGTACGGCCTCCGGCTCCGGCGCGGCCTGGCCTTCACCTATCCCCCGTTTGCCGCGCTGTGCTTCGTTCCCTTGAGCTGGCTGTCCGTGCACCGCACCGAGCTGCTGGTCGCAATGGCGAACATCCTGCTGGTCGCGGCAACCGCGCACGCGGTCATCCGCCTGCCGCGACCGACAGACGCCAGGCCTGTGGGGTCGGCGGCCGGGTGGCTGATCGCGGCCGTGGCCCTGTGGACGCAGCCGGTGAGCTGGGCGATCGGCTACGGCCAGATCGATCTGCTGATCGCCGCACTCGTGACCGTCGACCTGGCGTACGGGAGCCGCACCCGGCTGGGCGGGATCGGGATCGGGCTGGCCGCCGCGCTCAAACTCACCCCGCTGATCTTCATCCCGTACCTGCTGTTCAGTGGCCGCCGAGCGATGGCTGGGCGCGCCACCGGAACCTTCCTGCTGTCGATCGCCGTTGGGTTGGCGGCGATGCCAAGGGCGACCCTCTCCTACTGGGGCGGGCGCTTCCTGAACGTCTCCCACCTGACCGGACGCCACCACGCCCCAGGCGGCGGACCGGCCGATCAGTCACTGCGGGGCGCGCTCATGCGGTTGCTGGAGCATGGGCCCCTGCCCAACTGGCTGTGGCTGCTCGCGTGTCTGCTGGTCGGCTTGACGGGCCTGCTGCTCGCCGTCCGGGCAGCGCGGCGGGGTGATCACGCCTGGGGATTCCTCCTCACAGCCGTCACCGGCCTGCTGATCTCACCCGTCTCCTGGACACATCACTGGGCGATTGCGGTGCCGGGCGTGCTGGCGCTGCTGGCCGGCCGCCGCCGATCATTCACACTGCCGCTCTTGGCCGCGCTGGTGGCCGGCTTCATGCTCGACGGGTACGCGATCTACCTCGTCAGCATCTGGAGCCCCACCGGTCTGCACCTGGAGGGAGCCGTGCTGCTGGTCAGCGACCTCTACGTGCTGGGAGGGCTCGGAACGCTCCTGTTCGCGGCCGGCAACGAGTTGCGCAGCGCCCTACCAAAAACAAAAGAACCGGCCATTAACAGTTTTCTGAGAGTTCTCCTAACCAACACCGAAGTAGCGAGCACAGGATGACCTTGAACCAGGGGAGCACTCCCCCCAACGAAAGGACATTCATGTTCAGGTCAGCAAAGCGCACTGCGCTTTATGTGGGCGCGCTGGGCGCACTCGCGCTGGGTGGCTCCGCCATCGCCAGCGCGACCACAACCACGACGACCTCGACGACGTCCACCACGACGACGCCGACAACCACCACGCCAGGCACGGCACCGTCCATCACCTTCGGGCACGGGCACTGCCCGGGGCACGGCTCAGCCGCGCATGAGAGCGCGGAGAAGACGGTGACCGGCGCGATCGCCAGCAAGGTGCAGGCGGCGGCGGTGAAGATCGTGGGCAGCGGCACCGCCGGCCCGGTCACCAGTGACTTCATGGGCAACGGCTATGAGACGACCGTCACCAAGGCCGATGGAACCAAGGTGGAGATCCACCTCAACAGCTCGCTACAGCAGGTCGGACAGGGCACCGGCGGCTGGCCGATGGGTGGCGCGCAGTCAGGCGCCCCGGCGCAGGGCGCGGGCTACGGGCAGGCGCCGGGCGGCAGCTACGGCGTCTGAGCCGGACAACGGCCGTGCACCGGGCGCGGCTTCTGAGCAGCTGCAAGATCTCCGCGTGAACCCACGGCGACCGACCAGCTGACGGGACCGGCGGTCGCCCAGCGGGGCGGCCGCCGGAACCAACCCGGCCGTTGCTGTGATTGGCTTTGGGCCTGTGAGCACCACACCGATCGAGCTGACCAACTGGGCCGGGAACCACCGCTACCGCGCACGGATGCTGCATCACCCCCGCTCGCTTGAGGAGCTGCGCCGAGTGGTGAGTGCCGCACGTTCGCTTCGGGCGCTGGGCACGCGCCACAGCTTCAGCGCGATAGGCGATGCCGACGAGCTGGTGGCGCTGGACCTCCTGGAGGGCTCAGGCCGGGTCACGATCGACTGCGAGGCGCTGACGGTCACGGTCGGTCCGGCTGTCACGCACGCGCAACTGGCCGCGACGCTCGAACCGGCCGGGCTGGCGCTTGCGAACATGGCGTCGCTGCCGCACATCTCGGTGATCGGCGCTGCGGCCACCGGCACGCACGGCTCAGGTGACCGTCAGGGCAACCTCGCCACATCGGTGCGCGCGCTGCGCATCCTGACCGGCACCGGGGAGCTGCTTGAGCTGGGCCCAGGCGACCCACGGCTGCAGGGCGCGATCGTGAACCTGGGCGCGCTGGGCGTGGTGATGCAGGCGACGCTCGCCGTCGAGCGCTCCTACACGCTCAGCCAACGCGTCTACGAGCGCATGGAGTGGGACGCACTGGCCGAGAATCTCGATGCGATCACCTCTGCCGGACGCAGCGTCAGCATCTTTCACCGCTTCGGTGAGCTGATCCGCGAGGTCTGGGTCAAGGGCGACCCGTCTGCAGCTGACCGTCTGAGCCTGTTCGGCGCACCGGCCGCCGGCGGCCCCAGGCACCCGGTGCCGGGCGCCGATCCCGTCGTCTGCACCCCGCAGCTCGGCGAGCCCGGGCCGTGGTGTGAGCGCCTGCCGCACTTCCGCGCCGGGTTCATGCCCAGCGCCGGAGAGGAGATCCAGTCCGAGTACTTCGTCGCCCGCGAGCACGGGCTCGCCGCGCTCACGGCCCTGCGTGAGGAGCTCGGACCACGGATCGAGCCGCTGCTCCACATCTCCGAGGTCCGCACGATCGCCGCCGACGAGCTGTGGCTGAGCCCGCATTGGCGACGGGACTCGATCGGGATCCACTTCACCTGGCAACGTGAGCCGGAGGCGGTACGGGCGATGTGTGTCGAGATTGAGCGGGTGCTCGAACCGTTCGCGCCGAGACCACACTGGGGCAAGGTCTTTGAGCTACCGGCAAGCCGTGTCGCGGCCCACTACCCGCGTCTTGGGGAGTTCGATGCGCTGCGCCGCGAACTCGATCCCCGCGGGGTGTTCCTGAACAGGTGGCTTGCGCAGCGGCTGCTCGGCGACGGCGCGGCCCCTACGCCCTAGCCCCGCCCCCTGCGCTCTGCCCCGCCCCCTGCGCTCTGGCCTGGCCCCTGCGCTCTGGCCCAGCCCCCGCGCTCTGGCCCAGCCCCCGCGCCCTGGCCTGACTCACCCCCCGACGCTGGCGATCAACTCTGCCCGCCGCTTGGCCGAGCGGACCTTGGTCGTGAGCGTGTCGATGTCGTAGACGCCGTGATGGCGCATCCCGTTGAT
>JAKAED010000019.1 GCA_021820105.1 Actinomycetes bacterium | reverse complement strand
TGAGTTCCTCCAGGTCCAGAAGTGGCGTCGGGCTCTGCTCGGAGGGCGCGTCCAGTTGATCGGCGGGCTGGCTGCGGTGCACGTGAAAGCTGTTCTTTCCTGAGCGCTTGGCGGCGTACATCGCCACGTCCGCATGCCGCAGGAGGTCCTGGGCACTGGTCGCATCGCGCGGGAAGCTCGAGACGCCCACGCTGACGCCGATGCGCAGTTCCCCGACGGGGATCGCGAGCGGATCCCGCATTGCGGCGATGATGCGTGCGGCCACCTGTGTGGCGCGATCGGTGAGCCCCCGCGCGCCGGTCAGGACGATCAGGAACTCGTCTCCACCAGGGCGACACAGCAGGTCGCTGGGGCGCACCGCGGAGCGCAGGCGCTGGGCGACCGCCCGCAGCAGCTCATCACCGACAAGGTGGCCGTGCGTGTCGTTGACACGTTTGAAGTCGTCAACGTCGACAAACAGGATCGCCACCTCCGTCTCTCCGGAGGCGGCGGTCTTGACGGCGACGTCAAGCTCGCGCTGCATCGTCGCCCGGTTGGCGAGCCCGGTCAGTGAGTCGAAGTAGGCTAGCTCCTCGATTCGCCGCTCGGCGGCAAGCCGTGTGGTCACGTCCTTCTGCACGCCCAGATAGGAGATCAACCTGCCGCTCGAGTCCAGCTGGGGCGCCAGCGCCACCTCATTCCAGAAGCTCGAACCGTCCGCCCGGTAGTTGATCAGGGTGACGTACGCCTCGCGCCCTTCGGCAATCGCCCGCCGCAACGTCTCAACCGCCTGCGGGTCGGTTTCAGGACCCTGCAGCAGGCTGCAGCTGCGGCCAAGGACCTGCTCGGCGCGGTAGCCGGTCAGCTCCTCAAAGCCCGGACTCACGTAGGTCAGCGGATAGCCGGGCACCGTCGCGTCGGCGATCACCACGCCGGCAATCTCGGCGGCCTTGTCTGCCTGAATCAATCTGTCCAACGTGACCGTCAAATCTGTCCTCAATCGCTCCGCGTCAGCCTGCCCGGTCCGACGGAACGCCCAGCGCCGCGACCCAGACCTACTTCCTTGCTTCTTCTATCGGCCCGTGGCCGAGAACTTTGAACGGTGACGGCAGCAGCTCGGATAAGAGACGAGCCCCGCCAGCACGCTGACGGGGCTCGTCGACCCAATTCTGGAGACCGGCTGACAGCCCGCGGGCACAGCCGCCGCGCGCGCCGTCAAGCTCTGCGGTTGATCAACCGCAGCCGGTGTTGAACCCGCAGCTGGAGCACGTGTAGCAGGCGCCGGTGCGCTGCATCATCCCGCCACACTGCTGGCAGGCCGGGCCGAGATCCAGTCCGAACGGACTCTTGGCCGTGGCGGCCGGCACCACCGGCGGGCTGTCCGTGAGCGCCGATGCAGCGGGCTTGGCGGCCGGCTGCGGCTTGGGCTCCGCGGTTGCCGGCTTGGCTGCGCCGTTGGCCCCGTGCTCGTGCCTGCTCTCGTTGTGGTGGATCTCAAGCGCCGGCACCGAGGTGTCGCTGGAGTGTGAGCTCATCGCGTCGGCTGCCGCCCGGCGTGCCCGCACCGCGGGCGTCAGGATCCCGAGCTCCTCCTGTGTGTCGGCATCCAGGAAGCGTGAGGCCAGCCACCGCATGATGTAGTCGGGCATCGACTTTGCGAACGGGATCTCCGGATTGCTGGTCATGCCCTCCGGCTCGAAACGCATGTAGCTGAACTTGCGCACAAGCGTCTCCAGTGGCACCCCGTACTGCAGTGCGATTGAGATCGCCGTTGCAAACGCGTTCATCATGCCGCGCATCGTCGAGCCCTCCTTACCGATATCGGTCAGGAAGATCTCGCCGACGCTGCCGTCCTCGTACTTGCCGGCGGTGATGTAGCCCTCATGGCCGCCGACGGAGAACTTGTGGGTGATCGACTCACGCTCGCGCGGCATGCGGTTGCGCTGAGGCTTGGCGGAGGCCAGCGCCGCCGCGACCGCCTTCTGGATCTCAGCCTCCAGGTTCACCGACACCGGCGCGTCCTGCTGCGCGTCCGTGCGCAGCGCCTGGGCGGTCTTGGAGCCGTCGCGGTAAATGGCCAGGGCCTTGACGCCCAGTCGCCACGCCTGCGTGTAGGCATCGGCGATGTCATCGGCGGTGACCTCATTGGGCATGTTCACCGTCTTGGAGATCGCGCCCGAGATGAACGGCTGGATCGCACCCATCATCTTGATGTGACCCATGTGCGAGATCGCGCGCTCGCCCACGGCCACATCAAACACGGGCAGGTGCTCAGCGGCCAGGTCCGGCGCCCCGATGATCGTGCCGTGTTCATTGATGTGGGCCACGATCTGCTCGATCTGCTGGTCGTTGTAGCCGAGCGTCTGCAGCGCCAGTGGCACGGTCTTGTTGACGATCGTCATCTGACCGCCGCCCACCAGCTCCTTGAACTTCACCAGCGAGAAGTCCGGTTCAACCCCGGTCGTGTCGCAGTCCATCAGGAAGCTGATCGTTCCGGTCGGCGCGAGCACCGTCGCCTGGGCATTCCGGTAACCATGTTCCTCGCCCAGTGCCACCGCCTCATCCCAGGTGGTACGTGCCGCCTCCAGCAGCGCGCCATCCGCACACTCGCGGTCCTCCAGCGCGTAGGAGGCATCCCGGTGCATGCGCATCACAGCGTTGTGCGGCTCACGGTTCTCCGCGTAGCGCTCATACGGTCCCATCGCCGCGGCGACCTCGGCTGACCGGAGGTATCCCCGTCCGGTCATCAGTGCTGTGATCGCGGCAGCGATGCCACGGCCCTCATCTGAGTCGTATGGCAGGCCGTTGGCCATCAGGTAGGCGCCGAGGTTGGCGTAACCCATGCCGAGCTGGCGGAACGCGCGGGCGTTGGTGGCGATCTCCTCCGTCGGATAGCTCGACGGCGAGACCACGATCTCCTGCGCCAGGAAGACAACATCAATCGCCTTCTCAAAGGAGCGGACGTCGAAGCTGCCGTCCTGGCGGCGGAACTTCATGAGGTTCAGCGAGGCCAGGTTGCACGCGGAGTTGTCCACGTGCATGTACTCCGAGCACGGGTTGGAGGCATTGATCCTGCCGGAGTTGGGGCAGGTGTGCCAGCGGTTGATGACGGTGTCGTACTGCACGCCGGGATCGGCGCAGCGCCAGGCGGCCTCGGCGATCTCCCGCAGCAGCTCACGCGCCCTGACCGGTTCTCCAATCGGCTCGCCGGTGGTGCGAGCGATCAGATGCCAATCCTCGTCATTGGCGGCCGCTTGCATGAACTCGTCGGTGACCCGCACGGAGTTGTTGGCGTTCTGGTACTGGATCGAGTGAAAGCCGTCGCCGTCAATCGACATGTCAAAGCCGGCGTCACGCAGTGCCGCCGCCTTGTCCTCCTCCTTGGCCTTGCACCAGATGAACTCGCGGATGTCCGGATGATCAACGTCCAGCACGACCATCTTGGCGGCACGGCGGGTGCCGCCGCCGGACTTGATCGAGCCGGCCCACGCATCGGCGCCGCGCATGAACGAGACGGGCCCGGAGGCGGTCCCGCCACGGCTCAGGTGCTCCATCGAACCACGAATCCTGGAGAGGTTGATGCCCGAGCCGGAGCCGCCGCGGAAGATCATGCCCTCCTTGGTGTTCCAATCGAGGATCGACTCCATTGTGTCCTCGACCGAGAGGATGAAGCAGGCCGAGGCCTGCATCTTCGGGCTGCCCTCCGGGTGCCAGCCGACGTTGAACCAGACCGGCGAGTTGAACGCCGCCATCTGGTGCAGCAGGATGTAGGTGAGCTCGTCCTGGAAGGCCTGCGCATCCTCCTCGGAGGCGAAGTAGCCGCGCTCTGCCCCCCAGCCGGCGATCGTGCCCGCGACCCGCGTCAGCATCTGCTTGACCGAGCGCTCGCGCTCCTCGGAGCCGAGCCTGCCCCGGAAGTATTTCTGCGCGACGATGTTGGTTGCGTTCTGCGACCAGGACTTGGGGAACTCGACGCCAGTCTGCTCAAAGGAGACCTTGCCGCCGTGGCCGATGCGGGCGTCACGGAGCTCCCATTCGACCGTGGTCAGAGGATCCACGCCAGCCGTGGTGAAGTACCGCTCGATGGTCAGGCCTTGGGTTCTGGTGCTGTCCGTGAATGGGGCCTGCGGTGTCTTCGCCATGCCTGCCGTCTCCTTCTTGTCGCTGCTGCTTTGAACTTGCCTCGGCCTGCTCGGGGGGCCGTTGAGGGGTCGCGAAGCATCGCGCCAGGGTCGGACGGAAAGACGCCCTCAGAGGGCCCCTGCAGCACGAAATACCCGTGGTTGCAGCAGAAAGAAAATTTTAGCGGCGCGTCAGGGGACGGACCGTGGAATGCGCAACCTTCGGGCGGTCGCCTCAGGCCCGAAGCAGGCGGCGCTGCGCCTCGGATTCCAGCAGCGCCTCCTCCGTCCGCACGCGCCGTTCGGTCTCGGCACGGGCGCGCGCCGACAGCTCTGCGAGCTGCGTTCGGAGGTGCTCCAGCTCGGCCTGCGCCGCAGGCGAGGATCCGGCACCGGGGCCCGCCTGTCCGGCCAGGGCGCCGCGCAGCAGATCGATCTCAGCCGCCCGCAGCGCCAGGGCTGCATCCAGCTCGGCGAGCGTCGCCTCCAGCTCGCCGTTGCGGTGGCGCATCGCCTCCGCCTCGGTGCGCACCGACTCGAGCTCGGCCTGGGCGGCCTCAAGGCGCGCCTGGGCGGTTTCAGCATCGTATGTGTGCTGCGCGTCGAAGCGTGTTGCGAGCTCTCGCAGAGAACCCAGCTCCTCCTCCAGCGCGGCCACCCGTTCCCGTGCGCTGAGCGCCTCCGCGCGTGCCGAGGAGGCGGCATCCTCAAGCGCGACCTGGGCGCTGGCGGACGTGGCCTCGCGCTCGTCAAGTGCCTGCTGCAGGACCGTGATCTGCGCCTGCGCGTGTGCTAGCTGCTCGTCAAGGCCCAGCACCTCACGCCTGGTGGCGTGCGCGCGCGCCTGTGCCGCCTCGGCGGCCTCACGCACCCGCTCCAGCTCCGCGGTCCGGTCGGCGAGTTGCGCCTCAAGCGTCGCCTGCGCGCGAGCTGCCGAATCGGCGCCGGCCCTGATCTGCGCCTCGAGCGAGCCCGCGTTGGCGGCTGTCGCGCGCGCCCTCGCCTCCGCCTGATCCCGATCGGCCACCGCCTCGTCGCGCTCGGCCAGCGCCGCGTCGCGCTCGGCCCTGGCCTGGTCGCGCTCACTGCGCAGATGCGCGAGGTCCGACTCGGCGGCGGATCGCCGCTCACGTTCGCTCTGGATGCGCCGCTCCAACTCGACGATCGCCAGGCGGCGCGACTCAGCACGGCGCTCTGCTTCGATCAGCCTTCCGGACTCGCCGCCCGTTTCATCTGCGGCGGCACCCTGACGACCGGGTCCGGCCCCGGCAGCAGCGTCGGCTGAGGAGGTCGAGGCGTGTCCGCTGAGCGAGCTGAGCGCCGAGCGCCTGCGGGTCGGCGCCGGCAGCCGCACGAGTTGTCCGCTGGGCAGCTCAAGCTGGTAGGTGGCGCCGGAGGCCACGTGATCGAGCGGTGCGGAGAACGCGGCGCGGATCAGATCCGGGGTTCCCGGCAGGGCAGGCAGCTGCTCGTGGCGATGCTCGTCACCCTCAACCGAGATGACCAGCGCCAGCGGGCCGGCGCCGATATCCGCGGACGCGCGACCGGAGACGCGCAGCAGCGCGGACCCCGGAGCGGCCTCGACATGCTCGAACTCCACCAGCTCGAATTGAACCTGTGCGTCGGTCACAGGGTCGTCATTCTATGCTCTGGCGTCGTATGAAGCTTCTTGTCACCGGCGGAGCGGGCTACGTCGGTTCCATCGTGGCTCGTCTGCTGCTGGAGAACGGCCACCAGATCGTCGTCCTGGACAACCTCGAGCGCGGTCACCGTGAGGCTGTCCCGGCCGATGCGCAGCTGGTCGTCGGGGACCTGCGCAACCCGGAGGACCCGCGCGGAGTGCTGCGCGCCGGCGGTTTCGACGGAGTGCTGCACTTTGCCGCTCTGGCGTTGGTGGGCGAGTCGGTCGAGCATCCCGAGCGCTACTACCGCACGAACGTGACGGGCACCCTGAACCTGCTGGAGGCAATGGTCGCCGAAGCGGTTCCCCGGCTCGTCTTCAGCTCGACCTGCGCGGTCTACGGTCAACCGGACGAGGTGCCGATCTCGGAGGCTGCCGCCCCGCGGCCACAGAACGCGTATGGGGCCTCGAAGCTCGCAGCTGACCACCTGATCTCTGATTTCTGCATGGCCTACGAACTGGGCGCCGTCAGCCTGCGCTACTTCAACGTTGCCGGGGCACACGGTGAGGCCGGTGAGGACCACGAGCCCGAGACGCATCTGATCCCGAACATCCTCAAGGTCCCGCTGGGGCAGCGCGATGCCGTTCAGATCTTCGGCACCGACTATCCCACGCCCGACGGTACGGCCGTGCGCGACTACATCCACATCGATGATCTCGCTGCGGCTCACCTGCTGGCGCTACAGCACGCTCGCGCAGGGGAGCACCGTATCTTCAACCTGGGCAACGGCAACGGTTTCTCTGTGCGCGAGGTGATCGCCGCCGCCGAACGGGTCACCGGGAGCTCGATACCCGCGCACGAGGCAGCGCGCCGCCCCGGCGATCCGCCGCGCCTGGTGGCCGCCGCGGCGAAGGTCCGCGATGAGCTCGGCTGGGCGCCGCAGAAGCCGGAGTTGGAGACGATGATCGCGGACGCCTGGGCCTTCGCGCAGGCGAACCCTCACGGCTACGCGGCCGGCTGAGTCAGATCCGCCAGCGCGCTCATCGCCTGGTCAAGGACCTCCGCAGGCGGTCGCTGAGCATTGAGCACCCGGAAGCGCGCCGGCTCCTCTGCGGCCAACTGCCGGTACGCCGCTGCGATCCGCTCGAAGAACTCCGCGCCACCCTGCTCGAGCCGATCGGGCGCCTGTCCCCGGGCATCCGCGCGCGCTTGCGCGGATGCCGGATCGAGCGTCAGCAGCAGGGTCCGGTCGGGCGTGAGTCCACCGGTGGCGAACAGGTTCAGTTCCCGCACGGCTGTGATGCCCAGTCCGCGGCCGCCGCCCTGGTAGGCCAGCGAGGAGTCGACGAAGCGGTCGAGCAGCACCCACCGGCCGGCTGCGAGGGTCGGTTCCAGCGCCTCCTCCACAAGCTGCGCCCGTGCGGCCGCGTAGAGCAGCGCCTCGGCGCGAGCCCCGACGTTCAGCGTCGGATCCTTGACCAGCGACCGGATTGCCTCCGACGCGCCCACGCCGCCGGGCTCGCGTAACAGCTGCACCGGTACTCCGGCATCGGCGAGCGCGCGCTGCAGACCCGCCGCCAGCGTCGTCTTGCCGGCGCCGTCAACCCCCTCGATCGTTATCAGGCGCCCGCGTCCACGCATCCTGGCGGACTGTAACGAGGAGCCAAACCGCAATAGCCTTGTGCTCATGCTTGAGGCCCTGGAGCGACACCCGCATGCGCTGGCCGTGCTGAGTCCGGCGCTGGTCGCCGGGACGCCCTCGCACGCGTACCTCTTCCACGGTCCAGGCGGGGCCGGCAAGCGCACACTCGCGCGTGAGTTCGCTGCGCGGCTGCTGGCGCAGGGCGCGCCCGATCCGGCCGGCGCGCAAGCGCGCGCGCTGGCCGGGGTACACCCGGACCTGACCTGGGTGGTCCCCAGCGGGGCGCATGAGATCCTCGTCTCGGACATTGATCAGCCGGTGGTCGCCGCCGCCACCCGCACGCCGTTTGAGTCGGCGCGACGGGTGTTCGTGATCGAGTCAGCTGAGCAACTCGGGGAGGAGGCCGCCAACCGGTTGCTCAAGACACTGGAGGAGCCGCCATCGTTCGTGCACCTGATCCTCATCACCAACCGACTCGCGGATGTCCTCGCCACGATCCGGTCGCGCTGCCAGGTGGTCCGTTTCGATGCGCCGCCCGTGGATGTCGTCGCGGCCGAGTTGGTGGCGGCGGGAGCGTCCCCCGCGGCCGCGGATGCCTAC
Source organism: Actinomycetes bacterium (assembly GCA_021820105.1). Lineage (GTDB taxonomy): Bacteria > Actinomycetota > Thermoleophilia > Solirubrobacterales > Solirubrobacteraceae > Palsa-465. The sequence continues at coordinate 29,091 of JAKAED010000019.1, read as the reverse complement.
GCCCGGCTGAGCCTGGGTGATGCCGGACGGGCGCGTGAGCTGGCGGGGCCTGATGGCGCGGAGCTGCGGGAGCGGTCGATCCAACTCGCGCGCCAGGCCTTGTCAGGTCGGGCTGGTGCGAGCGCGCCCTGGGATGAGCTGCTGGCGAGCGTCCGCGCGCGAGGTGAGCGCGTGCGGTCGGAGCTCGAGGAGCGCTCGGCCGCCGAGCTTGAGCTGCTGCCAAGCCGTGAACGCAAACGTGCGGAGACCGAGGCGGGCGAGCGGGCGCGCCGCACGCGACGCCGCGTGGAGACCGGTGCGCTGGAGCTGTCGCTGGACCTCGTTGAGGCCTGGTTACTCGATCTGATCGCCCTCGCGCTTGGTGCGAGCGATCTGGTCCGCAACTCAGATCGGCTCGCGGATCTGCTCGCTGATGGAACGGTCGGGCGCGGTGGAGATGTGAGCGCGCTGCGGCGCGCGGTCGAGCTGGTCGAGGACACCCGTCGGCGCTTCCAGCTGAACGTGACCGAGGATCTGGCGCTGGCCGCAATGACCTACCGGCTGCAGCAGGTGCTGGAGGGTTAGGTGGCAGGCCTCTTCAACCGCGCTGCGCGGCGTGATTCACAGCCGCCGACACCGCGCCCGGTCACCAGGGTGTACGTGCGCGCCCCGCGCCTGGCCGACGAGTATCAGTTCCTGACGCTGATGCGGGAGAGCCGCGACTTCCACCGCCCCTGGGCCAGCGCGCCGACCGATCCCGCTCGCTTCGCCGCCTATCTCGAGGACGCCGGTCGGCCCGACTTTGAGGCCTTCCTGGTCTGTCGCGTCGAGGACGACCAGATCGTGGGCTTCTTCAACATCTCCCAGATCGCCAGGGGATCGCTGCAGAGCGCCTACCTCGGATATGCGGCGGCTGAGCGCTACGCCAATCAGGGTTACATGCGAGAGGGGATCGAGCTCGTTCTCCGGGCGGCGTTCCTGGAACTGCGCCTGCACCGGCTGGAGGCCAACATCCAGCCCGGTAACCGGGCGTCATTGGCGCTGGCACGTGGGGCCGGCTTTCAGCGGGAGGGCTTCTCGCCCCGCTACCTGAAGATCAGCGGACGCTGGCGCGACCACGAGCGCTGGGCGCTGCTCGCCGACGACTGGCGGCGGGCTCGCGGCCTTTCCTGAGGCCCACCGATCCGCTAGCTTCCTCTGAGATGAGCCGCTGCCTGCGAATCCAACTGGCCGTCTTCATCTGCTTGGGTGTGCTCGCCCTAGCCGGTGGCGCGACGGCCTCTGCACGTCTGGTGCGAGCCGACGCGGCCGTGGCTGCACATGTCGCTGCTCAGGCCCGCCCCGGTGCGCGACCGGCGAGCGTCGTCGCCGCCGGCGAGTTCCTGGTGCACGCGGGGGCCGCGTACTACGTCTTTGAGCACTACATCTGGACGCCGTACAAGGCAGGTGATCTGCACGGCTTCACGCACGTGCTGACCATCGCCAAGGCCGGTCTGGCCGCGCTGTTCGTCTACCACGAGGTGAAGGTGATGGCGGGCGACATCAAGCATGTGAAGGCGCTCGCATTTCTGGCTGCGCCGGTGGCAGTGGTCATCGCCAAGCTCGGCTCACTGAAGTCGGCGATCACCGGCGGCAGCCTCAAGCCGATCGGCACCGTTCAGGGTGAGCTCGGGACGATCGAGCGGCAGGCCGGCGCCAAGGGCGTTGTGATCAAGCAGATCGTGCACTCGCTGTAGCAACCCTACTTGCTGAGGTCTGGTGGCGCAGGCTCACCGAGCTGAGAGTCTCATTGCGCCGAGATCGTCACCGGCAGGGTGACCGTCTGGCTTGAGCCGCTGGTGGTCAGCACGGCCGTGACCGTGTCTGATCCCTGGGGTGCTGTCGCGCCTGCCGTTACGGTCAGGGTGATCTGGGCACGTCCGCTCGGCGTTACGTCGACGGTGGTGTTTGCGGGCTTCACCAGCAGGCCGCTGCCTGCCGGAGCTGAGACGGTGACCTGTACTCGCTGAGGTCTGGCGGTCGCGTTCTGCGCTCCGAGCGTGACCTTTGTGCTCGCCCCGGGGGCAAGCTGCAGCGCCTGAGGTGAGGCGAAGCCGACCATTGCGCGCATCCCGGCTGTGAAGGAGGGAGGCGAGGCCGCGGCGCCTGTGCCCCAGGAGGTCGGCGTCGTGCTCAGTGTCCAATCCAGCGACGCGCCTCCCTTGAGTTTCGCGAAGTCAAGCCAGAGCCTGTGGTGCGGCTTGCCGTTCACGTCGAGCGAGCCGACGTAGTAGGTGCTGGGAGACGCCCACGGTGCGGTGATCCTGATCGCCCTGCCGTCGCTCAGGTGGATCGTGGCCTGCGGGAAGCCGGGGCTTGCCAGGGCGAGCGTTCCGCGGCCGGGGTTCTCCGGGTACATCCCGAGCATCTCCCACACAAACGTGGAGCTGTTGGCGCCCAGGTCATCGTTGTTGGGCAGCCCTGACGGACCCGGACGGTAGACCGTGTTGCGCATGGCGGCCACCGTCTGCTGGGTGAGCGCTGGGTCGCGGGCATAGTCGGGGGCGAACTGCTCGCCAAAGTCAAACTCATTGGTCAGCAGCGCGTAGTTGCCGCGTCCGTTGGGACGTGACAGGTAGCTGGTGAGCATGCTCCTGACCCTGGCGTCACCGCCGAGCAGCGAGAACAGCGCTGAGTAGTCGTTTGGCACATCCCACAGATACTGGTAGGCGTCGCCCTCCACAAACGGCTCGCGATCGGTTGGGAAACTGCCGCTGAACGTGGGTGTCACCGCTGGTGCGAACTGTCCGTTCATCAGTCGGGGCGTCAACAGGTTGGTGAGCGGGTCAAACAGGTTCTGCCAGTTGTTCGCTCGCTCGGTGAGCATCGCTGCGTCGTTCTTGTCACCAAGCGCGGCTGCGAACTGCGCCAGTGCCAGGTCGGCGGTGTCGTACTCAAGCAGTGCCGAGGTGTATCCGTGCGCCCCGCAGCACCCGTATTTGGCGTCCTCCGGCAGGTAGCCGTACTGCTGCTCGAGCGCCAGGCCGGGGCGCACCGGATTGGTGGTGGTCGCCTGCGCGAGCATGTCCGCAAGCGCCTGGTGGGGGCTGAACCCGCGGGCACCAAAGGCGTAGGCGTCGGCGATGATCGCGTCCATGGGATCGCCGACCATCACAAAGTTGTTCAGGTTGTTGTAACCCCACTGCTGCAGGATGCTGTCCTCGGCGTAGTAATTGAGTTGCGAGCGCACCATGTCGGAGACGGCGCCGGCGTCCAGCATCGTCTGCAACTGCACCAGCGAGTGATAGGTGTCCCAGCCGGAGAACATCCCGTACTGGTTGTGCTGTCCTGATGGCAAGCTGTGCACCTGCAGGTCGGCCCCTTCGAACTGGCCGTTGACGTCACTGGTGATGTTCGGCTCCAGGAAGGACTTGTAAAGCACGCTGTAGAACTCCTGCGTCTGCTGCTGGCTGCCGCCTGCGACCCTGATCCGGCCGAGCAGTCCGTTCCAGGTGGACTGCGCGCGCTGGCGCGTCGTGTCGAAGTTCCAGCCGGGGTTCTCCTTCTGCCAATTGAGCCTCGCGTTAGCGGCGCTCACGTACGAGATGCCGACCTTCGCGCGGATCACCTGGCTGCGGCTTGTGTCGAAGGTCAGCGCGACCGCCGCGGGGTTGCTCTGGCCCGGGTTGGTGATGAGCTGTGAGCTGGTGAACGGGCGGTCGAAGACGATGTCGAAGTAGACGGTGTAGAGCTGCGGCTGGCCGGCGTTGATCCGCTGCTTGCAGAAGTAGCCGCTCGTGTCGTAGCCCTCGACCTCGTTGTTGCCGACGATCGTGGCGCCATCCCCGTAATCACCGTTCTGGCTCGCCATCAGCTTGATCAGGAAGTCGGCCTGGGTGGTGGCTGGGTAGGTGAAGCGGGCCATCGCGCTGTGGGGCGTCGCGGTGAACTCAGAGGTGATGGTGCTCGGTTGATTGCTGCGCAGCGCGTAGTAGCCGGCCTGTGCAACCTCACCGGTGTGCGTGAGCGGTGTGGTGAGCGCGTTGGGATCACCACTCGGCAGCGGGCCCGTCAGCGGCAGCATCGGGACATCGCCCGCCGCCGGGCACCCCGGGCCGGAGACGTGGGTGAGGCTGTAGCCCCACAGACGGTTGTCTGAATAGTTGTAGCCGCCGCCGTCGTTATAAGCCGGCTTGGTGTCTGGGCTCCACTGCAGCATCCCAAACGGGACGTCCGCTCCGGGAAAGGTGTTGCCCCCAGCCCCCTTGCCTCGGTGTGATGTCCAGGTCCGGGTATCGACCAGCTGCGCCAGCGTGGTCGCTGATGATGATGTCTTTGCCGTGACGCCGGCGGCATAGGAGGGTCTGCCGGAGTGCGGCTTCGCAATTGCGGCGCCAGCACTCGCCAGGAGCAGGAAAGCGGCGGCGAACACGGCCGGCGCGCTGTGCAGCCGCCGGCGCGCGCGACTGACCGCCATCAAGGTTCCACGCTCACGCAACGATCCTCCAGTTTCTGAGGCGACCAGGTTAGTGCGACGCCCTCTGCCGCTCCTAAGTGATCTGACGGCGTCTCTGCGTCGCCGGGAGAGCGACCACTGCCGCGCGACAGTCCCTAGAATCGCTGCGGAAGGCCGACGTAGCTCAGCTGGTAGAGCACTTCACTCGTAACGAATGTGCCCCGGTCGGCAGGAATGTGACGGTTTGCAGCCAATAAGCCGTCTTCGCGGGTTCTACGCTCGCTTTGGTGCTGCAATGGTGCAGCAAATTCCGAAGCAGATGCCGCTGCACCGGCTGCAGCCCGGCGGCGTGAGCGAGTGCCGAGACGGTCGGCTACGCTTGCTCGCGGCACCTGCCGACGTAGCTCAGCTGGTAGAGCACCACTCTCGTAAAGTGGGGGTCCCGGGTTCGAGTCCCGGCGTCGGCTCTCTCTGTGCGCCTCGATAGCGCCGTTGGGGGCGCTGCGGTTCACGGCGTCAGGCGGCCTTGAGCCGTCCGCCGCGCTCGGCGAGCGCGAGTTGTCTGGCATGGAGGCGTTCCTCCTCTGCCGGCTTGGGGCCTTCGTCCTCGAGGTCCTCGATCACGAACGAGTAGCTGCGCTCCAGCATCTCGACGCTGGTGCCGCATTGCTTTGCGATCGCCTGACGGTCCTCGCCGGCGCGGATGCGGAGCGAGATCATTCCGCGCCGCAATGAGTACGGCGTCGCGCCGAGGATGTCGCCGTGCTCCTCGGGCCAGAGCTCGGCGACCTTGCGGACCGCCGGTGTGAAGTACCGGCCCGGCCATTTGTGTGCCTGGTTGCCGGTCATGTGGCCGTCGGGGGCGCCGTGTCCGCCCAGATCTCCGCGCAGCAGGAAGTCGTCCTTGGCGATCGGATAGCCATGCGCTTCGAGGGCTGCCACCCAGGCGGTCAGATCGTCGGCCAGCAGCGAGTCGATCGGCGGCCGGCGGTTCGGGCTGGTGGCGTCCTCGGTCTTGCCCTTGTCGAGCTCGCCGTAGCTGAGGACGTCGCGGACCGCAGCACGGCGGCCGGCGACGCCGCCGATTGGGAGCGCCCAGACCTCCTGGTTGCGCATGCCTAAGCCGTACTGGACGGAGACGACCGTGGCGTCTCGTAGGGCGAGCAGTGGCGGGCGCTGCTCCAGTCGCTGCAGCATGATGAGGCGGATGCGCTCGACCGCAAGCGGCGACAGAGCCCAGGAAGCAAGATCGTCGCGACGTTTGCCCGATGTCGTCACGGGCGCCGCGCCCGTACCGGCGCGACGAGAGGATCGACGCATGCCCCGCTTACGCTGCATGGCCAGGCATCCGTTGGCTGCGATCGGCCAGCGGTCGTCCTCGACGGCCCATGACAGTGCCGAGGACAGCACCTTCCACACTCGCGCCTCGGTCGGCGGGTTGACGCCCGCCTTGCGCATCGCATTGACCCAGCGCTTGAGCACGTCCGGCTCCTCGAACTGGACGGCCGGGATGGCGCCGATTGCGTACCCGTCCTTCTCGCCGAGCGGCTTGACCGCAGGCTCGACCTCGACGATCTCGCCGGTCTTCTTCATCTCTCGCACGGTCGGGTTGCCGATGATGTGCCGCGATGCCATAGATCGGTAGCTGTCCCATGTGCTCCGGGCGAGGCCGCCGGGTGAGTCTGGGTGAGCGTCGGTCGCCAGCCAGTCGACGATCAACTCAGAGAGGGGTGTGGCGTCTCCTTTCGCGGCTGCCTCGGGGCCTAGAAGGAACTCCCGGAGCCGGTCCTGCTGGTCGGCCTTGACATATCCCTTCGACCATTCGCCGGCGTCAGCCTGGGTCTTGAAGCTCTTGGCGCGGACGCGACCCTCGTGGTCACGGTAGCCGAGCTGCCAGCTCTTACCACGCGGCCCCTTGTAAGGCCAACCGCCAGTCTTCTTCCAGGGCTTCTGCATGGTCGCGTCGCTAGACCTGTGATCCAGACAGCGATGCCCTGCGAGCACCGAGTGCGGCGACCGATATGTCTACGCGCGGCTGAGGAGGCTGACTCTGGGGCGCCGCCGCACCCATCGCCTTCCCGCGCGCCTTCGGCAGACGGGCCCCGCGGACACGCTCGGCTTTGGCCGGCGCGTTCGATGCTGGCGGCGCGAGCGGCTCACCCTGCGCCCAAGCGACCACATCCCGGTCGTCAAAGACTACGGCCCGAGATCCACGCCGACGGTAGGCAACGAGCGCGCCCTTGGTGTACGCGCGGCGCACTGTCGTAACCGAGCAGCGGGCCAACTTCGCGGCTTCGTCTGCAGTGAGCAGTGTCGGGCTGGAGCTGGTCACGGTGATACGGGGTTGTTGGTGGTGACGGTCATCTATCCACCCGTGGCGGCTGGTCCATTGCCACTGTGACCCTCTGGAATCGCAGGCGCGCACCCCGCCTACCCTGCTTCTGATCGGGCTGGAGCGCCGCCGGCCGCAGCTTCGAGACGGTCGCCGAGACGCCAATCGTCGATGACCTTGACCGGCGCCTCGACCGCCTCGAAGGTTCTGCCACTCCAGAGACAGTTGGCGGTCGCTCACAGCAGGCATAGCTGACCTCCCTCGAGTTCTCGCACGCCCTGATCGGCGGCAAGGTCGTAGCCGCCACCGGGCGCACGACCCGGAACGTGACGGCCCGCCATCGGCGAGCGCGCGGTCCTGACCGGGCCGCCGCGATCGAGCCAACCTTCGGGCAACAGGTGACCCCAGCGCTGATACCAGCGAGCGACCAGCCGCTTGTAGGAGGCCGGGCTCTCCAGGCTCGGCGGTGCCCCGACGACGGGGATCTCCCGCCAGCCCGGATGGGTGTGGTCATGGGCGTCCTCGACCGCGAGGTTCTCCGCGCCACGGCCTCTGCGCGGCTGGTCGCCGACCCAGCCACAGCCAAGGCAGGCGCCGCGGTAGCCAAGGTGATCCTTCATCGACCAGTAGTCCTCGCCATCGGCCGGGAGCCAATGGCAGATCAGGATCGTCGGCTCACACAGCCGTCCGTGCCCCGGGGCAGAACCCTGGGCGGGATCGTCAGAGAGGCCGCCAGGGTGGGTGGTCGCAATCGACCAGGCGGCGTCCATCACCCGTCGGTCGTGCTCCCCTCCGCTCGCCTGCCAGATCGAACGCAGCCGCGCGCGCTGGTCGAGCAGATCCCACAAGCCGACGTGTTCACTTGTAGACATGCTAACATGATAGCATATTAGCAATACACGGTGCAACCGAGAGGAAGGCGGAGGAGATGACGGATAGGCAGGCAGTTGAGCTATTGGCGCTGCTGGTCAGCTACGGCCCCATCGACGAGGTGCCATCGACGGCGCTCGGCTCGCTGACAGTCCGAGAGCTGATCGGCGACCTGGTCGACTCGCTGCCCAGGACGGATCACTCGATCCGCTGGACGACCCAACTACGCGAGCGAGTCGAGGCCCTGTACGGCCGGGACGCCCTGACCTGACGTCGCCACGCCAAGTGGCAACGGACCAACCAGAGGCCGTCAGTGGTTGCAGCAACTGACGGCCTTCGACAAACCACCATCAGGAGGTAACCCCTCGATGAGTACCCAGACAAAGCAACGACAGAGTCGACGGACCCGGTCGGTGACGCGCTCGCGGCGCGGCGGAACTTCACCCGAGCGGACGAACGCGGACACCGTTGATCGGACGATCCTCGAGGTCGTCGACCGCGGCGGCCTGCACATCACCGAGCACGAACTCCGCTACCAGCTACGGCGTCGCGACGTAGACCTGGTCGCTCTGCTGGAACGGATGATGGAGCTGGAGCAGCGCGGGCTGATGGAGAGCACCCTGTGCTTCCGCCTTACACAGACAGGCATCGAGTCGTTGCCTGATGGCCATGATCGCCCGCTCGTGGCCGGCTACCGATCCGACTGGCGCTAGGAAGGAGGAGTTGAGCTGTGCTGTCCTTCGTGGCAGCGCAGCTCGACGGTGCGTCGTCCGCCTGCGATCGCCTTGCACCACGGCCCTGAACCTGTCGGCCAGCTTCCGCTCAGCAGCACGACGAGACTCTGGGCCTCCTCAAGAGCCTGGTGTGGAGGGCTCACGTAGTTGACGGCCGGGGTCGTGGTCAGCTGGTCGTTCCGTTCCTCGCTGACCACGACGACCCAGCTCATGGCCGAGCCCCCGGAGAGCGTTCCACCTCACTGGCCCGTCCACGGGCCGTGAGCACGTCCAGGTTCCGGGTGCACTCCCTGAATGACAAGGTGCAAGTCCGTAGTGCCCGATCGAGCAGCAACCGCTCATAACTCACCGGCATCTCGGCAACAGCGCACTCCAGCTCCACGATCGCGCTCTGCAGGTGCGCGTAGACACGTTCACGCCAGCACATCACGTGAAGCAGTGGCCGCCATCGCAGGTCGCGTCACTTGCGAAGGTCAGCTGTTCATGGGCGTGTAAGACGCGCAGCGTCGCGCCTTCGCGAGCGCCCTGGTTGGTGAAGTACACGGCCCCTCTCCCGAGTCGGGTGCGGCGCTCGATCAGCAGTTCCTCAAGGTCACACGCACGTTCAAAGAGCTGAGGCGTCTCGCGCTGGAGCCGGCGCCACTCCTCGCCGGAATGGAACGGGCAGAAGTAGCAGGCGCTGCGCGGCGGCACGGGAATGCCGGCGCGCGCGATGATCTGGATGCACTCGGCGCGGGTGACGCCCATGTCGACGAGCGGGTAGTGACGTCGCTGCCACGGGATCCGGGGATCGACCGCGGAGCGCATCCGCTCAAGCTCGTCGAAGCTGATGCCCAGGCCAACTTGAGCAGGACTCTCGGGCGTCGCACCGCGCCGCTTCGCCTCCCGCGCCAGCGGCATGATCTTGTAGTCCTGGGTGCAGGAGCGGCGGCCAGGCTTGCCGGTCTGATCCATCCTGACCGGGATCGGCAGCGAACTCTCGAGCCGCTTCATCTTCGTCATCAGCGTCGGGTTGACACCCCCACGCGTCACTTCTGACAGCTCGATGCCGTGCTCAGCCGCGAACGGCACGGCGACCGACTTCACGTACTCGATCGTCGCGGGATGCTCAGAGTCATCACCAACGTTCGCAAACAGAAAGACTCGGAAGTCGAGCTTGCCGTGCGCGGCGAGAACGAGCGCCGCTGTGGACTGCACGCCACCCCCATACGAGAACAGCCGCAGAGGTTGTGCAGGTTCTGGCGCCACTGATGCTCCACTCGCGGGACCGCGGCTGCCCGCGTGCAACTCGGCTTCGGCCGAATCGTTCGTAGCGGCACTCCGTGCCTTCTCGGAGCGCGCTTCCGCGTATTCGATATTCCGACTCATGCGGCCACGGCTCCCAGTGCGCCAGGCGACACGTCGCCACTGTCACTCCCGTCCTCCGGCGCCCGGCTCCGCTCCCGCTCCGTCGCGCGGCCGCCAGGCACGGTTGGTCGCGAGCTGCGCTTCCCGGTCTTCCCGCGGCCAGTCAGTTCCGCTGCCAGACTCGTGCCGACTAGTGCGGCGAGCGCCTGATAGGCGCCGTCGGCGCCAGCCTGCGCCTCCCTGAGCGCCTCTTGTGCGACGGCGACGTCCTGCTCAGCGCTGCCGACCGTCTCCTCAGCGTGCGCTAGTGCGACGAGCGCCTCGCGCTCCTGGTTGTAGAGATCCTTGAGTCGATCGAGTTGCTCGGCAGGGACTGCGATCTTGCGTGGCATGCGCACGGTGCTCCTTGAGGGCGGGTTCCGCCGACGCGACCGTCGGCCTCACCCATGCCCGGCGCCTGGTCCGCTGCCACCTGGCCGCAGGCGACGGACCGCACCCAGGTAGCGTTGACGCATGCCGCATCCGTAGCCGCCCACGCCAGCTAGACCTTCTTGTGAAGCCGTTGGACGGCAGCCGCTCGTTGCGGCACTGGAGGTAGTAGCAACGGCCGGGCGGCGAGCCTTCCGGCGCTCCGCTACTGGCGTCAGTCAGCTTCGGGCTGTTCGAGGCTCGCGATCCGTTCCGTTGCCCAGGTTGCGAGGCGCTCTTCGACTTCCCGGATCTGGTCAAGTTCGCCATGCATCCCGGCCGATACGGACGCTTCGGAATCTGATTCGACGTCAAGCCGATTGCCGCTGGTGTAGTAGCGGACGACCGCCAGCGGGCGCTCGATCCCCTGTAGCGTGACGCGCACCACCGCTTCGTCGCGGCTGGCGCAAAGCAGCATTCCGATCGTCGCTTGATCTTCGCTGCTGGCGACCTGCTGGTCGACGGCGTTGACGTAGAAGTTGAGTTTCCCTACGTACTCGGGCTCAAACCGGCCGACCTTCAGTTCGATCACGATCCAGCGCCGGGTGGGATGGTGGTAGAAGAGCAGGTCGAGAAAGAAATCCCGCTCGCCGACTCGAACACGGCGCTGGCGGCCGGCGTAGAGGAACCCTTTGCCGAGGCGGACCATGAACTCCTGGATTTCGCGGACCAGCGCCTGCTCGATGTCTCGTTCGCTGCTGTCGGGCGTGACCTGGATGAAATCGAGCACCAGCGGGTCGCGTGTGATCTGCTGTGCGGCCCGTGCCTCGAGCTCAGGCAGCCGGTCGGCGAAGTTCGTGATCGCCGCCCCCTGGGCGGCATAGAGGCGGGTGCTGATGTGGTGGTCGAGCAGCTTGCGGGTCCAACCGTTCTCGACGGCTTGCTCGGCATACCAGAGAAGCTCCGCGCGGTCGTTGACCTTATCCAGCGTTGTGGCCCCAGGGCAATAGCGCAGCAACGTGCTGCGCGATTGCGGGGTCAGGCCAGACGCCCGCGAACTTGCGCATGTACTCGAGGTTGCGCTCTGAGAAGCCGCCCATTTCGGGAAAGGCTGCCTGTAGATCGGCTGACAGCCGCGAGATCACGCGCGTACCGCCGCGCCCCCGTCCGCTGCCCTCAGCGTCCTGGCGGACGAGGATCTCGCTCCCGAGATACCAATACACGCCGATCAGTTCGGCGTTCACGGCGCGCGCCGCGCGTGCCCGCGCGGATTGGATCCGCCGCTTCGCGTCAGCCAGAAACGCGCCGTAATCCTGCGAGCCACGGCCGAGAGCGCCCGACGGGAGGTGATCGGTCATCACGGTGATTGTGGCGAGCTGGAACAGCGCAACGTCGCGCTGCGCTGTTCCAGCTCGTGTGCTCGCGCCGGGTGGCGTTCGCCCGATCCGGCGCACCGGGGCCGACGAGGGCGAGGCTCAGCAGCACTCGCAGCCGTGTTCGCAGCTGCAGGCGTAGCCGGCTGGGTCGCCGAAGCCGATCGGCGCGCAGCAGTCATCGGCTTCTCCTTGCCAGAGCTCGACGCTCTCCTTGACCGCGATTGCGGCGATGAGAAGCGCGGCGATCGGGTCGATCACCGCCAGACCGGCGGAAGCGCCGACCAGGGCAATCAATGCCGCCGTGGCCTGCAGCGCACACATCAGGTTCTGGACGCCCTCGCCGGCGGTGGCGCCGGACCCGAGCCGCTGACCGAGGCGCAGCTTGGCGCGGCCGAGTGCTGGCATCAGCACGATCGCCGAGGCCGTGACCGCGATCCCGAGGACGCTGCTGGTCGTGTCGCTGCCATCGATCAGCCTGCGGATCGCTTCATAGACAAAGAACGGGACCAGCAACAAGAACGAGCCGGCCACGAGGCGCTGGGCGACACGTTCGCTGGATGCTGACATCGTCCGTGAGCCGCTGAACCGCCAGATCACGATCATCGACGCGAGGCCCTCGACGAACGATGAGGCGGCCCACACGATCACGCTCAGGGCGTTGGCGTCCAGACCGGCGATCAAACCGACGACGCCTTCGACGGTCATCCAGGCCAGCGATGCCCAGGACAGCGTCCGTGCGCGCCTGGCATCCCGCAGCCACGACTCGTCCGGCTGCTGAGCGCTGTGGTCGGCGGGGACCGCCGGCGCGCTCATGACGACAGGCAACTCGACCGGGCTCATGCGAAAGCTCGCGGCTCGACCACAGCCTCTAGCAGCGCTCGGCCTGCGTCGGTGAGCGAGTAGAGGACCATCTTGCCGTCTCGCCGGGAGCTGACCAGCCCGGCGGTGCGCAGCAGCCGGACGTGGTGGGAGACGAGATTCTCGTTGCGCTCGACGACCCAGCTGAGGTCACAGACGCACAGCTCCTCGCCGTCGCGCAGTGCTAATGCGATCGTCAGCCGGGTGGGATCACCGAGTGCTTTGGCGCGCAACGCTGCCTGCTCTGCCGTAGCGAGATCGGTTCGCTGCGCACGTAGCCGTTCAGCGCGTGGCAGGTCCAGACAGAGCAGATCGCAGCGATCTCCAGACATAGCTACATCCTAACGGGCGTTGAATTAGGTGATCGTGCTGATCGCCAGGGTCGATCGTCCGCCAGCGAGAATGACGGCTGAGACGAGAAGACCGGCAGTGGTGATCAGCACCACGGGCGTGTAGCTGTTGTCGGCTTGGAAGATCACTCCGGCGATCACGGGGCCCAGGGCGCTGCCGACCGCAAAGACGGCTTGCTGGGCGCCCATGAGCAGGCTGAGGTTCTCGTTGCCGACGAGCTCGTTGGTGTAGATGCCCTGGAGGGTGGAGATCGCGCCGAGTGAGACGCCGGCGAGCAGGCTGTAGCCGATCGCTGGCACGAGGTGACGGCTGGCGAGCAGCAGCAGGGCGCCGGCCAGGGCGAGCGCTAGGGCGGTCACGATAGTCGTCCGGGCGCCGAGTTTGGTGAGCACTGGTGAGAGTGGTAGGCGGCCGCCGAGCTGGGCGAAGCCGCGGAGGCCGGCGATGGTCGCGGCGGCTCCGGCTGGTAGTCCGGCAGCGACCATGATCGGGATTTGGTAGGTGAGAATGACGTCGATCGCGGCGCCGCTGATCACTGACGCGAGCACCCAGCGGCGCACGCCCTGGCTTCGCCAGGCCGTCGTGAGCGCCAGGCGCGTGTGACTCCGCCGACCGGAACGCGACGCATCCGCGCGCTCGTTCTTACTGGTGGTGTTGTGTGTGACCGCCGCGATGAGGAACACGGCCGCGGTGAGTAGCGCCTGGATGCGTAGCGTGGCGCGCCAGCCGGTTTCGTGGACCAGCCAGGTTGTGAGGGGAATGAAGATGGGGCTGGCGAATGCGCCGAAGATCGTGAGGCGGACCACTGCGCGTTCGGGGTAGTCGGGTGCGGCTCGGATCGCGGCGGGTTGGGTGACGTGGTAGTACCCGAGCGCCGAGATCGCCCCCGCGCCGAGGGCGTAGAGCGCAGCGAACGCGACCAGTCCGTTGCATACAGACGCGGCGGCGATGGCGGCGGCGCCGATGGTGCCCACGACGAGGAAGGCCGGTCGGGTGCCAACCCGGTCAACGAGCCGTCCACCGAACAGGCCGCCGATGCCGCCGATGACGAGCACCGCGCTGAAGGTCGCGCCAAGCGCGGTTGTGCTCCAGCCCGTGGTGTGCCTGATCGGGTCGATCAGCGCGGTGAAGGAGTAGTACGCGACCCCATAGGCGACGATCGTGACCAGGCCAAGCGTGCTGATCCAAGACCGGCTGAGAACTGGCTTCGGGCTGGTCCGCGCGGCGCGCGTTGGGCGCCGCGCGGTCATCAGTCAGATCCGGAGCGCGATTAGCTACCCGCGGCGGCGCCTGCCGGCACATGCGCCCGGATGATCGCCGAGCCGGCGTACTGGTGGACGCGGTGGGTCTCTTGGATCTCGACGTTCTCGAACCCGGCGCTCGTGAGGATCTGCTCGAACTCGCGGCGGGTGAGCGCGCCGGCGATGCAGCCGGTGTATGCCTGCATGTCGGCGCGGGTCGCGTCGTCCATGTCCTCGTCGGCGATCACGTCGGAGACCGCAAACCGGCCGCCGGGCCGCAGGACGCGTGCGGCTTCGGCGATGACGCGGGGCTTGTCGCCTGAGAGGTTGATGACGCAGTTGGAGATGACGACGTCGACGGTGTCGGCGGGCAGCGGGATCGCTTCGATGTGGCCGCGTAGCCATTGCACGTTCTTCACGCCGGCCTTGTGCTGGTTCTCGCGGGCGAGCGCGAGCATCTCATCCGTCATATCCAACCCGTACGCGAGCCCGGTCTCACCGACCCGTTTGGCTGAGAGCAGCACGTCGATCCCACCACCGGACCCGAGGTCGAGGACGGTCTCGCCCTCGTGAAGTTCGGCGACGGCGGTGGGGTTGCCGCAGCCGAGCGAAGCGAGCGCCGCGGTATCGGGAATCTGCTCACGGTCCCCGAGCGCGTAGAGGGCGGCGCCGAACACTTCGCTGCCGCCGTCGAACGTGTCGCTCGGCGCGCAGCACCCGGCGCCCGGATCGGTGGTCGTCACCTGCAGCGCGGCGGCGGCGTACCGCTCGCGCACTTGCTCGCGGATGTCGCTGGCGGCCGGGTCGGTGCCCTGGCCGGCGGCGCAGCCGCACCCGTCGCCGTGGCTCGGGTCACAGCATGCGGCCTTATCAGCCGGTGCGCAGCAGTCGGCCTGCTGCTCGGGGGCGCAACAGGCCGCAGGCTGCGGCGTGGTGGTCTCGGGCGTGGTCAGCTCAGCCATGCGGATAGCTCCTTAAGGGCGTCGGGGATGACGTAGTAGTAGGCCCAGAGGCCCTGGCGCTCGGAGGCGACGATCCCGGCCTCACGCAGCTTCTTGAGGTGGTGCGAAAGGGTCGGCTGGGCGATGTCGAACAGCGGCACCAGCTCGCAGACACACACCTTGCCGGCGTGCTTGCGCAGCACATCCACGAGCTGCAGTCGGATCGGATCGCCGAGCGCCTTGGCGACCTCGGCCATCCGGATCGCATGGTCGCGTTGGACGTCGGGATAGACGACCGGCTCACAGCACGGCTCGCCGGCCGGGCGCTTGGTCTTGGGGGTCAGTTCGAGGACAGGCAAATCGACGCTCATCAATCTACAAGTATCAATTGAAGTGATGCTTGTCAATGGATAGGATGCGGCCAATCGTACCGGGAGGCCACTCATGCAGGACCCGCAGTTCCACAAAAGCGATCCGATGAGCAGCGCGCTTGAGAGCGTCGTTGGGCGACTCGCGACCAAGTACCACGGCGTCTTCTCACAGGAGACCGTCGCTCGCGCTGTCGATGACGCTTGGGATCGACTGACCGAGCATGCGACGGTCCTGCCGCCGTTCTTTCCCGCGCTGGTCGAGCGCTTCGCCAAAGACCAGCTAGGCGCTGCAGCACAGGTCGAGGGCCTGGCCCCCAAGACGGTCCCAGAGGTCTTGTTCGTGTGCGAGCACAACGCCGGCCGCAGCCAGATGGCCGCGGCGCTCGCCCACCATCTTGGCGGCGACCGGCTCGGGGTGCGATGCGCCGGCTCAAACCCTGGCGAGCGGATCTACCCGGTCGTGATCGAGGCGATGAGCGAGGTCGGCCTGGACGTCACGCACGAGTTCCCCAAGCCGCTGACCGACATCGTCGTGCGCGCCGCCGATGTGGTCGTGACGATGGGGTGCGGCGAGGCGTGCCCGGTCTACCCCGGCAAGCGCTATGAGGACTGGGAGGTCAGCGACCCGGAGGGGCGGCCGATCGAGCAGGTCCGCTTGATCCGCGACGAGATCGACAAACACGTCCATGAGCTGCTGACCACTCTGCTGCCCGACACCGCCGGCGTGGACGCCAAGCATCCGGTGGGAAGCGCGTGAGCGTAGAAGCGTCGCTGTGGCGGCGGCTGTTCGCGGAGTTCCTCGGCTCGGCGTTCCTGGCCGCGCTGGTGATCGGCTCCGGGATCGCCGCCGTACAGCTCTCCCCGAACGATGTCGGGCTGGAGCTGTTCGAGAACGCGGCCGCGACCGCGGCCGGGCTGTTCGCGATCATCCTGATGTTCGGCCCCGTCTCCGGCGCGCACTTCAACCCCGTCGTCTCACTCGTCGACGCGACATTCGGCGGGCTGTCATGGCGCGACACCGCCGCCTACATCCCCGCCCAAATCGCCGGCTGTAGCTTCGGTGCGATCGTCGCGAACGCGATGTTCGGGCTCAGCGCCGTGACCATCGCCGCGCACCACCGCGCCAGCCCGGCACACCTGCTCGGCGAGATCGTCGCGACCCTCGGACTGATCCTCGTCATCTTCGCCCTCGCGCGCAGCCACCGCTCCTCGATGGCACCCGCCGCCGTGGGCGCCTACATCGGCGCCGCGTACTGGTTCACGAGCTCCACCTCGTTCGCGAACCCGGCGATCAGCATCGGCCGGATGTTCTCCAACACATTCGCCGGGATCGCCCCCGCGTCAGTCCCCGCCTACGTCGTAGCGCAGCTCGTCGGCGGCGCGCTCGCGATCGGCGTGATCCGTGTGCTGTACCCGCACATCACGCCCGCGGAGGCCGCTGACGCGGTCATGCCCCACGACCAAACCGACGACCACAAGCTCACCAACCAGCACGCAGAACCCGCGCGCGCCTAACCAAACCAAACCCAGGAGACACCACTCGATGCACCTGATCGCGATCGGCGGCAGCGACGCCGGCATCAGCGCCGCGCTACGCGCCCGCGAACTCGACCCCACCACAGACGTCACCGTGGTGGTGGCAGATGCCTACCCGAATTTCTCGATCTGCGGCATCCCCTACTACATCTCCGGGGAGGTCACGCACTGGCGCAACCTCGCGCACCGCACCTACGCCGACCTCGAAGCAACAGGCATGAACCTACGCCTCGACACCCTCGCGAAGAAGATCGACGTCGAGGCCCGCAAGCTGCTGGTCGTGAGCAAAGACGGGACCGAGGAGGAACTCGCCTACAACGAACTCATCGTCGGCACCGGCGCGGTGTCTGTGCGTCCGCCGATCACCGGGCTTGACCAGCTCGGTCCTGATGACGGCGTACACCTGCTGCACTCGATGGACGACACCTTCGCGCTGACCAAGACGCTCGAGCGCGACGGGATTAAGCGAGGGGTCATCGTCGGGGCCGGCTACATCGGCCTGGAGATGGCCGAAGGCCTGACGATGCGCGGGCTGCAGGTCACCCAACTCGAACAGCTCCCCGAGGTACTACCGACCGTCGACCCCGAGCTCGGGGCGCACGTCCACGCCGAGCTTGAGCGCAACGGCGTGACGGTCGCCACCGGCACCAAGGTCAACGCAATCGAACAGACCGACCCGGCCGCGGGCTCGCCGCTGGCAGTCCAGGCCACCGGTCCCGACGGCAGCGACCTGACCTACCCGGCGGACGTCGTCCTGGTCGTCGTCGGCGTGCGCCCCGACATCGAGCTGGCAGCCGGCGCCGGCGCCGAGTTGGGGTTCAAGGGCGCGATCGCCGTCGATCGGCGGATGCGCACCAACCTCCCGCACGTGTTCGCCGCCGGCGACTGCGTCACCACCCACCACCAGCTGCTCGGTACCACCTACCTACCGCTCGGCACCACCGCCCACAAGCAAGGCCGGATCGCCGCCGAGAACGCGCTCGGCCGCGACCGCGAGTACGTCGGCAGCCTCGGCACCCAAGTCGTCAAGGTCTTCGAGACTGTCATCGCCCGCACCGGCCTGCGCGACCATGAGGCCCAAGCCGCCGACTTCGAGCCACTCACTGTCGCCTCCCAAGCCGACGACCACAAGGCCTACTACCCCGGCAGCCATCCGATCCAGATGCGCTACACAGCTGACCGTCGCGACGGGCGGCTCCTCGGACTGCAGCTCCTTGGACATCTCGGCTCTGAAGTCGCCAAGCGCGTCGACATCGCCGCGACCGCGATCCACAACGTCATGACGATCGACGAACTCTCCGACCTCGACCTCTCCTACACGCCGCCGCTCGGCTCACCGTGGGACGCCGTCCAGGTCGGCGCCCAAGAATGGGTCCGCGAGCTACAGGCATCACCCACGACGGCCTAGTCGCGTTCGCGTCGCCAAATCAGCCACCGGTTGAGTCGACGGGGAATTCAGCTCGGCGTGGGCGCGCGCCGAGCGAGCAACCGGAGCTCGGGCCGGCTCACGCCGGTCAGGCTTGGTGCTTGGGTCTCCCATGCTCCGAGAACGTCACGGCTGGCGGCGGCGAGCAACACGTCAGCCTCCGAGAGCGACCGGCGCGCCGTGGCGAGCGCGGCCGCCCACTTGGCCTCTGCCGCCTCGATCTGCTTACGCCTGTAGGTCCAGTTCACCAACACCTGCCGCCCAGCCCGGTCCCGCGGACGGGACTCGTAGGTGGAGTGCCTCGCCGCCCAGGCCCGTTGGCGCGCGCTCAGTCCCCGGCTGACCCTGACGAGCTCCGCCTCGCGCGCCTGCCGTCGACGCTCCAGCCGATCCCCAGCCTGCTCCACCCGGCCCCGCGCCTCATGCCAGCGCTCCAGCGCCTCAACACGTCGCGCCCACATCCGCTCATGCCCAGCCAACAAGCTGTCCACATCCAGCGCCATGCCAACAGCCTAACGCCGCCAACAACCGCCGCGACCACCCTCCGCTCCCCAAGCCACCGGCACCCACGACCAACGACCGACCCACACGGCTGGCATTCGAGGAACAGCCCTGCGCTCAAGTCCGACAGAGCCATCGTGACGTCCAGCCTCAGCGATGAGTGGCAACGGACCATCGGGTTCGCAACGGTGTGTTGACGGTCCGCCGACTGACGCTCGGATCGGGCTACAAGTACCTCACCGAGTCGATCGCCGTCGGCGACGGGCCAGCGCCGAAGGAGACGCCCCTGACCCGCTACTACGAGGCGACCGGTACTCCTCCCGGCGTCTGGATGGGCGCCGGGCTCGCCGGTCTCGACGACGGCCGCGGCGTCCAATCCGGTAGCCAGGTCACCGCCGAGCAGCTCTACAACATGCTCGGCGTCTGCGTCGACCCGGTTTCCGGTGAGGCGTGCGGCCGTAAGCCAAACGCAGAACCAGAGCCACTTCAGACACGGATCGCCCAGCGTATAGCGCGCCTCCCAGACTCCCTGGATGAGACCGCCCGGACGGTGCAGGCGCTTGAGATCGAGGCCCAGGAACGTGCCAGAACGGAGAGGTTCAGACCGCCGGTCGCGGCTTTTGATCTCACGTTCTCACCCCAGAAGTCCGTCAGCGTGGCGTGGGCGCTGGCGGATCGGGAGACGCAGGCGGCGATGTATGAATGCCATCGCCAGGCAATCGCCATCACCCTGAAGTACGCGGAGGCGAACACCTTCCACTCCCGCTCCGGCACGAACGGCATCCTTCAGGAGGAGCTCGACGGGATCATCGCCGCTGCTTTCACGCATTACGACAGCCGCTCCGGCGATCCTCAGCTCCACGATCACGTCATCGTTTGGAACCGCGCGCGTTCCCGGTCTGACGGGGCCTGGCGGACGCTCGACAGCCGCGGCCTTTACAAGAAGGTCGTGGCGCTCTCGGAAGTCTTTGACGGCGTGCTTGAGGATCTTCTGACCGACCAGCTCGGCGTCGGATGGCAGCGGATGGAGACCCGCGGCGGGCAACTCAAGGTCGAGATCCAGGGTGTCGGCGAGCAGCTCTTGACCGAGTTCTCCCAGCGCCGCGGCGAGATGGACCTGGTTGAGGATCAGCTGACCAGGGCGTTCGTCGAGCGCAATGGGCATCTGCCCTCACCGGTCCAGCGCCGCCGGATCGCGCAGCAGGCGAACCTCCGAACCCGACATCAGAAGCGACCCCGCAGCCTCGCGGAAATGTCCTTGGACTGGCGGGCGCGTGCGACCCCGATGGTGGGCGAGACCGAGGCGTGGGTGCAGTCGCTCAAGCACCGCAGCGACTTGCCGCCGCTACGAGCCGCCGATCTCGGGCAGGAGATCCTCGCCGACCTCGCGACACTCGCACGCGATCACAGCACTGAGCGGCGCGCGACATTCACCCGCGCGAACCTGCTCGCGGAGGTCCACCGCCAGCTCCGTGGAGTCCGCTTCGCCGATCACACCGAACGCCTCGCCGTGGCCGAGCGCGCAGTCGAGATCGCGCTCCAAGAGACCGTGATGGTCTCAGCACCCGAGCTGCACCACGTCCCGCACCGCTACCGGCGGGCCGACGGCACCACGATGCTGCGGCCCGCCGACCAGCTGCTCTACACCACCGAGACGCTGCTTGACGCCGAGCAGCGATTGCTCGACGCCGGGCGCAGCATCGGTGCGCCGACCGTGCCCGTCGCGACCGTCGCCGGCGTCGCTGCCAGAAACCTTCCCGGCCGCGACTACGGCCTCAGCGTCGACCAGGCGCTCGCGGTACAGCAGATCGTCACCAGCGGCCGCCAGCTCGACCTGCTGATCGGACCGGCCGGGACCGGGAAGAGCACGACGATGGCGGGGCTGCGAGCCGCATGGGAGCGCGAACACGGCGCGGGCTCGGTGCTCGGCCTCGCGCCCTCGGCAGCAGCCGCAGAGGTGCTCGCCCACGAGCTCGGAATCGACGCCGAGAACACCTCCAAATGGCTGTTCGAGCACCGCCGCAACGACCAACGCGAACACGAACTCGCCGCACTCGCGGCTGCTTCAACGGACGCGTCGCATCCGCGTCATGCCACCGCCACCAGCGGCGCTCGCCAACGCGAGCTACGGGCTGCGCTCGACCGATGGTCGCTGAAGCCCGGGCAGATCGTGATCGTGGACGAAGCCTCGCTCGCCGGCACCTTCGCCCTCGAGGAGTTGACAAGCGCCGCCGTAGCCGCCGGCGCCAAGGTGCTGCTCGTCGGCGACCAGCACCAACTCTCCGGGGTCGAAGCCGGCGGCATGTTCCGCGCACTGATCCGCGACCGCGGCACGCACGTCGCCGAGCTGGAGGACGTACGCAGGTTCACCAACGACTGGGAAAAGGACGCATCACTGCGGCTGCGCCGAGGACAGGCCGACGTGATCGCGGTCTACGACGCCCACGACAGGATCAGCTCCGGCACCCGCGAGGAACTGATCGCCGAGCTGTACGGACGCTGGAAAGAAGACGTCGACGCCGGCCTCACATCCCTAATGATCGCTGAAAACGGGGAGACGGTCGCAGAACTCAACCGCCGCGCCCGTGCCGACCGGGTAGCCGCCGGGCACGTCCTCGCCAGCGGTGTGGAACTCAGCGGCGAGCAGCGCGCCGGTGTCGGCGATGAGGTCGTGACCAGACAGAACGAAAGACGCATCGGCACCCGACGCGGCTGGGTCAAGAACGGCGACCGCTGGATCGTGACCGCCACCCATCCCGACGGGGGCCTGACCGTAAAGCGTGCCAGCGTCCGCGGAAAGGTCGAACTCCCGGCAGCCTATGTAGCCGAGCATGTCGAGCTCGCCTACGCCACGACCGCCCACCGTGCACAAGGACGAACGGTCGACACCGCACACGCAATGATCGCCTCCGGCAGCAGCCGCGAGGCGCTCTACGTGGCCGTCACCCGAGGCCGGAACAGCAACCGGCTTTACGTCGATGTCGCCTACGACCCGGACCCGGCGAGCGGTCATGGCGGCGCCATCGAAGAGGAAACCGCACACGCTGTCCTCTCCGGCGTGCTCGCCAATGAGGGCGCCGCCGTGGCCGCGCACGCACAGATCACGGCCAGCTGGGACCGCGCAGAATCGCTCGCACGACTACACGCTGAGTACCTCACGATCGGACGAGCCGCCCAAGCCAACCGCTGGGAAACCCTCATGAAGAGCGTCGGTCTCACCGGCGACCAGGCCCAGCAAGCGATCACGTCCGACGCTTACGGCCCGCTCGTGGCGGCCCTTCAAGACGCCGAAGCCCGCGGCCTTGACATTGACCGTGCCCTGCCGCAGCTAGTCAGAGCACGCGCGCTCGCCGATGCTGATGACATCGCTGCGGTCCTGCACTGGCGCGTGGACGCGTGGGTAGAGAAAGCCGCGAGCCGCCATCGTTTGCCTCCCCAGCTGATCGTCGGGCTCATCCCGCGCGCGCAACGCGTCGACGATCCAGACCTACGACAAGCGCTCGAGGAGCGGGCGGATGCAATGGAGAGCCGGACAACGGCGCTCCTACAGGAGGCGCTCGGAACACAGGCCGACTGGCTGCAGCAGCTCGGCACGCTGCCGGTCGACGAGGGCGCACGAGTTCAGTGGCTGCGCCAGGCCCGGATCGTAGTTGCCTACCGCGACCGCTGGGGCATCCGGTCCTCGGAGCCTGTAGGCGACTCAGCGCAAAGCATCGAACAGACGTCTCACCGCCGCCGCGCCGCAGCCGCATCCGCACGGGCGAAAGCGATCGCGGCGCGGACCCACCATGACCTCATGGATGCGCAAGCACGACAGATCACCCCGAGCGAGATCTCGCCAGGACCCGAGTTGGGTCGATGACCACCTACCGAGCAGTTGGGCCACCTGCGGTGAGCGCGCCTCCGGTCGCCCCTCGCATAAGCTCCGCTCTCCCCATTGTCGCCCACCGCGGTTCCGGAGGTGGGCCACTGCAAGTGAGATGACGCCAAATCCCCGCTGCCGCGTTGACGCCGGCTTTCAACGGCGCTTCAGCCTGCGCCGTTGAGGGTCTCCCTCATCGCGATTCGCCAACCGTCGGGAGTGCATCGCATCGTCTGACGGATTCTCGCGACATGCAGTATTCGTGGCGGCCCGTTGGGGAGGACGACCAGCATCACGCTGTGGACGGTCGGGTCGTCCTCGCTGTCGTCGATCGTGGGATTTAGCGTCAAGTGCAAGGTCCCGGACGGTTCCTCAAACCACGCGGACGCCACGGTCGCGGCGAGCTCCGCCCGACCAGCGGCGGTGCCCGTCGAGTCGGTCATGACGCCGTCCTCGGTGAACAGCTCGACGTATCCCTCCGCGTCTCGGGCGGAGGCGCATTCGTCAGCCTCGGTGACGAGCTGCAGAATCGCGAGAGAGTCTTCTGCGCTGAGGCTCACTTGCCCTGCTCCCGGGACGCGTTGAACCGAGAGGTCGTCGAGAACCACCTGCGGAACAATCCGGTCGAATCGACCGTGTCCGCGGTGACGTTGTCAAGCCTTGACTGCAGGGTGTAAACGGTGTTTTCCGGCATCTGGTTCCTTGGTCGGCGCAGGACGTACCTGCGATTGGTTGCCGGCCGCTCGCGCCTCCCGGTCGCCGCGCTCGGGCCCCATCCCATCTCCCGTAGAGACGGGCTTTGTGTACGACCGGCTTGCAGGCGTGGTAGCCGTTGGTATTGCTTCTTGGCTGGATGAGTCCGAATTGAGTTCACGGCGGTTGCGCACCGCGGACCACTGCTCGATGGTCGGCCTCCCAGAACAGTTCCCGGGTTACTCGGAGTCCTTTCCGAAGGTTGCGATCTCTTGCTTGTCTGTGGCCGACAGGTCTCCGGGCACCTCGCCGCGAGCACGCTTCTCTGCTTGGACCTGCGTCCGGATCTGATCGACGATCTCGGGGTTAGCGAGCGTGCTGACGTCGCCGACCTCCGCGAAGTTTGAGATGCCCGCGATGACGCGCCGCATGATCTTGCCGGAACGCGTCTTTGGCATGTCTGGGACGAGCCAGACATTCTTGGGCCGGGCGATTTTTCCGATCTCTCGCTCGATCATTGCGCTCACCTTCTGCGAGATGGCGTCGGAGGGCTCCACGCCCTGCTTCAGCGCCACGTACATTTCTACGACCTTGCCGCGTACGTCATCGACTACGGGTACGGCGGCGGCCTCGGCGACCTCGTCCACCTGGATCGCGGCGGACTCGAGTTCCTTGGTGCCGAGGCGGTGCCCGGCGACGTTGATGACGTCGTCGATCCGTCCCAGGATCCGGAAGTAGCCGTCCTGTGCTTGTACGGCTCCGTCGCCGCAGAGGAACGGCCAGTCACGCCAATCCTTGCTGTTCGGATCGCGGTTGTACCGGGCGTAGTAGGTGTCGATGAACCGCTGATCCTGCCCCCAGACGGTCAGCATGCGACCCGGCCACGGGTTGCGGATGCAGATGTTCCCGGCTTTTCCGGAGCCCTTCGGCACGACGTCGCCGTTCTCGTCCAGGATCACGCTGTAGATCCCGAGGGCGGCGGGTCCGCAGCTCCCCGGCTTCATCGGTTGCAGCGCCGGGAGGGTCGCGCCCATGAAACCACCGGTTTCGGTCATCCACCAGGTGTCGGTGATCGCCGCTTCGCCCTTGCCGACGACGTCGTAATACCAGCGCCATACATCCGGTTCGATCGGCTCACCGACCGTCGTCATCGACTTGAAGTGGTAGTTGTGCTTGGCGGGCTCCTCAGGCCCGAGCTTGCGCAGCATCCGGATCGTTGTGGGGGCCGTGTGAAAGATGTTGACCCCGAGATCCTGCGCGATCTTCCACGGGCGACCCGCGTTCGGGTAGGTGGGTGCTCCCTCGTACAGGACGCTCGTGGTTCCGAGGGCTAGGGGCCCGTAGACGATGTAGGAGTGCCCGGTGATCCAGCCGATGTCGGCGAAGCACCAGTACGTGTCGTCGGGGTGGATGTCGAGGTAGTACTTCGACGTCCCGGCAACGTAGGACAGGTAGCCACCGATCGAGTGCTGAGCGCCCTTTGGGCGGCCGGTGGTGCCGCTGGTGTACATGATGAACAGGGTGTCCTCAGCCCGCATGGAGGCAGGTTTGATCTCCTCGTCGGCGTACCGCGGGAGCAAGTCCGCGACGAAGTGGTCCCTGCCGGGCACAGTTGGACTTTCGGTGTGGATCTGTTCGCTGATGCGTTGCCAAATCAGCACCGTCTCCACTTGGCCGCCGGCCTTTTGTGCCTCGACGATCGCTTCGTCGGCCTTGCTTTTGTGGTCGATCAGCGCACCGCCGCGGTAATAGCTATCCATCGTTACCAGCACGGTGCTACCGGCGTCTGCCATTCGGTGGCCGCAAGCTGCGCCGCTGAAGCCTGCGAATACAACCGAATGGATCGCTCCGATCCGGGCGCATGCGAGCATCGCGATCGGGAGCGCTGGCACCATCGGCAGATGCAGCGTGACCCGATCTCCGGCCCTAACACCGAAGTCCAACAGCAGCGCGGCGAATTCGTTCACCCGCCTGTATAGGTCGGCGTAGGTGATCGGTTCGAGCTGCTCCTCCTCGCGTTCAGGGACCCAGATCAAGGCGGTTTTGTCCCCGCGTGCTTCTAGGTGCCGGTCGACGCAGTTCACGCAGGCGTTCAGACGTCCCCCGACCCACCACTTGAAGAACGGCGGGTTGTTGTCCTCGAGGACGGTCTCCCATTTGCGGTCCCAGGACAGCAGCTCTGCGTACTCCTCGAAGCACTGTGGAAAATGGTCTTCCGTGAAGCGTTCAATGATCTCTGGATCGTTCGCGTTTGCGTGTCTTGCAAACCCAGGTGGGGGCGAGACCGTGTCTTCTTCTCGCCAGTGAACAGCGATGTCGTTCTCCGAGTATTGGTCTTGCTCATCTGTGTTGCGTACGGCGTTGGCCATGGTTGACCTCCTCTCCTTCGGGCTGCCGCTCAGGCGTGTCGGCCGTGAGCGGCAGCCCGAAGCCATTCAATGACGGGTGACGTGACTTGTAGACCCTCCGATTACCCGGTGATCTTTCCGAGTGGCACCACCGCACGCTTGAACGTGAAATTGATCATGTCCCCGGCGGCGTGGTACCAGGCGATCACCGCAAACGCGAGCGTGACCCAACCGCCGGCCTTCTGCCAGAACACCACGCCTGTCTCGGCGTTGATGGCGAGGAACGACAGCCCGATGAAGATCAGCACGAAGATCGCGACGAGCACCATGTCGGTCCGCAGCGAAGCGATGATGAAGAAGAACGTCACGACCGCAAACATCGCCAGGAACGCTGAGACCCCGGATCCGACCGATGCTGGCGTGGCGAGTTTCGCGAACCAGATCTCGATCGCCCCGTATATGACCCAGAACGGGCCGTATGTGCCGAACACGACGGCGCCGAACAGATTGCGACGTCCGACTTCGAGCACACCGACAATGATCTGAATCAGGCCCCCGTAGAAGAACGCAAACGGGAACACGATCGGTAGGCTTCCACTGCCGAGTAGGTGCGTGTTGTACAGACCGAGGATGAACGACGTCGTCGCGAACGCGGTGACAGCCCACGGCCCTGGGTCGGCTAACGGGTTGGGTCCTGCAGCGGCGGGCGCCACTTGCTGTTGGGGGCCATCGTCTCCGTGCGCAATTGTGGCCATTGTCTCTCCTCCTTATGGGTGTGTTTAGTCCGCGCGGGAGTGACACCGCGACTGCCCGCGGTGCTGACACGCTCAGATATGGCACCGTTAGGACAGTGCCTTGCTCCGCGGCGGCGGCGCTTTTGACACGTCGTCGGCGAGGATTTAGAGATCAACGAGCTGTTTCCGCGATGTGGCCTCCTGACTCAATGAAGAGCTACAGGTAGAGGCCATCAGCGGAACGCGGTTCGAGGATGCTTACGCACCTCCAGCGAGCCTCATCGCTTCGCCAGAAACGATACCCCATTTGACGGCGGTCGTCACACTTATTACAGGTAGAGCGGCGCACCGTGGGCAGGAATGACGCTTCGTCTGCGCGACAGTGGGTATCCTCGGATGAGCAGAGGCGATGAGGCTCGCCTTCGATTGCGCCCACTGGCGCTGATGGCTTCTACCAACGACCCCCGCAACGCGGGATTCGAGGAAGCCATCGCGATGTCAGCCGCCAACGTATCCCAGCCGTCGAGTCCGCGACCCGGTGATCCCGCGCATGAGAAGGCCGACGCTGCCGCGCATGGCACAGGGCCGAACGATGTGGGGCGCCCGCTGTTTCGCAGCATCCTGTTTGCCAGCATCGCGGCAGACTCCGCGTTGGAGCAGCGCGAGGAGCCTGCGTTCTTCGGTGACCTGAATCTCGACCAGGTGGTCGGGGCGATCGTCGGGCGCAGGGGGTCGTATGGGCTGGCTCCGTTCTTCCGCACGCCGCTGGATGATCTGGACACGGTCCGCTTTCGCCAGGAGATCTTTGAGGATCTGGAGCGGCCCGAGATTCACGAGCTCGCGACCCGCTTCGCTAAGCAGGAGCTGGTGGCGCACTACCGCTCGCAGCAGCGCGCGATGCGCGAGGAGCACGGCGACTTCGGTCACTACCACCGCGCCCGTGTGTTCCTGAACACCGTCCTTGTCTACTGCGACACAGTCGAGCGACTTGCCGGAGATATCGACGCAGCGGACATCCGGGCGCGCGGGTTCAGGGGGCTGCACGACTATCTGGCCGGCTACTTGTCTGGCGACGCGTTTCGCACGCTTCGCGACCAGGCGCGGGACCTGGACGCGGAGCTTGACCAGGTGCGCTACTCCTTCCTGCTCAAGGGCTCGCGGATCACCGTCGGCCCATACGACGAGGAGCAACCGGACTACAGCGCCCAGGTCAGTGGCACCTTCGAGCGATTCCAGCAGGGCACCGGTCGCAGCTACCTGCCGAAGTTCGACGAGTGGGAGACCTACTCGGCGATCGGTGTGCTGCACCTCGTCGCCAAGGTCTACCCCGAGCTGTTCGCGCGGCTGGACGCATTCTGCCGGCAGCATGCCGGCTATCTGGACCGCACGGTCGCGGTGTTCGACCGGGAGCTGCAGTTCTACCTCGGGTACCTCGACTACATCCGGCCGCTGCGGGAAGCGGGGCTCAGCTTCAGCTACCCGCAGGTATCTGCCGAGGACAAGTCGATGCAGGCGCTGGACACGTTCGATCTCGCGCTCGCCGCGCAGCGGGTGCGCGAGAACGCCAAGGTGATCTGCAACGACGTGCGTCTGGGCGGCGCAGAGCGGACTCTCGTCGTAACCGGGCCTAACAATGGCGGTAAGACGACGCTCGCGCGCACGGTCGGGCAGCTCCACTATCTCGCCAAGCTCGGGTGCGCGATCCCCGGACGCGACACGCGCGTGTTCATGTGCGATGAGATTTTCACGCGCTTTGAACGTCGCGAGGACATCGCGACGCTCTCGGGCAAGCTCCAGGACGAACTCAACCGGCTGCGCGATGCGCTGGACGTCGCCACGCCCAACAGCCTGTTCATCCTCAACGAGATGTTCAACTCGACGACCGCGCAGGACGCGCTGTTCCTCAGCCGCGAGATCCTCGCGCGCATAAGCGGCCTTGACGCCTTGTGCGTGTGCGTCACGTTTCTCGACGAGCTCGCGACCTTCAACGACAAGACGGTAAGCATGGTCACCGGGGTCGACCCCGACGATCCCGCGGTGCGGACGTACAAGATCGTGCGTCGTCCCGCCGACGGGCGCGCATACGCTCGCGCGCTGGCCGAGAAATACGGTCTGACCTACGAGCAGCTGATCGAGCGAGGCCAACAGTGAGGGCGCGCCTGATGTTCGCCGATGGCGACTTCCGCGTCGAGCGCACACCCCGGGTCGGGGAGGAGGACTTGATTGCCGACCTTGAGCTCAACACGCTGTGGCAGGCGATGGCGCAAGGCGACGAGGTCGTCTGGGACTCGGCGAGCACCGCGATCTTGGACGGCCTCGACGGCCCCGAGCAGATTCGTTACCGCCAGGCGGTGCTCGCGGACTGCCTCGCAAATCCCGGCGTCGTCAGGGAGATCTACGCGCTCGCGGTACAAGCCGTCGCCGATGAGATGCAGATCTATCGGGGGATGTACAGCAACCGCGGCGAGGCGCTCGTTCGCCGCTCGATCAACGTGCTCGAGCTTCACACCAACGCGCTCAAGCGGCTGCGGCAGCTCGCCGAACACAACACCAGCGGGTTTCGGTCCGAAGGGTTTGTCCGGTTCTTTGAGACGATCCGCACCGAGCTCGACGACGATTACTTCCGCGAGATCGCCGAACATCTGCGGACACTCCGCTTCCGTGACGGCGTGGTCGCGACCGCCCGCCTGGGCAAGCTCGGGCAGGGCGTCGACTACGTGCTTCGCTCGCCACGCCGCAGCCACCGGC
>JAKAED010000168.1 GCA_021820105.1 Actinomycetes bacterium | reverse complement strand
CCCTATCGTTCGAACACCAGGCGGCTGATCCAGATCGCTGCAGCGATCATCGTGGCCCTCGGTCTCGGGTCTCAGGTCCTTGCAGGCACCGTGACCGGCACGGTCAAGGACTCCGTGACCAACGCCGCGATCTCGGGCGTCAAGGTGATGGTCACACAGCAGACGTCCAGGTACGCCAACACGAACACCTCCGGCGTCTACTCGATCACGAGCGTCACGGCCGGGACGGTGACCCTGACGGCATCAAAGTCCGGCTACATCACCCAGGTCACCGGCAACGTCGTGGTCCCCTCGTCGGGAACGGTGACCGCTCCGCTGATCCTGCTCGTGAAAGCGGGCACCATCACCGGGACGGTCGTCAACTCGTCAGGGGGTGCGGCGGTCTCGGGCGCCACCGTCAAGGTGACGGGCACGACCACCTCGACCACCACGAACTCGTCGGGCGTGTTCACCCTGTACCAGGCCACAGGTTCCTACACGCTGACCGTCAGCCTGACGGGTTGGGTCACCGCGACGACCGGCAGCTTCTCGGTTACCAACAACCAGACCACCAACGTCGGCGCCATCCCGCTCACCCAGACCGCCACCGTCACCGGCACGGTCAAGGAGTCCGGTACGGGGACGGTGCTGGCAAGCGTCAGCGTCAAGCTGCACAGCGACACGTCGAAGACCGCGACCACGAACAGCTCGGGCGTGTTCACGCTCACCGGCATCCCGGTCGGGACGCAGAGCCTTGATCTCTCGAAGAGCGGCTACGTCAGCCAAACCACCGCGAGCTTTGCCGTGGCCGCCGGCACCAACAACGTCGGTGACCTCCTCCTGGTGAAGAGCGCCGGCAACATCGCCGGTGTGGTCCAGGACGCCCAGGCCGGCAACGCCGGCCTCGCCGGTGCCACGGTCACGGTGAACAGCGTCACGCCGACGATCTCGGCCACCACGGCGGCAGACGGCTCGTTCGTCCTCGCCGACGTGCCTGTGGGGACGCGGTCGGTCGCCGCCTCTCGTGACGACTACGTCTCGGCGACCAGTGCCCCGGTCACCGTTACCATCGGACAGACGACCAACGCGGGATTACTCGCGCTCAACCGAACTACCACGACCCTCGACGGGTTCATCCGCGACAACCAGACCGGGAGCCCGATCGACGGCGCCACCCTCACGATTATCGAACGGCCCGGTGTGTCGGCAACCTCCGCCGGAGACGGGTATTTCGTCCTCACCGGCGTGACCTGGGGTGTCATCCAGCTCAAAGCCGTGCACTCGACCCATACAACCCAGACCAACGGAATCGATCTCCCCCCTGGTGGCAGTTCCTTCGATGTGTACCTCGATCCCGCCCGCGGCACGATCTCGGGCACGGTGGTGGATGCGATCACCCACGCCGGGCTCTCCGGGGCCTGGGTGTGCTTGGACGACGACCCCGGCCTCGGCTCGAGCACCGACTGGTCGGGGACGTTCTCGATCCCAGAGGTCCCGGTCGGGTCCCACCGCCTCCTCGTCAGCCATTGGCCGCACGTTACGATCACGACGGAGCCCGTCGACGTCACCGGCGAGCAGACCGCTCAGGTGCAACCGATCGAGCTCGACCTCACCCCGGCGACGATCAGCGGCCAGGTGATCAACGGGGCAACCGGTGAACCGGTGCCGGACGCGATCGTCACCCGCGTGCGCAACGAAGAGTCCGTCATGACCGATGGCAACGGCCGTTTCTCGTTTTCCAACGTCACTCCGGGGTGGGAGGTGCTGGCCTTCCACCGTGACGGGTACTGGCCGACGGCCACCTCGGAGTTCGCCGTCTGGAGCGGTGGGGACACCGAGGCCAGTGGGGACATCCGCCCGAGGGACGGCGACTATCCTTCCGGCACCGTGCACGGCCGTGTGGTCGATTCGCAGGGCCAGCCGGTTGGAGGCGCGCTCGTCATCGCCATGGGCTGCTGCCAGGCGTTGACCGGCGCTGACGGAACCTACGCCATCGAGGTCTCGCGCGGCCGGTATGGATTCCAGGTCCGCAAGGACGGGTACCGCACGACGGTGAGGGTGAGTCAGGGCAACACCTTTCACTTCCCGTACAACTTCGAGATCGTCCAGGACTTCATCCTTGCGGCCGCGAACGAGACGGGGACGTTCCAACTGACCACAACCGATCCGCTCACGCTTCAACCCCGTGAGGGCGAAGCGGATGTCGTGACCCTCAACTCGCAGTACCAGATCAGCTCAGGCCCGACCAGCAGCCGGGCGATTGAGGGCGTCGAGCCAGGCCGCTTCCTCGGGGACGCGAGGCCCCGGACACTCCTACCCGGCCAGACCGCGGCCCTTGAGGTCAGTTCGGCGTTCGACGCCCCCACCACCTCGCCGGCGTGGGCCGCCGGCGGGAGGGCGTTCCGTTCGACCACCCTGGCCAGAGTCGCCGGCGCAACGGTGACCCTTTCCAACCCCGGCGCGGCTTTCAGCACCACCCTCACGACGGACGCCAACGGCCGCTGGAGCTTCGCCGGCGGGCCGACCGGCGCTTACGCTGTGACCGTGATAGCCGACGGCAACCTCGACGCTGGGGATCCGTGGACGTTCCTCGCCAACGACGACGGGAGCGTCTCCATCGTCGACCACGAGCTGACGAGCCCAGAAGACGCAGGAACGCTTGCGATCGCTGACCCCCTCGACGGAGCGGTTCTCGCTCAGTTGCCCT
Source organism: Actinomycetes bacterium (assembly GCA_021820105.1). Lineage (GTDB taxonomy): Bacteria > Actinomycetota > Thermoleophilia > Solirubrobacterales > Solirubrobacteraceae > Palsa-465. The sequence goes on along the minus strand of JAKAED010000168.1, from coordinate 5,019 downwards.
CGTCCGTGCGGTGCACGGCAACCTTGCCACGGCCCGACGACTACATCATCGCCGCAGAGCTCAAGGTGTCCGACGGGAGCGTTGACACCGCGTCGCTCAGCTACGGCCCGGACGGCAGGTCGTTCACGATCACGTTTGACGGCGTCGCGGCCAGCGGCCAGCACACACTGGAGGTCGCGGCACTGACCGCCTATGACAAGATGCTCGTGGCCACGGCGGTCGTCAACCTGGAGCGGGGAGCCATCACCAACCTAACACTGACTCCTTCGGCTGTGCCGGGCGGGGTTGCGGCCTTGGGAACGGTCAGCATCAGTGATCCTGCCCCGGCCGGCGGCAAGACGGTCGCGCTCTCGAGCAGTGACCCGGCGGTCGCATCCGTGGCGGCCGACGTCGTTGTACCCGAGGGCGCGACGACCGTGGAGTTCGTCGTCACGACCGCGGCGGTTTCTGTCCCGACCGTCGTCACCATATCGGCCACCGCGGGCGCGACCAAGACCGCCGACCTGCTGGTGAATCCGGTGACCGTCACGGGCCTCTCGCTAGATCCGCCCTCTGTCGTGGGCGGTGAGCCCAGCATTGGGACAGTGAGCTTGACCACCGCGGCCGGTCTTGGCGGCGCCCTCATCGGCCTGACTAGCAGCAACCCAGGTGTCGCGAGTGTGCCTTCCGGCGTACCAGTGGCTCAAGGTTCATTGAGCGCGAGTTTCACCATCGACACCTCGGCCGTCACCGAATCAACGCAGGTCACGATCGGCGCCACCGCGGCGGGAACCACCCAAACCGCGACGCTGACTGTTCGCCCCCGTGCGCTCTCGTCCCTGACGCTCAATTCCACAAGCGTGCTGGGCGGCACATCGTGCACTGGCACCGTGACGCTGAACACCTCGGCACCGTCCGAGGGTTTCCCGGTGACACTCACCACCTCCGACCCGGCGGTGGCTTCCGTCCCAGCGACCGTACTGGTGGCGCAAGGTGAGACCAGCGCGCAGTTCACGGTTACGACCACGGTCGTTTCAACACCCACACCCGTGACGGTCTCGGCGTCCGCCGGCGGCGCCATTCGCACCGCGGGTATTGAGGTCGGTCCGCTCGCACTTGCCTCAGTCAGTTTGGACCCGACCAGCGTGAGCGGCGGGGCAGTCGTCACCGGAACCGTTGCGCTCAACGGACCGGCCCCCGGGGGGGGTGTCACCGTCGCGCTATCGAGCTCGGCATCCAATGTCGCGACAGTGCCATCGGCCGTCGTGGTGTCCGGCGGCGAGAGCACGGCCAGCTTCACGGTCAACACTGTCAACGTCCCAGCCTCGACGGACGTTGTGATATCCGCGCAACTGGGAGAAGCGGCACGATATGCCACCTTGACGGTCACATCCGTGGGTATCGCGTCGGTCGTTGTCTACCCTGTAACCGTCTACGCGGGAGGCACGGCCTACGTCACGGTGACGCTGAACACGCCGGCCCCGAGTGGGGGCGTCGTCGTCTCCCTGAGTAGCTCGAACTCCGACGCCGCCGCGGTGTCGCCGACCGTCACGATTGAAGCGGGACGGACCTCGTGGGCGTACCCGGTGACGACAGACGGTGTCACGACGCCAACTCCGGTCACCATCACGGCGGCAGCCGGGGGGACCAGCGCCTTCGCGCCGCTGACGGTTCTGCCGGACATCGTCCAGTCCATCTACCTTTATAGTCTCGGCTCTCAAGTCGGGGGCGGCGGGACGTTCATTGGCCACGCGTACCTCATGGCCCCGGCCCCGGCAGCCGGCGTCGTCATCGAGCTTGCCTCATCAAACCCGGACGCTGCGAACGTGCCTGCCAGCGTCGTCGTGGCTCCCAGGTCCAGCGGGGTGGACTTCCCGGTGACAACAGCGGTCGTTGCCACCTCCACTTCGGTCACGATCTCGGCCACGACGGGCGGTTCGACGCGCCAAGCCACGCTCACGGTGGTCCCCCTGGCGTTGACCTCGGTCACGCTCGCGCCGTCCAGCATGGGCGTCGGGCTCATCAGCTCGTACAACGAAGTCAATCTGAACGGTCCTGCGGGCCCCGTCGGGGTCACAGTCGGCCTCGCCAGCTCCGACGCGGGCGTCATCGTACCGGCCAGCGCGACGGTTCCGGCCGGCTCGTCATCGGGAACGTTCACCGTCATGACCTCGAAGCCGGTCTGTGCACCGACGCCGGCGACGATCACGGCCACGCGCGGCGCCGATGTCGTGACCGCAACGCTCACCGTTGTCCCCTCGTTGGTCGTGGACGTCTTCTTGTCCCACTCGCCGGCGGTCGCAGGGACGAGCGTCACCGCATATGTCGAGCTCAATGGGTGGGACAACGCGGACTGCCCGACCGACGTGACGAGTAGCGACTCAGCGATCGCCTCGGTTGCGTCGCGGCTCTCGAACTGTGGCCCGGTTGGGCTGGGACGTCACCGCTGCGAGGCGACCGTGACGACGTCGCCCGCCGCCCCGGATGGGTCTACGGTGACCATCACGGCATCCGCGGGCGGGAGCCATCAGTCCGTGACGCTCACCATCGCGCAGAGCGCGATCAGCGGCGTTGCGCCGGGAGTCGTGCTTCCCGGCGAAAGCGTCGTGGTGTACGGACCGTCATTCGCCGATGGTGATTCGGTCGTCGTACAGGGACCCTTCGACCTCCAGGATCCACTGGGCTGGGGTCCAGTCTGCACGTTGCCCGGCGGCGTATGCCCACCCACCGGGATTCCAGCCGCCGTCAACCAGGCGGGCGACGCCCTTTCGTTCACGGTGCCGGCCAGCCTGCAGGCCGGGGTGTACCAGCTGTGGTCCAAGACCTCCGGCGGCGTGCTTTCGAACGCCAGCCGTTGGCTCATCGTCGCGGCCCAGACCACAGTTCGCCCGGTCGTCGCCCCTGGGGACCACAACCTTGCGGAGCCCATCGTTGCGGGCCAGACGGTTACCGGCACGCTCACCGGGGACAACGCGAGCGGCGGCGTCGCTGACTACAACTTCTTCTACTTCGTGGGCACCGCGGGATCGACGATTAGTGCTTCCATGGACCGTGCGGACGGCTCCAAGCCGTGGGAGCATCCGGACTCCCTCGACCCGCAGATCGAGATCATGGCACCGGACGGGTTCATCTACCAGAACCTCGTCGCGCTTGACAACCAGCCGGGGGTGGATCTGAACGCGTCGCTGCACAATGCGGTGTTGCCGGCCACCGGCCTGTACGTCATCGCGGCGGAAACCACCCGCGGCCACGGCGACTACCGGCTGAGCTTCTCCGTGAACTCCCTGGCGCCGCCAGCGCCGGATGACCGCGTGCTCGCCTTCTCGGGTGCCGATCAGACCGTCACCGTCGGCACCTCGTTTCAGACGGTCGCCCTCACGCTCGACCCCCGCGGCTATCCGATTTCGGGGGCGAACCTCTCGTACCTGACCCAGACTGGCCCCGACAACCAAGGGGCCGTAGGGTTCATCGGCGGGCCCTTCACGCTGACCAACCCCGACGGCTCGGCCTTCAAGGATGTGGTGTTCACGGCGCCGGGAAAGGCCGAGTTCTCGCCGACGTTCGTCGGGACGTTCTCAGCCAGCCCGCTTGCAGAAGGCGGCAGCGCGGCCCAAGCTACCCGTGTGGGCGGCCCAATTCCTCACTACCAGCCGACCGCGCATCTTGCCGTCGCGATCGGCGAACTCCGCCCGAACGGGCCGATGGCCTTGCGCCTGGGTTCATTTGAACGGCTGCCGATCGAGCGGCGGCACGCCAGGCGGGAGGTGCGAGAGCAAGCTTTCGGTGGCCCCAAGCCAACAGGCTACGCCTTAGGCCCGAACCAGGGCTCGACCGCCGCCTCAGCCGCCGCACCCGGCTTGAACCCCAATCTTGAGCCTGTCGACGCCTCCACGGCGGTACCACTCCCCGAGGTTCTGAGCCATGGCATTCACGTGACCTCGCAGAGCATCACCTCGTGTCTCGTGGCAAAGTTCCCGGATCTTGGGACCGCAACGCCCGTGAACCCTCCGTACACGGTGACGCTGAACGACCTGACGCCACCAACGACGGGCGGTCCAGCCAACGGGCTGGTGGGCGTCGACGGCATCCACGGCCACCGGATCGAGAAAGAAGTCCTCTTCGAGATCATGGTCAAGGACAAGGACGGCAATGAGCCGACCGAGCCCGTCCTGATCCATCTGACGGCGGAAGGCCTCGCCCACGGCACCATCATCCTCGACCCTGAGGGCGCCCGGACCGAGTGCGCCGACGCCACCTTCATCTGGCACGAGCGCGACGCCCAGGGCCAGCTCGTGGCTCCGAACGAGAGGTTCATGTACCGGATCGGGAAGTGGGCGCGGTACGTGGGCGTGGCTGCGGATCCTGCAAACCCCGGTCAGATTGTCCCCGTTTGGGGCGTCACCGAGACCCTTGCCGTGCGACTCAAGACGCTCAATGACATCCCGGTGTCCTTTGACATCCACCCCGAGCCCGGAAGACCCGATCACCTCGCCTGCTGGAAGACCTCCGGCGTCCCCTGCAGCGATGTCTTCTCCTTCTGGACCGGGAGCTTCCTCTACCAGGAGTGGATCGGCAACGCCTACCACCTCGAGGACGCCTTCGGCAACACCATCTTCGGCGACACCGCCACCTCCGCCACGCCACCCGGCTCCGACGTCACCGCCGGGTTTACTGACCAGATGTCCGGGGCGCTCGGCGACTTCGCCTACTACACGCTGAGCGTGGCCTGGCCGAAAGGGGTCTCGGCGCCGTCCGGTCCGCTCGCGACCACGCTCTCGGTGGCGTACCCGAACGATCCGGACTGGGGCGCCGGCGTGGTCAGCAAGATCATCACCCTGGACTTCACGGGCGGCAGCTCACACGCGCTCGTCCAGAAGCAGAACTACGATGCCCGCAAGGGGTACCTCCAGGTCCGGCATAGTTACCCCATCTCGCCTCGTTGCGGTCAGCGGTCTCGCCCCAGAGCCCACAGCGCGTTCCCCGCCGCCAGATCGTCGCCCAGCAGCCGTTCGCGGTCGCCGCGTCGAGCAGCCACCATTG
>JAKAED010000167.1 GCA_021820105.1 Actinomycetes bacterium | reverse complement strand
GGCCGCGCACGCCTCCATCCTGCTGTTCGACGGGATCGAGCGCGAGCCGCGCACGCAGCGGCTCAGCGGAGTGCTGCCCAATGACCCGCTGGAGCCCGGGCACCCGTTGGCAAGGGGACTGCCTGCCGGAGCGCCCGTGCCACACTCCCGCGTCAATGACATCCCCGAGTCCATCGTGCTCGAGCGCGGGTACGAAGTGATCCTACGCTCCGAACCGGCCGGCTGGTCCATAGCCTCACGTCAGCAGGGACGCTGCAGCTTCGTGCTCTGCCAGGGCCACCCTGAGTACGGCCCGCTCAGCCTGCTGCGCGAGTATCGCCGCGATGTCCGGCGCAGCCTCCTGGCCTGGGACACCACCCCATATCCACCGCTGCCGACCAACTACCTCGAGCCCGGCGGCCAGCGGCTCGCCGAGGAGTTCCGGCGCCACGCCGAGGACGGGATGCGAGCAGGCGGTGAGCCGCTCGAGCTCTACGGGCAGTTCCCGTTCGCGGCCCTGGCCGCAGCCGTGCGCCACAGCTGGGCGCCCACATCCGCAGCCTTCTACCGCAACTGGCTGAGCCTGGTCGGAGCCAGCGCACGTTGAGGTCCGCGCATGCGTGATGAGACGCTGGCGATCCACGGTGGCTATGCGGGTGAGTCGACGCGCGCCGTCGCCGTGCCGATCTACCAGACGGTCGCGCACGAGTTCGAGAGCGCCGAGCAGGCCGGCGCGATCATGGACCTGGAGCTCCCCGGGTTCCACTACAACCGCATCAACAATCCGACCGTGGATGTGCTGGAGCGACGCATCGCCGCGCTTGAGGGCGGCGTTGCCGCGATGGCGACGAGCTCTGGGATGGCCGCGATCAGCCAGTCCATCCTGAACGCATGCGCGGCCGGGGACAACCTGGTTGCGACCTCCCAGCTCTACGGTGCCACGTACACGTACTTTGCGCACGTGCTGCCCCGACAGGGGATTGAGGTGCGGTTCGCGGCGGACGACTCGGCCGCGGCTGTCGCCGAGCTGATCGACGCTCGAACCAAGGTCGTGTTCTGCGAGAGCATCGGCAATCCGGCCGGGAACGTCATTGACCTGGAGGCGATGGCCGCGGTGGCGCACGCACAGGGCGTGCTGCTGATCGTCGACAACACGGTGCCGACCCCACTGCTGCTCAAGCCGATCCGCCACGGCGCGGACGTGGTGGTCCACTCACTGACCAAGTTCATTGGCGGACACGGGACCACACTCGGCGGCATCATCGTCGAGGCCGGCAGCTTTCCCTTTGACCGGCACCCCGAGCGCCACCGCTGCTTTCACGATCCCGAGCCGGCGTTCCACGGGGTCAGTTATGCCCGCGACTTCCCGCAGGCGCCGTTCATCACGCGCTGCCGCACGGTCGGCCTGCGCAACACCGGCACGCCACTGGCGCCACTCAACGCCTTCCTGCACCTGCAGGGGCTGGAGACGCTCGCCGTCCGCCTGCCGCGGCATGAGGCCAACGCCCGCGCCGTTGCCCAGTTCCTGCGCGCAGATCCACGGGTCGAGGAGGTCAGCTTCCTGGGCTTTCCCGAGCATCCGGACAGCCCGCTCGCGCGCCGCTACCTCGGTGACCGGGTCCCGTCGATCATCACGTTTGCGGTACGCGGCGGCAAGGAGGCCGGGATTGCCGCCTACAACCGCGTGCGTCTGTTCAAACGCCTGCTGAACATGGGGGATGCGAAGTCACTGATCGCGCACCCGGCCTCCACCACGCACCGGCAGTTGCGACCACACGAGCTGGCGCGCGCGGGGATCACCGAACAGATGCTGAGGCTCTCAGTCGGCTTGGAGCATCCGGACGATCTGATTGAGGATCTGGACCAGGCGCTGATCACCTGAGTCACACGTGCGGCTCACGACACCACACCGGTCAGGTTGAGGATCTCGTCCACGCAGCGGCCGATGTCCTGCACAGCGCGGATGCGGCTGCTCGGCGACGGGATGTAGTGGTTGAAGTAACGCACCCCCTCGGTCAGCACGCCAAAGACCCAGAGGCGCTCCTGGGGCGTGCCGTCAGCCGCCACCGGGTGTGCATCCGCCGTCAACTCGATGCTCCCGACGGGAGTCGTCCCGTAGCGCAACTGGCCGATGCGCTTGCCGGCGTGGAGGCGGGTCAGCAGCACCGAGGCCGAGTCTGCGATTCGGGGGCCATCAAGGTGGCCCCGGATGACCGCGTCGACCTCCTCGCTGTGGGCGGCGCGCAAGCGGGTTGATTCGATGCGCGTGCGCGACCCCGTCCCCTGTCCCAGCGCAGGCGCGGGTCCGTAAGGGAAGCTCAGCAAACCCGCGCGGTTCAGGGCCAGCAGCTGCGCTGAGCGCAGCGCCGGCGGCCCTGCGATCAGGCGGGTGACGCGGCTGCCGAGCTCGCTGTAGAAGTCCAGGTGGGACGCGAGCGTGAGGCCGCGGTGGTCGATCACGCCGCGGATCGCGTCGCGGAAGATGCGCAGAACCTCAGCGGCGCTCTTGATCGGACTGGCGCCGCCCGGCACCATGGCCTCGCGCAGGTCGAGATCCAGCAGCTCCACCACTGACCGCTCGTAATCTTGGCTGTCGGCGTAGGGGCGACGCGGCCCGAAGAAGAGCCGCCCTGGATCGAAGGGCCCAAAGCGCGCGGCCAACGCCTCCAGCTCCTGCTCAAAGCGCGAGTCGCTCCAGGCTCGGACGAGTGCCGTGCGCACGTCCCGCGCGCCTCGCCCGCCGTCCCGTGCGGCGCACTGCTCGTAGTAGCGCACGCTCATTTCGGCAAAGAGCAGCGGCAGCAGCGTGGCCCTGAAGTCGATGCCGCCCTCGGCGAGCGCCTGCTCACGCAGCGACGCGAGCCGCGACTCGGTGCAGATCGCCGGCTCATAGACACCACTCAGGTCGGAGCCTGAGATCGACTTGGCCGTGAACGGAAGCCCGCTGCGAGAGAACATCCGGATCTGCGGCTCGCGGCCACTGGCCCTGTAGATCAGGTCCAATCCGTCTCCCTCGAAGCGACCACCACGACCGACGGTGAGCGCGATCACAGCGTCGATCCCGACCAGTCCCAGGCCGCTGATCGCGACCGTACGCGCCGCCGGGAGGCCCTCCGTGTAGCGCGTGACCGGATAGGCCGGCAGCTGTGGCGGCATGCTCTGGTCGGCGGGCTGAGGTCGATTGGGCGTGTGCCCGGAGGTGAGGATCACCTGCTCCACCTCCAATGCGGCGCCATCAGCCAGCACCACGAGCTCGCCGTTGACAGCGGGCAGCACGTCGACGGCTTCGGTCGCATGGTGCACGACCGCAAGACCGTCCGGAGCCGCCCGCAACAGCTGCCGGTAGAACCAGTTCAGGTATTCACCCATGAGTCGGCGCGGGAGGAAGTCATCGACTGCCGGCGAGCGCCCTCCACGGCCGATCTCACAGCGGTCCCCCACCCAGCGGTAGCCCTGCGCCACCGCCCAGTCATGGAGACCCATGGCGTAGGGGTGGCGGTGGTGGTCCCCACCCGTGTAGAGCGACAGCTGGCCGGCCGGGTTGTTCAACAGCAGATAGTCGGGCTGGCCCAGGTCGTAGACGCCGGCTCCGGGTGTCCCGGGCTCAATCAGGTGAACCGTCAGCTCGGACGTGACGCCACTGACGCGCGCCCGAGTGATCACCTGCTCCAGCGCGCACAGGCCCCACGGACCGAGTCCGATTATCGCCAGGCTCGTCATCTCGCAGGCGCCGCCGCTGCAGGCCGGGGTTCGGGTTCAAAGCCTCGGAGCCAGTCGAGCAGGAGGCTCAGGACCTGTTCCTGCGCGTGCGCGGACCGGACGAAGTGATCCGCCGAATCAATGTGGTGGAGCTTGACATTGGCGCAGCCGCGCAGCGCGGCTGACGGACCGCGCGCCGAGAGCATGCGGGCGACCGGCTCCTGCCTTGCCATCAGCAGAAGGATTCTGGCGTCCACGCGAGCGAGCCCGTGCAGATGCGTAACCGCGGCGCGCGTCTCGGGAAGGTGCGCCAGGCGCCACAGCGCGTCGACCTCGGCAAGCCGTGTGCGCAACCTCACCGCGATCAGTTGCCGACCCTGGGCCAGGCGCGCGGTGGCCGAGCCGGCACCCCCCGGCAGCGGAGAGCTGCGCTTGTCCGGCCCGTGCTCAGCCGCTGAGTCAGCGTCGTATGCCAGCGCGCCACGCACCGTGGCCCTGCGCGGCGCGGAGCTGCGGCCGAGCGCCGGAGGATTCACAGCAACCGCACCGATCACGCGCGGGTCAGCGGCCGCGAGCAGCGCCAGCACTCCGCCTGAACAGACGCCGCTGATCACGAAACGGTCACCGAGGCCGCATGCCGACATGTGATCGGCGATGGAGCCCAGTGCCGCCACGGCGGCGAGCTGATCCGCATCCGAACGCTCGCGAATATTGAACGAGCCGCCATCGGAGTCACCGATTCCCGGCAGATCAAAGCGGGCCCCGGCAACACCGAGGGCAGCGGCCCGGCGCGCGGCCTCCACATTCAGGCGGCCCGGACCCGTGTGGCGGAACGCGAGCGTGTTGGCAACCAGCAATGAGTACGGGGCTGTGGGGGATGCGACCGGCTCACTGATCACCCCGATCAGATCCGCGGCGCCGGTTGCGACTGTGGCGATGCGCTCCCGGATGGTCGAGCCCTGGAACTCGAACTCGACGCTCTGACAGGCACGCACCGGAGCCACACGCGAGCGCTCCGCCACGGGCCTGTTGGCGACTCCTTCCGCAAGCAGCCAATCGCGAACGGTCGCAAAGGTCGCGTCGGGTCTGACCAGGTACTCCGGCGGGGCGATGAAGCGTCGATGGTCGTGGCCGTGCCCGATGCTCACGGCTACGCCGGCCTGCACCAGCGCGCCCTGCAGCCGGCGGTCGACGCCGAGCGTGTCGCGCCCGATCAGCAGCACCCGTCTGGCGGCAGCATGCGGCAGCGGCGCGTTGAGGAGATCGACGCCGCCCAGTTCGGCGATTGTGGACTCGCTGAGCAGATGGCCACCGATGCTCAGACCGCCACTGCCGCCCGCCCCATCGTGACTCAGCTGAGGATCGTGTGAGCGTTCGTCTCGGTGGGCGGCGGCCGCGTACGCACGCAGCTCACGCACGTGCACACGTCCGCTGGCTCTGGTGTCCCACAGCACAAGGTCGTCTATCGGGGCACCGTCGCTCACCGCCTGGTGGGCGACCAACCCGGTGAGACCAAACCCGATCACGCTCACACGTCCGGCCCCGGAACCCGCACACAGCCAGTGTGCTGCCTCCGCCGTGGCCCGTCTCCAGGTTGAGAGGAGCCCGGCCGCGTCCGCCCTCCCCTGGCTGTTCTCGGTGCCGGGCAGATCGATCCTCAGCGTGGTGAGGCCGGCCCTGGCGAGCATGATCGCCAGATCTCGCCTGGCCCGATAGGAGTTGTCGTTATCCCACCCGAACGGCGGCAGCAGGAGCACCGCAGGCCGGGCCGGAAGCGGCTGCGGCGGCGCGTGCACAACGGCGAACACAGCCCCGACTGAGGTCTCCAGCCAGAACGCGCGGCCGCCTGCCCCGGCTTCAGGCGCCAGCGCGTCCACGCTGTTCCTCTGGCGACTCCAGGCTTGGCACGGCAGGCGGCGCGCTAGGCGCCCACCGGGTGCCAGGCGGTCTTCAGCTCGGTCACCGCCGCAATCCGCTCGAGCGCATCGTCCACAGCCTCGTCATAGGACGCAGCGGCACGCCGGTGGGCGGCGCGCTTGATCGTCTCCGCCGCCAACCGGTCGAGCTCTGCTCCCAGCTCCGGGTCACCCGACGCATCCACGATCGCATTGAGTTCACGGTGCCCGCCCAGCGCCGGCGCGAGCTCCTCACGCCGCCCCGACAGCAGGTTGACCACACCGGCGGGGATGTCCGAAACCCCCAGCACCTCGGCGAGATCAAGCCCCGGTAGGGGATCTGCCTCGGAGAGGATCGCAACCACCGTGTTGCCCGCCGCGAGCGCTGGGGCAAGCTCGGCCACGAGCCCGAGCAGGGACGGACGATCGGGCGCAACCACGCCAACCACGCCCGTCGGCTCCGGGAGTGAGAAGGACAGAAACGGGGCAGCCACCGGGTTGATCCCGCCGAGCACCGCCTGGAGCTTGTCGGTCCAGCCGGCGTAGTGGACGAGCACGTCCACGGCGGCGTCGAGCTCACCCTCAGCCGCCGGTCCGAGCAGGGCGCCAAGCTGGGCACGCCGTGATTCGAGCGCCTCCGCCGCGCGATAGAGAATCTGCCCGCGGTTGTAAGCCGTTCGCGCCGCCCACGGGCCTACGGCCCGCCGGGCGGCGGCCACCGCGTCGCGCACATCCTTGCGGGAGCCGCGCGGGATGTTGACCTCGCCGGGCGCGTCCGCGCGCCCGTTCACAACGTCCGAGCGTCCCGACTCCGAGCGCACGAAGGCACCGCCGATCCACAGCTTGTACGTCTTGCGCACGGCGAGCCTGTCAGACACGGCTAGCGCACCACCCTCAGGTAGGGGCGCAGGCCCGCCGGGCCACCCTCACGCCCGAAACCCGACTCCTTGTAGCCACCAAAGGCGGCGGTCGGATCAAAGTGGTTGTAGGTGTTCTGCCAAACGACACCGGCGCGCAGCGCGCCGGCGACCTCAAAGGCCTTGGCGCCCTTGTCGGTCCAGATCCCAGCGGCAAGTCCGTAGCGAGAGTTGTTGGCCTTCTCAATCGCCTCCGCCTGGGTTCGGAAGCTGAGCACGGAGACGACCGGGCCGAAGATCTCCTCGACCGCGATCCGGTGTGCGGGCGCCACGTCCGTGAACAGCGTCGGCGCAAACCAGTAACCGCGCTCAGGCAGGGCGCAGTCGATGCTGCGCCGGTTCGCGCCCTCCTGCTCACCGGCCGCAACCAGCGCCTGGATCCGCGCGAGCTGCGCCGCCGAGTTGATCGCGCCGACATCGGTGTTCTTGTCAAGCGGGTCCCCGACCCGCAGCCTGCCCATGCGGGCCCACAGCTTCGCGATCACCTCGTCATGCACGCTCTCCTGGATCAGCAGGCGGGAGCCGGCACAGCAGACGTGGCCCTGGTTGAAGAAGATCCCGTTGACGATCCCCTCCACCGCCTGGTCAAGCGCCGCATCCTCAAAGACGATGTTGGCGGACTTGCCACCGAGCTCGAGCGTCAGCTCGACCCCCCGGCCGGCCAGCGCCGTCTGGATCTCCCTCCCGACAGCCGTGGAGCCGGTGAACGCGATCTTGTCCACTCCCGGCGCACGCACCAATGCCGCCCCCGCCGTACCGTCACCGGGCAGGATCGAGACGACGCCGTCCGGGAGCTCTGCCTCCTGACAGATCTCGGCCAGCAGCAGGGCCGTGAGCGGGGTCGTCTCGGCGGGCTTCAGGATCGCCGTGTTGCCGCAGGCCAGCGCCGGCGCAAGCTTCCACGCCGCCATCAGCAGCGGAAAATTCCAGGGCACGATCTGGCCCACAACGCCGAGCGGGGCGACCTCCCTGGCGACCACCCCGTAGCGGAGCTTGTCGGCCCAGCCGGCGTAGTGGAAGAAGTGCGCGGCGGCGAGCGGGATGTCCACGTCCCGGGATTCGCGCAGCGGCTTGCCGCCGTCGAGCGTCTCCACCACCGCCAGCTCCCGCGCCCGCTCCTGGATCAGGCGCGCGATCCGGAACAGGTACTTGCCGCGCTCAAGGTCCGGTAGCGCAGCCCAGCGGGGCTGCGCTTCCCTCGCAACCTCGATCGCGCGCTGCACGTCCTGCGGGCCTGCCCAGGCGACCTCCGCGATCGGCTCCTCGGTCGCCGGGTTGACCGTCGGCACGCAGTGGCCGTCGGCCGGGTCGCAGATTCTGCGACCC
>JAKAED010000166.1 GCA_021820105.1 Actinomycetes bacterium | reverse complement strand
GTCTGCGGACGCACGCCGAGGTGGCGCTTGCGTCCAGCCTTACCGATCTTGACGTTCTGATGGTCAGAGTTGCCGACCGTACCGACGGTGGCGCGGCACTCCGCACGCACCATGCGCATCTCGCCGGAGGGCAGGCGCAGGGTCACGTAGTCCCCGTCCTTGGCCAGCAGCTGGATGCCGATCCCGGCGGAGCGTCCGAGCTGGGCGCCGCGACCGGGGGTCAATTCGACGTTGTGCACGACCGTACCGGCGGGCATGTTGCCAAGCGGCAGGGCATTGCCGACGCGAATATCGGCACCGGGCCCGGACTCGACGGTCATGCCGACCGTCAGCTTGGCGGGCGCGATGATGTAGCGCTTCTCACCATCTGCGTAGTGCAGCAGCGCGATATACGCGGAGCGGTTGGGGTCGTACTCGATGTGCGCGACCTTGGCGGGGATCCCGTCCTTGGTGCGCTTGAAGTCGATCCGCCGGTACAGGCGCTTGGCCCCGCCGCCACGGTGGCGTGAGGTCTTGCGTCCGTACGAGTTGCGGCCTCCGGACTTCTTGAGCCCTTCAGTCAGCGACTTCTCCGGCTCCGAGCGGGTGATCTCCGCAAAGTCGGGATAGCTGACGAAGCGCATACCCGGAGAGGTCGGCTTCGGCTTACGGATGGGCATTACTCAGCTCCCTCCAGGCCGCGGAAGATCGGGATGGAGTCGCCCGCACGAACCTGCACAATGGCCTTTTTCCATTGGCGCGTGCGACCCGATGTGTGGCCGCGACGCTTGGGCTTGCTCTTGACCGATGAGGTCCTCACGTCAACAACCTTGACGTCAAAGAGCTGCTCGACAGCCTGGCGGATCTGGGTCTTGTGGGCCGTGTCAGCCACGCGGAAGGTGTACTTGCCGACCTCAGCCAGCACGTACGTCTTCTCCGAGACCACCGGCCGGATGATGACCTGTGTCGCGTCCATCAGTTCTCACCCTCCTGGGATGCTCCGTTGGCGCGCGCCACCAGGGCCGGCAGTGCGGCCTCGGAAACGAGCAGGCGCGAGGCGCCGATGATGTTGGCGACGCCGGCGTCCTCCACCGGGAGCACAACGACGCGGTCAAGGTTGCGGAATGACAGCCCGGCGTTTGCCTCGCTCTCAGCCAGCAGCACGAGCGTGGTTGCGCGCTTGCCGCCGATACCCCAGTCAGTCAGCAACTTCGCCGCCTGCTTGGTGGCCGGCGCGTCAAAGACGCCGCCGTCAAAGATCGCGACCGAGCCGCGCTCAGCGTGCACGGACAGCGCGCTGCGCAGCGCCACACGGCGAGCCTTGCGGTTGACCTTGAAGGTGTAGTGACGCGGCTGCGGCCCGAAGACCGTGCCGCCGCCTGTCCAGATCGGGTTACGCGAGGAGCCCGCGCGAGCGCGACCAGTGCCCTTCTGCTTCCAGGGCTTGGCGCCGCCGCCGGAGACCATGCCGCGCGTCTTGGTCGCGTGCGTGCCCTGACGGCGGGCAGCCTGCTCGGCGCGCACGGTCTCGTGCACAACAGCCATGTTGAACTCGGCCTCAAAGGCCTTGGCGTCGAGCGTGACGGTGCCGCCCCCGAGCTTTGTAGCCGTACTAGGCATCGGTGCGTACCTCCACGACGCCGCCCTTGGGGCCGGGAACGGCACCGCGGACGAGCAATAGGTTCTGACTGGCGATCACATCCACGACGGTGACACCGCGCTGGGTCACGCGCTCTGCACCCATGTGGCCGGGGCCACGGATGCCCTTCATCACGCGCGCCGGCCAGGCCGAGGCGCCGATCGAGCCAGGGGCACGATAGTTGTGGGAGCCGTGGGTCTTGGGACCGCGCTTGAAGTTATGGCGCTTGATGGTGCCCTGAAAGCCCTTGCCCTTGGAGGTGCCGGAGATCTTCACCTTGTCACCGGCGGTGAAGGTCTCGACCGTGACGGTGTCACCCATCTGCAGCCCGTCACCCTCGTTGCGGAACTCCACGAGGTGGCGGTGGGCGGAGGTGCCGGCCTTTTTCAGGTGGCCCAGCTCCGGCTTGGAGAGGTGCTTCTCCTTGGTCTGGCCAAAGGCGAGCTGCACGGCGCTGTACCCGTCGCGCTCCTGGTTGCGGATCGCGGTGACCGGGCAGGGGCCTGCCTCGAGCACGGTGACGCGCTCGACCTTGCCGTCCTCGAGGAACCGCTGGGTCATTCCAATCTTCTTGGCAAGAATCGCGGCCATGGCTCTAGGAGGCGAGACGGATCTCGATGTCAACGCCGGCGGGCAGATGGTCCAGGCGCTGCAACGAGTCGACCGTCTTGGGGGTCGGCTGGTGGATATCGATCAGACGCTTGTGCGTACGGATCTCGAAGTGCTCGCGGGAGTCCTTGTCCTTGAACGGCGACCGGATCACGCAGTACACGTTCTTCTCCGTGGGTAGCGGCACGGGACCGGAAACGGTCGCGCCGGTGCGCGTCGCCGTCTCGACGATCTCCTTCGCCGCCGTCTCAATGGCCGAGTGGTCGTAGCTCTTGAGACGGATTCGGATTTTGTTTTGGGCGATGGTGGCCACTTCTAACTCTTAGCTCTTCTCGTGTTCAGAGCGGACCGGCCCTTGGGACCTGCCCGCCCTTTCGTCGTATGTACTGCGGTTGAGGTACTGCTCGGCGGTGACCGGGGGTGGATCGGGCGGCGCCCGACCCACCCCCGGGTGAAGCCGTTGCTACTGGATGATCTCGGAGACGACCCCGGAGCCGACCGTGCGGCCGCCCTCACGGATCGCGAACCGCAGACCCTGGTCCATAGCGATCGGCTGAATCAGCTCGATCTCCATCTGGACGTTGTCTCCGGGCATGACCATCTCCGTGCCCTCAGGCAGGTTGGCAACGCCGGTGACGTCGGTGGTGCGGAAGTAGAACTGCGGCCGGTAACCGGTGAAGAATGGCGTGTGACGGCCACCCTCCTCCTTCTTCAGGACGTAGACCTCAGCCTTGAACTTCGTGTGCGGGGTGATCGAGCCCGGCTTGCAGAGAACCTGCCCGCGCTCAATGTCCTCACGCTTGGTGCCGCGGAGCAGGCAGCCGACGTTGTCGCCAGCCTGGCCCTCGTCAAGGATCTTCTTGAACATCTCGACACCGGTGACGACCGTGGTGGTGGTCGCCTTGATGCCGACGATCTCAACGGTGTCACCGGTCTTGATGACGCCCTGCTCGACACGGCCCGTGGCGACGGTGCCGCGGCCGGTGATCGAGAACACGTCCTCAACCGGCATCAGGAACGGCTTGTCGAGATCACGCACCGGCTCGGGGATGTAGCTGTCCAGCTGCTCCGCGAGCTCCAGGATCTTGGCCGTGTACTCGGCGTCACCCTCGAGCGCCTTCAGCGCCGAGCCGACGACGAACGGGATGTCGTCACCCGGGAACTCATACTCAGAGAGCAGCTCGCGGATCTCAACCTCGACGAGCTCAAGCAGCTCGGGATCGTCGACCATGTCGGCCTTGTTGAGGAAGACGACGATGTAGGGGACGCCGACCTGACGGGCGAGCAGGATGTGCTCACGCGTCTGGGGCATGGCGCCGTCAGCCGCCGACACGACCAGGATCGCGCCGTCCATCTGGGCTGCGCCGGTGATCATGTTCTTCACGTAGTCAGCGTGACCCGGGCAGTCCACGTGGGCGTAGTGACGATTGTTCGTCTCGTACTCAACGTGGGAGGCGGCGATGGTTATGCCTCGCGCCTTCTCCTCGGGTGCGTTGTCGATCTGGTCGAAAGCGCGGACCTCACCGGTGCCGAAGTGATCGTGCAGCACCTTGGTGATGGCGGCCGTCAGCGTCGTCTTGCCATGGTCGATGTGACCGATGGTCCCGACGTTCACATGGGGCTTATCGCGCTCGAACTTGGCCTTAGCCACTTTTTGGTGCTCCTTCTTCTCAGATGAATTGCGTTCGCCCGCTGGACGAACCTCAAGAATCTATCGGACTTCCGTCCGACGCGTCTGCTACTTGCCCTGCAGTTCGCCGATGACCTTCTCGGCGATGTTTGGCGGAACCTCGTCGTAGCGCTCGAACTGCATCGTGAACGTAGCTCGGCCCTGCGTGTTTGAGCGTACATCAGTTGCGTATCCGAACATCTCCGCGAGCGGAACCGTTGCCGTAACGACCTGTGCGTTCCCGCGCGGCTCCATACCGAGGACCTGACCCCGGCGACGGTTCAGATCACCAATCACGTCGCCCATGAACTCCTCAGGCGTCGTCACCTCGACGGAGAAGATCGGCTCCAGCAGCACGGGCTTTGCGCGCTGCACAGCCTCCTTGAGCGCCAGCGAGCCGGCCACCTTGAAGGCGATCTCCGACGAGTCAGTGTCGTGGTACTTGCCGTCGACCAGGGTCACCTTGACGTCAACCAGTGGGTAACCGGCGCGGGGACCGTTCGCCATTGCCTCCTCGACGCCCTTCTCGACGGCGGGGATGAACTCAGATGGAACCGCTCCGCCCTTGATCTGGTTGACGAAGTCAAAGCCCTCACCGGGGTTCGGCTCGACATTGACGTAGACGATCCCGTACTGACCCGAACCACCGGTCTGGCGCACGAAGCGGCCCTCAATCTTGTCGGCGGTGCCGCGGATGGTCTCGCGGTAGGAGACCTGCGGGCGGCCGACGTTGGCCTCAACCTTGAACTCGCGCATCATGCGGTCGACGAGGATCTCCAGGTGCAGCTCGCCCATGCCGGAGATCTCGGTCTGGCCGGTCTCCTCGTTGGTCTGGACGCGGAAGGTTGGGTCCTCCTCGGCCAGGCGCTGCAGGGCGACGCCCATCTTCTCCTGGTCGACCTTGGTCTTGGGCTCGATTGCGACCTTGATCACCGGCTCGGGGAAGTCGATCGACTCGAGCTTGATCGGCGCGTCGACGGCGCACAGCGTGTCGCCGGTGACGACCTGCTTGATGCCGACGCCGGCGGCGATGTCGCCCGCATAGACCACGTCAAGTTCCTCACGCTCATTGGCGTGCATCATCAGCAGGCGGCCGATGCGCTCGGACTTGCCGGTGGAGACGTTGAGCACGCGGCCGCCGGCCTCCAGCTTGCCGCTGTATACGCGGAAGTAGGTCAGCTTGCCCACAAAGGGGTCGGCCATGATCTTGAACGCCAGGGCGCTGAACGGCTCCTCATCGGAGGCGTGGCGCTCAGCCTTGATCTCGTTGCCGTCATCGTCCTTCTTGCCGGGCAGGACGCCGTCAATCGCGGGAACGTCGAGCGGGCTCGGCAGGTAGTCGAGGATCGCATCGAGCAGCGGCTGCACGCCCTTGTTCTTGAAGGCGGAGCCACACAGGACCGGGGTCAGCTGGCTGGAGAGCGTGGCTTTGCGGATCGCCGCCTTGAGCTTGGCAACCGGAACCTCCTGGTCCTCGAGGATCATCTCGACGAGCTCGTCGTCGTAGTGGGAGACCTCCTCAAGCAGGTGCTCGCGCGCCGCGGCGGCCGCGGCCTGCAGCTCAGCCGGGATCTCCGTGACCTCCTGCTCCTTGCCGAGGTCGTCCTTGTAGATGATCGCGTGGTTCTCGACCAGGTCGATGATGCCCTTCAGCTCGGCCTCGGCGCCGATCGGCAGCTGGATCGGGACTGGGTGCGCGCCAAGCCGATCAATCATCGTCTGCACGGCGTGATCGAAGTCGGCGCCGATCCGGTCCATCTTGTTGACGAAGGCGACGCGCGGCACGTGGTACTTGTCGGCCTGACGCCAAACCGTCTCGGACTGCGGCTGCACGCCGGCGACTGAGTCAAACAGCGCGATTGCACCGTCCAGGACGCGTAGCGAGCGCTCGACCTCAGCGGTGAAGTCAACGTGGCCGGGCGTGTCAATGATGTTGATCCGCGTTCCGTTCCACTCGCAGGTGGTGGCAGCGGAGGTGATGGTGATGCCGCGCTCCTGCTCCTGCTCCATCCAGTCCATCACGGCAGCGCCCTCATGCACCTCACCGATCTTGTAGGTGCGGCCGGTGTAGAACAGGATGCGCTCGGTCGTCGTCGTCTTACCGGCGTCGATGTGGGCCATGATCCCGATGTTGCGGGTTTTCTCGAGGCTGAACTTGCGGGGCATCTCTGTGGTTCGTCTTTCGGGCTTCCGGGGTTGGGGCGCTTGCCTGTGCTGGCGTCTTCGGGCGTGAAAAAGGGCCCACGGGGCCCTGACACGACTTGGGTGTCGCCAGGGGCGTTTCGTCTAGTTCTGCAGCGTCTCCATGAGGCAGGTCTCTCGCCCGGACGCTGGCGCGCATTAACTGCGCAGGCCGCATCCGGAGCGGCCAAGGAATATAGCACGGCTGTGAGGGCGCGCAGGGACCGCGGTTGCAGAGCTTGAGAGGTCCCGAGAATGCCCGCCGGGCGCGGGTTTACCGCAATCCAGAGAGCGGGATTGAGGCTCCCTCCACGCTGGCAGGCAGCCTTGGAAAGGTCACCAGGGCGACCGCGGACGCGGCTCAACCACATGAAACGCCTGGCAACAGGGGAGGAACGCGAGGGTCGCCCACCGCACGGGACCGGGGGCTGCAGCGGAACAACCCTCGCGGACACAGAGTCTACAGGCTACCTGCGGATAATGCGAGCAGGTTGCCCGGGTTTTTCCGCAGCCGCCGGCCGCCAGGTCGGATTTCAGGGCCGCCACCAGCGCCAGGCCGCCACCAGCGCCAGGCCGCCACCAGCCCCAGGCCGCCGACCCCGCCAAAGCAGAGAGGGCGCCCAGCGGGGCGCCCTCTCAGGAAAGTCGGCTGTTGGCGAGTGCTACCAGCGATAGTGCGCAAAGGCCTTGTTGGCCTGCGCCATGCGGTAGATGTCGTCCTTGCGCTTGAACGCATTGCCCTGCTGCTGCTGTGCATCCAGCAGCTCATTGGCAAGACGCTGCGCCATGGAGCGCTCACGACGCTGGCGGGAGAAGGTGACGAGCCAGCGGATCGCCAGGGTGCGGGCCCGCCTGGGCGGCACCTCGACAGGCACCTGATAGGTGGCGCCGCCGACACGACGTGAGCGAACTTCCAGCATCGGCGTGAGCGCCTTGACGCCGGCCTCGAGGACCTCAAGCGCCGGCTTGCCGGTGCGCTCCTCAAGGATCGCGAGAGCGTCATAGACGATCGTCTCAGCGGTTGACTTCTTGCCGTCCAGCATGACCTTGTTGATGACCTGCTGGACCAGACGGTTGCGATGTACTGCGTCCGGCTCGATGGTCCGGATCTGAGCGGCTGCGCGACGCGGCACTTAGGTCTCCTTACTTGGCCTTCACGCCGTACTGCGAGCGGGCCTTCTTGCGATCCGAAACGCCGGCAGCGTCCAGTGTTCCGCGGATCACCTTGTAACGGAAGCCCGGGAGGTCCTTGACGCGGCCGCCGCGAACCAGCACCACCGAGTGCTCCTGAAGATTGTGTCCCTCACCGGGGATGTAGGCGCCCACTTCCATCCCGTTGGTGAGCCGCACGCGCGCAACTTTGCGCAGCGCCGAGTTGGGCTTCTTCGGAGTGGTCGTGTAGACACGGGTGCAGACGCCACGACGCTGAGGCGCGGCGACCTTGGTCTTGCGGCCCTTGCCGGACTTGAGGCCCGGAGTGGCGAGCTTCTTGGCGGGCTTCTTGCGGCCCTTGTTCACTAGCTGGCTGGTTGTCGGCATTGGCTCGCCAATGTAGCAGGGTCACTGCTGCAGCGGGTGCCTGACGGCGCTGCGGCTGGCTCACCCCGCTTCGCCGCCGATCCAACGTGCCTAAACCGACGTTCTGCGCAGCGAATTGCCAGATCGCTCGGAGATGCACGTTTTTCGCACACTTTCCAGCGAACTTCCGATCGCGCGGCCAGAGTGTCGGATTTTGCACGCTCCCGGCCGCTCCCGGCGGCCGCCCGGCCGCCCCCCCGCGGCCCCTTGGCGCTCCCGGTCGC
>JAKAED010000165.1 GCA_021820105.1 Actinomycetes bacterium | reverse complement strand
GGAGCCGGGGTCACCCGGCGCGGCCGTCTCGGCGTTGTTGGGGCCCTTGCGGTTGGTGTGCCCGATGGGATGGATCGGCGGTAGGTAGACGACGTCAAAACCCAGCTCGGCAAGCCGCGGGAGCTGCGCCTCAACCCCCTTGAGCCCGCCCCAGGAGCGCGGGAACAGCTCGTACCACGAGCCGAATCGCGCCCGCTGCCGGTCCACCCGAAGCGGCAGCGGGCCAAGCCCAGTCAGTCCCACGCGCGGCTCGTGCGCGGCCACAATCGCGTACAGCTCGGCGCTGAGCGTCTCCGCCGGGTCGTGCTCAAGCTGCTCGAGCGCGGCCTGCACCGCACCGGCAGCGGCCGCGTCACCGGCCTGCGCCATCCGCTCCAGCACTTCCTCCAACATCAGGCGGCCCTCTGAGAGCTCGCCACCCAGCTCGCGCTGCCCGGCGGCGAGCTTACGGCGAAGCTCGTCCCGCCAGGTGCCAAACCGGTCAACCCAGGCGTTGATCTCAAACTCCCAGTCACCGACCCCATCAACGTCAAAGCTCCCGGCCCAACGCACACCGTCCACGTGCGCATCGACACGCTGCAGCGGCGCCTCACGCCACCCGTTGGACTTGGGGCGCCGACGCCGGTACCGGGCCACCGCCCGCAGCAGGTCATGGCCGTCGCGGAAGATGTCCACCGAGACATGCACGGACTCCCCGACACAGCGCTTGATCGCGTAGCGGCCACCGTCGATGGTCGGTTGCGGGTACTGGATGACGATCCGATGGGGTTCCTTGGGCGTCATGGTCTCTACGATCCGCTCGGCTTCTGTTTGAGGTTTCCAGTCAGAGCCCAAGTAAACCGGTTATCTGAGCGGATCGGCGCAACTCATCGTGAAAACACCTGAGCGCAGCAGCGGCATTCTGCTCCACATCACCTCACTTCCAGGCGGCCGGCTCGGGCGGGAGGCGTACGGCTTTGTGGACTGGCTGGCGGCGGCAGGGCAGCGTTGGTGGCAGGTGCTGCCGATCTCACCGCCGGACCGCTTCCGGTCGCCGTACAAATCCGCCTCGGCGTTCGCCGGCTGGAGGGGACTGCTGTCAGCACCCCGAGCCCGTGTCTCAGCCACGGAGGTGCTTGAGCTCCGCGAGCGGGAGTCCTACTGGATCGAGGACTGGGCGAGGCTCGGTCCCGGCCGCCGCAGCGAACTGCTCGCGGACCAGGTGCGCTTTCAGCGGGAGTGGCTGGCGCTGCACGGATACGCCGCTGAGCGCGGCGTACGCATGATGGGAGACGTTGCCATCTACGTGGCTCCGGGAAGCGTCGACCACCGCGCTCACCCGAGCCTGTTCAACGATGCGCTGGTCGCAGGCGCCCCACCCGACGCCTTCAGCGACCTGGGCCAGCTGTGGGGCAACCCGGTGTATGACTGGCGCGCCCTGCGCAGCCAGCAGTTCCGCTGGTGGGTTGAGCGCCTGCGCCGCAACCTGACGCTCTTTGATGCCGTACGGCTCGATCATTTCCGCGGCTTTGTGGCCTACTGGGCGGTGCCGGCCGGGGCAGCCGACGCCCGTGGGGGAAGCTGGCGGCCGGGACCAGGTCGTGCCCTGTTTGATGCCGCCCGGCACGAGCTGGGCGGACAGCTGCCGCTGGTGGCAGAGGATCTGGGCGTGATCACACCACCGGTCGAGGCGCTGCGGGACCAGCTCGCACTGCCCGGCATGATCGTCCTGCAGTTCGGGTTCGGACGCGGTGCCAACCGTTTCAGCCCGCACGCGTTCGTGAACCATGCCGCTGATCGGATCGTCTACATCGGTACACACGACCACGACACCGCCGCCGGTTGGTATCACTCGGCACCGGCAGAGGTGCGACGGCGAGCGGATGCCGTCTGCGCCGGTCAGGGAATCACCGACCCCGAGCCGTGGTGGCGGCTCGTCCGCCTCTGCCTGAAGTCCCGAGCCGACGTGGCGATCATGCAGGCACAGGATGTGCTGGGACTCGGCTCTGCGGCCAGGATGAACAATCCAGCCAAGCGCGGTGGCAACTGGCGCTGGCAGCTCCCGCCCGGTTCACTCACGCCCGCACTGGCTGAGCGACTGCGTGAGGCGACTGCGGCCGCGGGACGCCTTCAGCAGGCGGGGTGGTCAAGCGGGACCACCCCGACTGGATGAGCGTTCGTCTCAGCGACGGCGGCCGGCGCTCGCGAGCAGGCGAAGATCCTGCTTGAGGTGCCGGTAGGCATAGGTGGCGTCGCCGCGCAGTCTGCCCCAGCGGGTCGTCCGGTAGCTGACCAGGTCCGTCGGGCGGATCCTGATCTCAAAGCCCCTGGTGGCAAGTAGGTCAAGAGCACGCTCGGCAATGGCCACCTGGCCGAGCGCGGTCGGATGCACGTGGTCAGCCATCATCACCTGGCGGCCGCCGAACCCCCTCAGATCAAGCACGGCGGCGTCGTGGCCCGCCGCGACACGCTCAATCGCCCGGTTGACCCGCTCGATCGCCTCCCGGTTGCGCGGGCGGCCCATGTCCAACGGAATCGTGGCGGTGAGCAGCTGGTCGCAATAGTCCGCCAGGAAACCCAGCGCCCGGTCGAAGCCTGACTCGAACCGGTCCGGCTCGAAGTCAGGGTGCCGCAGGTCGTTGGTGCCGATGTAGAGGCAGCCGAGCCTGTAGCGAGCGCTGGGATCAGCGACCGTGCGCTCAAACCGTGGGATCTGGTGCCCCAGCACATCATCCACGGTGGCGCCATCCACTGCGTGCGGGCTGTATGACAGACCGAGCCCTCGGGCTGTCCACAGCGCCCAAGATTGGAGCGCGACACCCCACTGCAGCTCGCCGCCGCCGTTTGTGATCGAGTCACCAAGGGCCAGCACGCCGATTCGTGCTCCAGGTTGTTGAGCGTTCATGGCATGTCTGTTAGCAGACGCTCGCGGCAGAATCGCTCACGGGCCGCTGCGGTCAGCGACACGGGCCGCGCACCGTCGGCTCCCGGCTCACGCCGGAGTGGCCTCCGCAACCAGATCTGGAGCGGCAGTCAACCGGCGCGCAACAGGCCAGCGGTCACGCCGACGGGCAGGTTGGCTCGCAACACCGTTCCGCTGGCTCCGGACTCGATCTCCACCGAGCCATTGGCCAGGCCAACACGCTCCTGCAGGCCGGCCAGGCCAAAGCCGCGACTGGGGCGGTTGACCTCGAAACCAACGCCGTCATCCGCCACCATGACGCAGACATCGTCCTCCGCGACCTCAATCGCGACGCGCGCTGTGCTCGCCTGTGCGTGCTTGACGATATTCGTCAGCGCCTCCTGAACCAGCCGGTATACCGTCAGCTCCAGCTCCGGCGCGAGCGACATGTCCGGCGGCGAGAGTGTGCATTCGATCCGCAGGCTCGCCGCCGCCTGCTGGCGCTCACAGAGGGCGCGTACGGCAGTTGAGAGACCGAACTCCTCCAGTGCAGGCGGTCGCAGATCGGCCACGATCGCTCGCAGGTTCGCGATCTCATGCTCGATCTGTTCAATCGCGTCGTCTCCGGCCTGCTGCCAGCTCTCAAGGTCGCCGTGTCGCCGGGCGCCGGCGAGGATCACTCGCAACCCTCCCAGGGTCTGCAGGGTCTGGTCGTGCAGTTCACGGGCCCAGCGGCGGCGCTCCTCCTCGGCGGCGGCAATGGCGGTCTGCATCCGCCTGCTCGCGAGCTCCTGGGCGGAGGCCACGGCCAGCGCCGCGCTCGAGCCGTAGATTCGCAGGGACTCCTCGTCCTCCGCCGAGAAGTGAGCGTTTGCATCCTGCTTGAAGGCCATCAGGACACCCACCGGCTGAGCCCTGTACAGCATCGGGACCAGGAGGGCTGAGGTTGCTCCCTGCACGCCCAGCTCCTCAGGCGGAACCTGCATCCGGGCGTGAACGTCCTCAATCAGCTGGGTCCTACCCCTTTGCAGGACGGTGCCGGAGGTGGACTCCCGCAGCTTCAGCCGTCTTCCCAGCGGCGCGTCGGTCTCACCCGCAGAGGCCGCAAGGACCAGGTCCTCGCCCTCGACCAACAAGGCAACAAGGCTCGATGCCTCGACCAGTGCGCGGCCTCGCTTCACCACCAGTTCGAGCACACGCTCCAGATCCGGCTCGCCACCCACGGCGGAGGCGACCTCGTTGGTCGCGCGCAGACGACGGACGGCCTGCTCCAGCTCATGGCCACGATCCTCAGCCGTGCGATGCAGGCGCGCATGTTCGATCGCGATCGACGCCCAGCTGGCGAGCAGCACCACCGCGTCCTCATCGCCCTGATCGAACTCACCACCCCCCTCCTTCTCAGTGAGGTAGAGGTTCCCCCAGGCCTGACCCCGAATCAGGATCGGGACACCCAGGAAGGTGTGCATCTCCGGGTGCCCTGGAGGAAAGCCGTAGGACCGCGGATGCGCTCCTACCTCGGCGATCCGCAGCGGTTCCGGGCGGCTGATGAGCACCCCCAGAACGCCGCGTCCGCGCGGAGACTCGTCGAGCTGGCTGCGTGCTCGCTCGTCCATGCCGCGGGTGACAAAGCGCTCCAGTTCTGTGCGGTCCTCGTTCAGTACGCCGAGCGCCGCGTACCGTGCTCCAGTCAGTTGCTGAGCGGTCTGCAGGACGCGGTCCAGGATCAGGTCCTCGTTCAGCTCGGACAGAACCACACGCCCCACGTCGATCACGCGCCAGAGACTTTCGGCGTCCAGCACTCCAGACATAGCTCAACCAATTACAGCACCATGAAGCGCCCAATTCACGGTCGCGCGCCAAGAATCTCGGGGCCGGGTGGCGGGCAGGTACCCTCGGGCACTGTGACCAAGGGGCGGGTTGAAGCTTTCAGTGACGGCGTGATCGCGATCCTGATCACGATCATGGTGCTGGGGCTACAGACGCCCAAGGGGACGACCTGGAGCTCATTGCGGCCGGATCTGGCGTCGCTGCTCACCTACGCGCTCAGCTTCGTTTACCTCGGCATCTACTGGAACAACCACCACCACATGCTCGCCGCCGTCTCCCGGGTGAGCGGTGGAGCCCTGTGGGCGAATCTGCATCTGCTCTTCTGGCTGTCGCTGGTCCCGTTCTCCACATCCTGGGTGAGCAGAAGCCGATTCGCCGGCACTCCGATGGTGCTCTATGGCCTGATCCTGCTCGCCGCCGCGATTGCTTACTACCTCCTGCAGAGCGCCCTGCTGCGAGCAGAGGGCGACGATTCAAGGCTGCGTCGCGCGATCGGCCGGGATGTCAAGGGCAAGATCTCACCGCTGCTCTACTGCCTGGGCATCGGGCTGACCTTCGCCAGCCGCTGGTTTGGACTCGCCCTGTACGTGCTGGTCGCGCTGATCTGGCTGGTGCCGGACCGGCGGGGCGAGCGGCCGGTCACCAAGACTTCAGATGCGAGCGATGCGGAAGTCGCGTGAGCGCGGATCCAGCGTCGGGCGCAGCCTGCTGGCGGCGCTGGTCACGGGGTTTGCCGCAGCGGTCCTTGTCGTGGGGCTGCTGGCGGCCCACCTGAACGCGGTCCTGCTGAGCCCGACAAACTTCTCCGACCGGGCCGTCACCGTCGTCCGCAGCAGCTCGGTGCAGTCGCTGATCACCGACACCGTCACGAGCCACCTGCTCGGATATGTGGGCGCAGGACCGAGCGTCGAGCCGTTGGTCTCCACGGCCGTACGCACGGCGATCTCCGATCCGACGGTCATCCAGGGCGTGCGTGACACAGCGCGGTCGCTGCAGAGCGGCCTGACATCCGGGACGGCCGACACGCTCACCTTCACGCTGCCAGCGATCGGGCCCCTGATCGCGGCAAGGATCGCCTCCCAGAGTCCGGCTGTTGCCGCGGTGATTGCGCGGGTCGGAGCCATAACGGTGGTGTCGGTCCCGATCCCGGCGGGGGCGGCCAATGCGCTGCACACCTTGACAGCGGTCGCTCGCGACTGGTTGCTGATCCTGGTGCTCGCCGGAGTGCTGGCGCTACTGGCGCTGCTGATCGCCCCGCGGCGGCGGCGAGCGGTGGTGTGGCTCGGGTTGGGGGCGGCAGTCGGCGGGCTGCTGCTGGCCGCCGGGTATGCGGTCGGGCGCGGACTGGTCGTGGGCGCGCTCACGGCACCAGGCGCGGGCACCACCGCGGGCGTGATCTGGCGGGTGTATCTCGGAGGTCTTGAGCGAACCGGATTTGTGCTGGCAGCAGCGGGGCTGGTGGTGGCGCTGGTCGCCGCGCTGCTGAGACCGCGTCGTCAGTGGCGAGCTTACTGACCTGGGCCAGGCCCCGGTTGCCGCTCTGAGAGCCGTCGTAAGCGCCCCCGGAGCAGACCTCGACAGCCCTCTTGCGAACACCTCAAGGGTTCCTCCATCCGTGAGATTTTCTTGATCCGGTAAGACCTCCTGGATATAGAGGCGGAGGTCATAACGACTGCTGAGCTGCTTTGACAGAACACCGGGGCTGCTGCTTGGGAAGTGACTGCGAGAGCGGCCCTGGACCTCCGGCAACGCCCGTCCTCAACATGGACACTGTCAGTGGGTTGTATCCGCCGCCAGTGGCTCGACGTGAGCCTGATCAGAATCGGCCTGTGACATCGCGGCGACTTCGACATCGGTGGCGTCCGGCTGAAGCAGCATCCAACTGCGCACCAGCGCCACTGCGACAGCCACGAGCAGAAGGTCGGCAAGGTCGTACCGCAGGTTCGCACTGTGCGGGCTCCCTGAGAGCGCGACACCCAGCAAGCCCTGGATCGTGAAGACTCCGAGGCTGGCGATGAAGACGCCGCCCCGGAGGCCGCGCCTGCCGGTCAAGCCAACCTGGGTGCTGATCGTGCTGATCGCACTGAGCAGTGCTATCGCCACCATCGGCCAGCCGACGCTAGCGGGGCTCACCTGAGCCAACAGCGACACGGCCAAGGCGTTGGCGAGTCCGACAAAGGCGCCCTTGGCCATCCCTTGGTTTCGGGTCGGTGCTCCATGACCGAGGATGCGCTCATAGCGGAGGGTGATGGCGACGAACAGCAGGCCGATCAGTGACCCTGCCACGGCCGACATGGATGCGAAGTAACCACTCAGATCTGGCATTTCAGGCGGAAGGCTACGGCCGCTCTCGGCGGCTGGCCGGGTCTGGGGAGCGGACGGGATCCTGTGTGCACGTCCGGCGCCCTCGCAGCGATTGCCCAGGTCGGGCACCTTGGCGTGCAGGCGAGCACTTGGTATAGATCCTGCCCATATGGCGTCGCCTTCCTGTGAACCGGTGGTTCGCAATTGGGCGCTGCTGGGAGGGGCCTCGAGCGTGACGGGTGGTGTTCTACTGGCTTGGGCCCTCCTCAGCGGGGTGGGCGGCCTGGAGCGACCGGCTGTCTACGCGGTGGTGAACGTGTTAGCAACGACATGGTTTGGGCTGCGGCCGACGCTGGCGCTGACGGAGTCTCCCGAACCGCTTCCGAGTGATGCCGTCGTCCAGACCAGCCGTCAGGCGGGGTTGGAAGCGTTGGGCGGGTTTGCGGTTCTTGCGGTATTGCTTGACATTGGCGCCGCGGTCGGTCACGGCACGACGGCGGCTGCCGGCGCCGTTATGTTGGGCGGTGGCGTGACTTGGAGCGCTGGTGCCGCTGTCGCGCGCTACTGGGAGGTCCGCTGGTTTGGTGGCAGGCTCTTCCTCAAACGGGAGCGGCGGCGGCGACCATGACCGACCACGAGCGCCTACCTCGGTCGGTTCGCCAAGCCAGGCCAGGAGGCATTCATCCCGTGAACACTCCGGTGTGAGCACTCCGGCGGGTACGTCCGATGACGTTCTGGGTCCGAGGGTGAGTCGTGGGCGCGGGATCGGCGCAGCGGAGCCGCCTCCAGCCGCCACAACCACCACTCGGATCGAGGTTTGGCGTGCCGGGGCGGCTGTACCTCCCCGACCCGCCACATCAGCCCGCCGCCAGACGGTTTGGCGTGCCGGGGCGGTTGTATCTCCGCGA
>JAKAED010000018.1 GCA_021820105.1 Actinomycetes bacterium | reverse complement strand
AGCGCCTACCGGAACTGGATTGGCAGACCTACCGGAGTCGTTACGGCGACATCCACCGGCTTGACCGCATCCTTGAGGCTGAAGGTGACTCAACCAATAACTACAAAGTCTCGAAGCAGCCTGACGTGCTGATGCTCTTCTTCATGCTCTCGTCAGAGGAGCTGGGCGGGCTGCTCGACCGTCTTGGCTATCACTTTGACCCGAAGGCGATCCCCACAAACATCGACTACTACCTCGCAAGGACGTCGCACGGCTCGACGCTCAGCCATGTGGTCGACTCCTGGGTGCTCGCGCGGTCGAATAGACCCGAGGCATGGTCGATCTTCCAAGCAGCCTTGGAGAGTGACATCGCGGACACCCAGGGCGGCACCACGGCTGAGGGGATTCATCTTGGCGCAATGGCGGGCACGGTTGACCTGCTGCAGCGCGGGTTCACCGGCATCGAGTGGCAGGGCGACCTGCTGCGGCTCAATCCGCTCATTCCGGCGCCCCTGACGGAGCTGGAGTTCACCCTCCGCCACCGTCGCCACTGGGGGATCACGGTCCGGATCGCTGACGGGCACCTGCAGATCACTATCCCAGCATCCGACGCACCCCCGCTGCGTATCGCCCACGGCGAGAATCTGGTGGAGCTGGCCGGAGGGCAGAGCTATGAGGCGCGGCTGCGCTAGCCAGTAGTGCGGTCAGCGAGCGAGAACAGCTCATGCGGTACGCGAAATGGCATTTCAGGACGCAGGACGGACACCAGAACGCCATTTCCCTCCCCGCCCCGCAGCGTGGTGTTGCTGTTCACGCGCATGACCGCAGCGAGGTGACGCGCAGGCGGTTCCACATGAGAAAGGCCCCGCAACGCGGGGCCTTCTGAAGAGGTGAGCGATGGGACTCGAACCCACGACCGCCTGGACCACAACCAGGAGCTCTACCAACTGAGCTACGCCCACCGCGGATCTATGAATCTACCAGTGCGCGCGCGGCATCGGCGCCTCGCTCCAGTTGCGGGAGCTGGAACTCCCCCACCGGCGGCAGCAGGCTGATCAGGATGCCGACGATGACGGCAACCGCGCCGATCAGTTGCCAGGCTCCAACCGGATCCGAGAACGCAACCCAGCCAACCACGGCGCCCACCAGCGGCTCGAGGTTGACAAAGGCGCCGGCGAACGCGGGTGACACACGCGACTGACCGTACGCAAACAGCCAGAAAGGCAGGACGGTTCCGACAAGCGCGAGCGCAGCGAAGCTGATCACCGGTGCGGGTGCCGCCGGTGCATGCAGCCCACGGCCGAGGAGCGCCACCGGCAGCGCAACAGACTCGGCCGCCAGAAACTGCACAGCCGTCACGGCGGCGGCGTCCTGGCCCTTCAGCAGCTTCGGCTGCAGCGCGATAAAGACTCCGGAGAGCAGCACCGACGCGAACACGAGCATGTCGCCAAAACCGGTTGCACCGCCTCCGCCGCCCTTGGCAACGAGCACGACACCGACCAGCGCCACACCGTAGCCCAGCCAGACCAGCGGCCGAGACCTGCCACCGCCGGTCGCGGCCGCGACCAGCGCAACCACGGCCGGGAGTGCGCCGACGATGATCGCGCCGTGGCTCACGCTGGTGTGGTCGATGCCTATGTTCTGCAGCAGCACAACGGCCCCGTAGCACCGGGGCTGCGATCAGAAAACGCAGCGCGGTCAGCCAGCTGGGCGAGAGCCACTCGAGCGAGAGCTTGGACAGCGCCACGGTGATCCCCCAAAGGGATCCGGCCGCAATCAGGGCGAATATGGCGGAGCGGGTCTTCACGCCATTCAATATTGCGCATCTGCGTTACACATCCATCATACGTTTGTCTTCTAAGACTTATGACCGTATGATCTGTTGTATGAGCGCTCTTTCACTGGATTTAATTGATCTTCGACTGCTCACGCTGCTGCAGCTCGATGCCGATCGCTCAAACGTCGAACTGGCGCGCTTGGTCGGGCTCTCGCCCACCGCCACCCTGCACCGGGTGAGACGGCTCAAGTCCTCAGGCGTGATCAGAGCGGTGGTGGCGGAGCTGGACGCACCGCTGGTGGGTTTCCCGCTGCACGTGTACGTGCTCGTGACCATCGAGCGTCACGATGAGAGTGGACACCGCAGGTTCATGGAAGCGGTCCGGTCGATGCCGGAGGTCATCTCCGCAGATTGGGTGACGGGTGAGATCGACGCGATCCTCGTTGTGGCCGCTCGGGAGGTCGCAGAGCTCCAGCGCGTGATCACGCGGCTGAGCACTCGCGGTGGCGCCGTGCGGGTGACCACACTGCTGCGGCTGGAGGAGCTGAAGCCCGCCTCGCCGCTGCCGCTGGGTTCCGGCGGTGAGTGACGCGAGCGCTGGACAACGCCGCCCGCATCGCCGACCATGTCTCTGATCATTTTGTTTCTTGGGCAGTGGCCCGTTGAAGAAAGGGAGAGGCGAATATGGCGATCAGCGAGGCTGTGATCACGCCACTGCTCATTGGGGGCGAGGAGCGCCAGGCGGCTGAGACGTTCGCGGTTCATGAGCCGCACGATGGTTCCTTGGTCGGCCGCGCCGCCGCGGCCAGCGCCGAGGACGCGCTTGACGCGGTCGCGGCGGCGCAGAGCGCGTGGCCGGCGTGGGCGGCGCTCTCGGCAGCCCAGCGGATTGACATCTGTCTGCAGGCGCTCGAGTCGCTCGGCGAGGACCTTGACGCACGCGCCGAGGTCCTTTCGCGGGAGAACGGGAAGACCCGGTTTGAGGCGACCATCGACCTACAGGTGTTCATCGGGCGCTTCCATGAGGCAGCCAGGTACGCACGCGAGCTCGATACACCGGAGCTGATCCCAGGCCCGCCCTACAACACCACGATCCGCCACGTCCCACAGGGGGTCGTGACGATCATCTACCCGTTCAACTGGCCACTCGCGATCCTCGCCGCAAGCCTCCCGCACGCGCTGATGGCCGGTAACACGATCATCGCCAAGCCACCGCCCACGGCCCCGCTGTCCTCGGTGCTCACCCTGCGCCACGTGGCCTCAAGGCTGCCCGCAGGCGTGCTGAACGTGGTCACCGGCCAGGACGCTGTGCTCGGGCCGATCGTCGTGGGTGACCCGCGCATCAAGCACGTGTGCTTCACCGGTTCGACCGCTGGTGGCAAGCGGATCATGGAGATGGCCTCACGCAACGTGACCAACGTCACGCTCGAGCTCGGAGGGAATGATCCCGCGATCCTGCTCGACGACGTGACGCTCGATGAGGGCACGATCACCAAGCTCGGGATGGCCACCTTCCTCACCACCGGGCAGGTGTGCATGGCGCTCAAGCGGCTGTACGTGCCGCGCGCCATGTTCGGGGACGTGGTCGATGGCCTGCGCGGGTTCATTGAGGGTCAGCGGATCGGCTCCGGGCTCAACCCCGACGTCACGATGGGCCCGCTCAACATGACGCGGCAGCGTGAGTACGTCCAGGAACTGCTCGCGCAGTCGCGCGCGCTCGGTACCGAGGTGATCGAGGGCGGTGAGTATGTTGACGCCGATCCCGCGACCGGCACGTACATGCGCCCGGCTCTGGTTCTGGACCCCTCCGCGGATCAGCGCATAGTGACCGAGGAGCAGTTCGGTCCGGCGCTCCCGATCATCCCCTACGACAGCGAGGAGGAGGCGGTCGCGCTGGCCAACGACACGTGGTCTGGCCTATGCGCCTCAGTCTGGTCGGGCGACGATGAGCACGCGATGCAGATCGGCAGACAGCTGCGCGCCGGCCACATCTTCTTCAACAACCACAACGCCACCGCGGTCGACGAGCGCGCCATGTTCGGCGGCTTCAACCAGAGCGGCATCGGGCGCGAACTCGGCCGCGAGGGGGTCTACGGCTTCACCGAGACGCAGGTGCTGGCCGTGCCGGATGGCGACGGCGGCCACTGACTGATGCCCCACATCCCGGTCGGGGGCCCGCTTGCCCCCGACCGGGCCGGTGCCGGCCAGCCAGCGGGCGGCCGGCACCGCGGCGCCGTGTCCTCAGCGGAAGCTTTCCAGCGAGACGAGCGCCATGGCCGTGCGAGGGCCCTTATCCACGCTGCCCGCAGCGCTCGGGGCTGGTGGCGCCGTCGTCACCGTGACGCGTGCGCCGAGCTGGTTGCCCGGCAAGGCTCGCAGCAGCGCGTGACCTTGAGCGCTCAAGCGGTAGGTGAGGTAGCCGATCTCACCCGCGCCGAGCGTCTGTGTCCGTGGGGTTGCCAGCGCTGCGCCGGCTCGGGTCAGTTTGGTCGTCGCGACGCACGGCGTGCTGGACCTGCACACGGCCAGGACTCCACCCGTCCACGCGTTTGAGACAAAGCTTCTGGTGCCCAGGATCTGCAGCGCCGCACTCGCCCAGGAGTGGCGCTGTGGCGAGGCGCCAGAACTGGTGTAGGGGATCAGTTGCAGCGGACGGCTGGCGGTCGCGCCGTTGCTGGCGGTCAAGGTGACGGTGACGGCCAGGCGCCTTGATTTCGCGGTCGCGAGTGCCTGATGTTCCTGTGCACTCAGTGGGAACAGGAGCTGCCCACCCTGTCTCGGAATCGCCGTGATGCTGGTCTGCGCGAGCAGCTGAGTGCCCTGATAGATCGCCCCCTGCACTTCACAGGTGGTCGCGTTCAGGCACGCCACCGGGACCCCCACCGGTCCGCGTGCGCCGACAAAGCCGCTGTTACCGAAGATCGCCACGCTGGGCGGCGTCGCGACAGGTGCCGAGGTGCCGAGGACCTGGCCGGCGGCGTTGAGCGCCTGCACCTCGTAGAAGGCGTGCACGTCGTGCAGCTTGACGGCGTGCACGGTGTCAGTGGTGACGCTCGTCAATGGCGTGAGGCCAACGGGCGCGGCGCCGGCGAGGATGTTGTATGCCGTGACCCCGGGCTCACCCGGCCACCTGGGCAGCAGCTTGACCGAACCGTCGGCCTGCGGTCGCACCGTCACCGTCGGCGCCACCGGGATCGTGGCCAGCAGCGTCCCGGCGCCGACCGCGGCGGTGGGCGCGTTGACGTAATCACGGTCGATGCTGATCCGCGTCCCTCCGTACGTCTCGTAGGGAACCTTCCCCTGGGCATCGCTGTAGTACTGCAGCAGCTGGTGGGGTCCCGGCCAATCGGCGCTCGGCACCCAACTTGTGGCGGCGCTGGTTGGCGGTGTGCTGGGTGTCGTGGGGCTCCATGCCGCGGTCCACAGCTCGTCAGGCTCCAGATATGCGGTCCCGTAGTTGGCGACCAGATCGGCCACCCCCGAGCTGCCGCTGCTGTAGACGCCGGATAGGTAGCCGCTCGCGTGCAGTTGCTGCGTCCAGGCCTGCAGGAAGGCGAGCACGGCACCGCTGGCCGCGGTCGTGCGCTTGTAATTCTCCATGTCGAAGTAGATCGGGTTGCCCGAGCCGAGTCCCAGTGCCTGCGCCTGAGCGACGGCGTCCTGAGCAGCCGCCGTGCCCTGCGAGGCGGCGGTCGCGTACTGGCCGTTGGTCAGCGTCGTTGAGAGCGCCTGGCAGCCGCACCCGTTCCCGGGAGCCTGCAGCCCAACGTACAGGGGGAGCAGATGCCACCCTGCAGCCGATTCGGTGCTGACCCAGGAGGCATTGAGGTTTCCGCCAAGGCAGGCCGCGTTGGTACCGCCGATGTAGATACCAACCGCGCCGTACGGGGAACTTCCGCCCCACGCCGCCATCGCTGCCTCTGATTGCGTCGTGCAGGTGTCAAAGGCAAGCCCGGTGTAGACCTGGCCGGGCGCAGCAGGACCGGGCGTGATCTCGTGTGCGATGGCGTGCGACCTGATGGTCGAACCGCGAGCTACCGGCGGACGATGTCCGTTGGTGGCGAGCATCGCCGCGCGCAGCGAGCGCAGCCACAACGCTGCGCGGACCAGTTGCGGGTGCCGATTCCAGGTGGCCGTGATGATGAGGTGATGAGCGGCATCCCCGATGCGCGCCATCGAGCCGGCTGACGGACCTGCGGAGAGCCTGCTGACGGGCGCCAGCAGACCGGTGTAGCTCCCGG
This sequence comes from Actinomycetes bacterium, assembly GCA_021820105.1. GTDB lineage: Bacteria > Actinomycetota > Thermoleophilia > Solirubrobacterales > Solirubrobacteraceae > Palsa-465. Next base: position 32,519 of record JAKAED010000018.1, on the reverse strand, counting down.
GCGAGACCAGAATCGCCTCTGTCCGGCCAACCGCGTGGAGCGGACATGACTCATTGGTGCCGGGTCGTCCCAGGTAGACGGCGTGGCGGTTGAAGCGTACGCAGACGCTCGAGCCCGCCCCCAATCGGAAGACCGGCCAACTCGACGGAACCCGCAGCTTCAATCCGTGGTAGCTGACCGTCCTGGTCGCGTTCGCACTGGCGAGCGGAGGAGTCGCGAGCAGGCCAAAGCAAACGGCGACGATCGCAATCAGTGCCGTCCATTGGATCCGGGGCTGACGGGTACGGCTCCTGATCACGACACAAGGGAGAACAGCATGTCCACCCTAAGGTTTCGGTCAGAGTCGCCCATCAGCCTCCAAATGCAACGAGTGTTGCGACCGCCCTGTGCCTCGCGGCTGTGACTCAGGGCGCGTAGCGGTGGTGGAGCATCAGCGCATTGCCCTCGCTGTCATTGAAGAAGGCCATGTTGCAGACGCCTGTGTCGTGCTCGCCGGTGAAGCTCACGCCTCGCTGCTCGAGCTCACGTCTGGCTTCGGCAACGTCTGCCACCCGCAGGGCGATCTGAGCAGTGTGCGGGGAGAACTCGATGCCCATCGCCTTGGGATCCACCAGGTAGAGCGAGACGTTACCGGTCTCGATCTCGGGAAATCCCGCCTCCCAGTCCGGGCTGTGCATCCCGAGCACATCTCGGTAGAAGGCTCTGGCTCGATCCATGTCCTGCACGGGCACGGAGAAGAAGTCGGTGCGCTGCACGAGGTTTTCCATGCAGCCAGTATGGACCGCTGATCGGTCGTCGGAGGCAGCCTCAACCGGCCTGGGTGATGGAGGCGAGGTAGGCATCCACATCTGCTTGATCTAGCCCCTCCACGGCTACGGATTTCTCTCGCGCTCGCTCGCCGCGAATGATCCTGAGATTTGAGCTGCGCACGGCGAGCGCGGTCGCCAGCAGCCGGCAGACCGCCTCATTGGCGCGACCGTCAAGCGGTGGCGCGGTCACACGCACGACCAGCACACCGTTGCGGACCGTGACCACCTGGTCGACGCGAGCGCGCGGTTGAACGCGCACGGTGATGATCGCACTGGGCATTGCCCACATTCTGAGGCCGGCGGCGCTCCTGCGTTCCGGGGGTGCCGAGGCGGGAGGGTCAGTCCGCCTCGGCCGGCAACTCAAGCAGCGCGGCAACCAGTTCGTCGAGTCTCTCCGCCTGCACGGTCGGGTTGGTGAAGACCGGTGGAAACGAGCGCTGCCCACGCCTGACCCACCCTGTCAGCAGACCGACGCTGGCGGCCCCGTTCAGGTCCCACGGGTGAACCGCGACCATTGCCAGACGCTCGGGTTCGACGCCGACTGTCTGGGCAGCGTGGGTGTAGGGCTCGGGGCGCGGTTTCCAGTGGCCAACCACATCCACTGAGATCACGTCCGCGAACAGTGAGCGCGCGCCGGCACGACCCAGGATCCGTGCTGCCGGGGCGGCAGCCCCGTTGGTCAACGCAAAGGCGGGCACCTGAGCCTCGCGGAGCAACTCCAGTGCCGGAATCACGTCCGGATGCAGCGGCAGCTGCCCGAATCCCGCCAGCAACCGATCGGCCGCTTCCTCCGGCACCGCCCGCCCGTGCGCCTCGAACAGCTCATGAAGCGCCGTCACCGCAAGCTCCGGGAACGAGGCTGCCCCACCCGCTGCGGCGAGCGCCATCCCGTCGCGCAACACCACCGCAAACCACCAGGACAGTGCCATTGGCCCCAGGCCGAAGTCATCAAACACCGAACTCAAACCGGAGAGATCGGTCAGTGTCTCGTTGACGTCAAAGACGACAGCGGCTGGCCTGTTGGCGATCATCGGAGCGAGCCTACCCGGCGACACCTTTGCCTCACCGGCGATCGCCCGGCCAGCCGGCCGGGCGATCGCCGGTCAGCGGTCTCTCAAGCGACGCCAGCCACCTCTAGCGCCCGCAGCGCGCTGATCACGTCTTCAGGCTCACCACGCTTGGTGTAGTCGGTGTTCACGAAGCGCCAGGCAACCTTCCCCTCCGCTGTGATGACGAAGGTCGCCGGGAGCGGCAGCTCGAAGCTCTCGTCTCCGTTGGCCGCCGGCAGGTCGATGCCGAAGCCCGAGTACACCTCGCGCAGGTTCTCCGGAAGCGAGAAGACCAGTCCATAGGAGCGGGCCACGGCGTTCCCAACGTCCGACAGCACTGGGAAGGCAAGCTCCAGCTTCTCCGCCGTGGAGAGCGAGTTGTCGGGAGTCTGGGGGGAGATGGCGACGAGCGTAGCTCCGGTGGCCTTGATGTCTGCGAGTCGAGTCTGCAGCTCGCGCAGCTCAAGTGAGCAGTAGGGGCACCACCCGCCCCTGTAGAAGGCGAGCACGACCGGGCCCTGAGCCAGCAGGGAGGACAGTGCCACGTGCTTGCCGGTGGCGTCCGGCAGCGTGAACTCCGGCGCCTGCTCGCCAAGCCCGAGCGTCGCTTCGATCATTCCCGAGGCATCAAGCTCGGCAGTAGCCGCGTCCATGATCTCCAGCGTGTCCGCGGGGATCCGCTCCCGGTTCTGGTCGTTCGTCTGCTTGAGTTTCGCGGCCAATTCACCTGACATTGGATCTACTTCCTTTCGAGGGTCTCACAGGGGGTGTCGACAGCTGCCGCTGGTGTCCCTGACCGTTCGTGGGGGCACTTCGCGATTGGTCATGAGAGCACTTCGCGACTCCTAGACAGACCTGTCTGTCTGGTCCGGAAAAGTAGCAGATAGAATCGCCTTAGCCGGTGGCCACCACTGAAGGCTTCGTATCCATGTCGACACCCTCCCCCGCATCCACGCTCGTGCCGTCGTCGGCGCCCCCCACCCCGCCAGCTTCGAGCCCTGCCGCCCGTCTGCTGGAGGTGGCAAGTCGCCTGTTCTACGCCGAGGGCATCCATGCGGTCGGCATCGACCGGGTGATCGCTGAGGCGGGCGTCGCCAAGGCGACGCTCTACGCGCACTACGCCAGCAAGGCTGAGCTGGTGGCCGCCTACCTGGAGCAGCAGAGCCTCGGTTGGCTGGAGGCGGTTCAGAAGCACGCGGCGTCCCATGAGGCGGGCAGCTCAGCCGCCGTGTTGGCTCCCTTCGCGGTTCTTGATGAACGCGTGCGTGCGGCTGACTACAGAGGTTGCCCCTTCAACAATGCTGCTGCCGAGTTCCCCGACCCAGGCCCGGTCACAACGGAGGTAAGGGCCCACCGTCGCCGTCTGCGAGAGACATTCACGAACCTTGCCGGAGATCGCGGCTCAGAGTCCGCGCTGGTGGACGTCTTGGTCACGCTCTACGACGGTGCCATGGCCGCAGCCCACCTCGACGGCAACGCGGAGGCTGTGCCACACGCCGCAGATGTGGCCGCTGACCTCCTGGCTCACAAGCGCAGCTGACCGGCCGCCATCGCCAGCCGCAGGACTAGCGTCCGCGCAAGCGCGACCACAGGCGCTGGCCGCCGAACACCAGGCTCGCCAACCGCCGTAGGCCGGGTGTCGAATAGCGCGCGGCAAGGTCATCATCCGCCGCACGTACCGGCCCCTCCGCCAGCGTTGGATAGGCGTGCACCGCGCGTGATAGGTCGTGCATCCGTCCGCCACGGGCAATCAGAGCGGCAACCTCTCCAAGCGCCTCGCCGGCAGCCGGAGCGGCGATGGTTGCTCCGACAAGCCGCCCGCGCGGATCAGCAATCAACTTTGCAAAGCCGTAGGCCTGCCCGGACGTTATTGCCCGATCGAGCTCCGCGTACTCATAGCCGGCGACCCGCGCACGGTCACCCCACCGCTCCCGAGCCTCGGCCTCCGTCAGGCCCACTCGGGCCACCTCGGGGTCTGTGAAGGTCACCCACGGGATCGTCTCGGAGCGCCGTGAACCCGCGTGGAAAAGCGCATTGGGAACCGCAACGCGGGCGTGGTGCGCGGCAACGTGCGTGAACTGGAGCAGACCAGTCACGTCACCGACGGCGTAGATTCCTCGCGCACTGGTGCGCAGATGCTCATCAACCAAGACCGCCCCGCGCGGATCGGTGGCCACGCCAACCGTCTCCAGCCCAAGACCGGTGCTGCGGGGGACCCGACCCACCGCGAGCAGAATCGCGTCCGCGGGCAGACGCTCCCCGCCGGCAAGCACAACCTCGCTGTGGCCGGAAGCGGACTCAAAGCGTTCGGCTTGCGCGTCAAGCCTGATCTGCACACCCTCCGCCGTCAGCCGATCGGCAAGCAGGCGGCTGGCCGCCGGCTCCTCTCTGGGGAGCAGGCGCTGGCTCAACTCAACGACGGTGACCGCCGCGCCAAGCCGAACAAACGCCTGTGCGAACTCGCAGCCGATCGGCCCTCCGCCGAGGATCACCAGACGTTCAGGCAGCCGCTCCAGTTGCCACACCGTGTCCGTGGTCAGGGTCGGGGCATCAGTCAAGCCCGGGACCGACGGCACCACCGGGCGTGAGCCTGTGGCGATGATGGCGGCACGGAACCGCAACGGCCGAGCGTCAACGACCAGCCGGCCACGACCGGTGAAGCGCGCGTGGCCCCTGATCAAGCTGACTCCGTCACGTTGCAGACGCTCCGCGCTCTCATGGGCCTCGATCGTCGTGACCGCGCGCCGAACCCGCTCCATGACCCGGCTGAAGTCAATCGCCGGCTCGCTGGGCGTCAGTCCGAGCCCATCAGCGTGGCGGATCAGATGCGCCAACTCAGCCGCAGCCAGCAGGCTCTTGGACGGCACGCAGCCGGTCCAGAGGCAGTCCCCCCCGAGCCGGTCGCGCTCCACCAGCGCCACCCTTGCGCCGATCCCCGCCGCGATCAACGCCGCGACGAGCCCACCGGTGCCGCCACCGATAACCACCAGGTCGTAGCTCGCTTCCATCACGCGCTGACCAGTGGGAGGAGTTCAGCCAACCTGAGGTTCTCCTCAGGGTCCAGGACCGAGTGTTGGACGCATGCGGGAACCAGCCGTCCCGTCTCCGGATGCGCCATCGCGTAAGAGCACGCCTGCAGCCGCTCCTGGGCGGCGCGCACCTGGGGGTCAGCTGCGGTCTCGCCCCGCTCCATGGCCTCCCAGGCAGGTAGCACCACCTCAGCGTCCATGAACGCGTGCACCACAAACGTCATGCCACGAGGACGGCCGCGCAGCAGACGGCGCAGGCCGATCCTGCCAAGCAGACGCCGTGCCCAGCCGAGCGCCGCCGGGATCAACGCCGGTCTGCGCCAAGCGAGGCGGGCAATCATGAGCGCCAGCACCGCCGTTGGTTGCTGCGGGTCGATGCCGCCGCAGTGGGTGAGAAACAGGTCCCGCATCCGGAGATCCCGAGGATCCAAATCGTCCAGCAGCGGCACCCAATGCCCGCGGGTGAGTACGCCGTAGGCGCTGCGGTTGCAGCGTGGGTCACCCATCTGCAGATGCGCCCAGGGAAGCCGCGTCCCGACGCCGCGCTCGATCTCGCTCCAGACCGTGTCCATATCAACCTGATGGAAATCCTCGCGCCACCGCCGCGGGTTGCCGACGTATGCAGCCGGTTGAAATGACGCCATCCCGTACCCCATGTCCATGGCGATGCGGGCTACCTGGGCAACCTCACCGATATTGCGCGGCGTGACCGTCATGTTGTGGGCGAGGTCGTAGTCGACTCCGTGCTCCTGCTTGAGACGCTCGAAGTTGGCCACGAATCGCCGGCGCGCCGGGTTGAGCTCTGCCTCCTCAACAGGCCGCGGCGCATCGCTTCGCCCAAGCATCAGTGAGTCGAAGTGGCCCGCGAATCTGAGCAAGCGGAACCGCCTGCGGCCATCGGCTCCAAGCGCCAATCGCTCAAGGTAGTCATAGTCAAAGTCGCCGTGGGTCATGCTCATGGGTTTGCGGCCGTGACGTTCCATCACAGCCAGCGCGTCACCATGTGCTTCGGGTCCCAGCAGGGTGACCTCGCCCCCGATCAGCTGGGCGTGCTGTCCAGTCCCGCGGAGAGTCCGCAGCAGCTGCATCTGGGCGTCAACGGCCTTGATCGTGTGTTCTGCATCGATTCGGACCGAATTGGCCTGACGCGCGTGGTAGCAGGGCGTACACGCAAGGTTGCACCTTGGAAACACACCATGGGTGCCCTCGCAACCGACCGTGTGCCGACCAAGCAGCTGAGCTGGGTTGCGGGCGACGGGCGGCAGTTCCGCCCAGCGCGTCCGCAGAGCAGCAGCCGTGTCCGGATGCACCGGGCGCGAACGCTCCCAGATGCTCCGCAGGCTCGTGGCGATCACAGTGTCGCCGCCGGGCGAACCTGGACTCCCTTCCAGAATGCCACGTGATCCTTGATGTGAGCTGCCGCCGGGCTGGGATCCGGGTAGTACCAGGCAGCTGCCGGATTGGACTCGCCCCCGGCGTTCAGGTCGTAGTAGCTTGCTCTGCCCTTCCAGGGGCAGACCGTCTGCTTGCTGCTGGTCGAGAAGTGCTCACGTTTGATCGCCTCCGGTGGGAAGTAGTGGTTGCCCTCAACCACGACCGTGTTGTCGCTACGGGCAAGCACCACGCCGTTCCAGACAGCCTCAACGGGTCCTTCAGTGGTCGTCGTGTCGGTGAACGCTCGCTTGACGAGCTCACTCATTCTGCTCATTTCTGCACTCCAGGTTTGTGATGACAGCTTCCAGTGGCGTTGGACACCGTCGACCGGTTGAGCGATTCAGATGAATCCTCTCCCCCGTCCTGGCGGTCGAAGCATCAATGACTCGAATCGCCGCGCTGGGCGGCCCATATGCCAATCCCTACGCGCTGCGCGCGACGCTGCGGGACGCTCGCGAGCGCGGCTGCGAGCGGATCTTCTGCCTAGGCGACCTGGGCGGGTTCGGCGCTGAGTGCAACGAGATCTGGCAGCTGCTGCTTGAGAACCGGGTGGAGTGCATAGCCGGCAACTACGACCTGGCCATCGGTAGGGGCGATCCGGACTGTGGCTGCGGCTACGCCGACGAGCGCGACAACCACTATGCCCAGCTGCTCTACGACTACACGCTGGCGCACACCGACCCGGCGTTTGCCGCCTGGATGCGGACGCTCCCGGAGCAACTACGGGAGCCCATGGGTGGCCTTGACGTGCACATGGTTCACGGCTCGCCGCTTGCCATCAACGATTTCATGTGGGAGTCACTGGACGATGACGAGCTGCGGCTGCGGCTGGACGCAAGCGGCGCAGATGTGCTGCTCTGCACGCATACCGGGATCCCCTGGCAGCGTCGGCTCGATGGCGCCCTGATCGTGAACGTCGGCGTCGTGGGCCGTCCTGCCAATGACGGCAGAACGTGCGTCTGGTATGCGCTGATAGATATCAACGCCGGTGTCGCTGAGGCGCAGCTCGTCGCCGTGGACTACGACTGGCCGGCACAGGCCGCGTCGATGCGGACCGCCGGGCTCCCGGAACCGTTCGTTGAGACGATCGAGACGGGCTGGTGGACCACATGCCTGGAGATAGTGCCGCCCCCCGAGCGAGCCCGTGGACGCTTCCACCTGTATCGCGCGACGGTGGACGATCTCGTCCCCACTGCGGAGTTGGGTTGGGTCGAACGCCCTGCACACGCCGATGAGGAGCGTCCGGTCGTGCCGCTGTTCGGTACCCCGGCGTTCCCGGCGCGATTGTGGATCTACACCAACTTCCACTGCAACCTCGCCTGCGACTACTGCGTGGTCGCATCCTCGCCCCGGGCTCGACCCCGCTCGCTCGAGCTTGCCTATTTCCGGCGCCTGGTGGACGAGGCGCTCGCGGAGGACTTCGCTGAGATCTACCTGACCGGCGGCGAACCGTTCCTGCATCCGGACATAGTGTCGATGCTCGAATACTGCTCGGACAGGATTCAAACGGTGGTGCTGACCAACGCCATGCTCTTCCATGGTCGGCGGAAGCACGAACTGGACCGCCTGGCCGGACGCGAGCAGTTGGTGCTGCAGACTTCACTCGACGGTGCCACCGCAGCGTCTCACGATGCCTGGCGCGGAAGCGGATCGTTCGCCCGCGCTCTTGCAGGGATTCAGCACGCCAACAGACTCGGCCTTCCGCTGCGTGTGGCGATGACCGAGACGCCCCATAACCGGCAGGAGATACCGGCGCTGCGTTCGTTGCTGGAGGAGTACGGCGTTGTTGGTGATGCCTTTGCAGTCAGGCCACTGGTGCGTCGCGGCTTCGCGGCGCAGGTGCCAGAGGCGAGTGTGCTCGACGACGCCGTCGTCGCTCCCGAACTGACGGTTTCAGCCGACGGTGTCCACTGGCATCCTCTGGGTGGAGATCTGGAATCAAGCCCAGACATGCTGGTGGCACCGGGGACGGTACCCCTGGGCCGCGCCAAGCAACTGATCACGGAGCGTTTCCTCGCGCTCCGTCAGGCTGACGGCAGCCTGCCTGCGGCATTTCGGTGCGCCGTATGAGGACGGGCCTACTGGTCATGGCCAAGGCCCCGGCGCCCGGCGCGGTGAAGACCCGGCTCGAACCGCTGCTCGGAGACCATGGGTGCGCCGAGCTGCAAAGCCGGCTCATCCGCCATACCGTCACCTGGGCCGTGAACGCGGCGGACGCTGTCTCACTCGCGTACGCGCCGGTCGACGCCGGCTCCTTGCTGGCCAATCTCGTCCCACCAGAGGTGGCGCTGTTCCCGCAACGGGGCGAAAACCTTGGCGCGCGCCTTGCCGCCGCCTGCGCTGATGCCGCCGGGCGAAACCGAGGCCCGCTGGCGGTGATCGGCACGGACGCCCCGCTGCTGGGCGCGCCTCACGTCAGGTCAGCTTTTGCGTCACTGCGCGCGGGTGCAGGCGCGTCCCTGATCCCGGCTTTGGATGGCGGCTACGTGCTGATCGCCATGGCGACGCCGGATCCAGCCGCATTCGACCTGCCGGTGCGTGCCTGGGGCGGCCCCGATGTGCTCTCGCTCACGCTGGCTGCGCTGGACCGAGCGGGCATCACGGTTGCGCTGCTGCCACCGGTGCCGGATCTTGACACGCCCGCCGACGCGTGCGCACTGCTCCGTCACCCAGGATGCCCTCCCTCGATTCAGGCGGTGCTCGCGTGAGGATCTCGGTGATCATCCCAACGCTCAACGAGGAGGCCCGGATCAAGTCCCTGCTTGATCGCCTCACGGAGTTTCAGGATGTGGTGGTCGTTGATGGCGGTTCAACTGACTCCACCTGCGCGCTGGTGCTCGCGCATCCGAGTTCGCCCAGGCTGATGCGGGTGCAGCGCGGCAGGGCAAGACAGCTCAACGCGGGCGCAGACACTTGCACCGGCGAGGTGCTGGTGTTCCTGCACGCTGACACCGAACTTCCCGAGGGGGCTGCGGAGGCGATCAGGAGGACACTCACCGATCGGCTCGTGCTCGGCGGCAACTTCGCGCTGAGCTTCGACGGAGGTGATCGCTTCAGCAGGCTGTTGGGCCGCTGGTACCAACTGCAGCGACGATTGGGCATCTATTACGGCGACTCCGCCATCTGGTGTCGCCGGGAGGTCTTTGATCTCCTCGGTGGGTACAGGGATATGCCGATCATGGAGGACTACGACTTTGTCCGGCGCCTGGAGAGGCTGGGAAGCACCAGATGCCTCGCGGGTCCGGCGGTGACATCGGCTCGGCGCTGGCAGGGTCACGGCATCAGCAGAACCATCGCGGCGTGGGTGGCAATCAGGTGGCTGTACCTGGCAGGTGTCTCACCGACCAGGCTCGCTCGCCTCTACCCAGTGATCCGCTAGGGGGCCGACCTTGTCTGACCGGCTCGACCGCGCCGCATGGCGCCCGATTCATCGCCGCATCGCCGGCGCGCTTGGGATCGGCTGGGCACTTGACGCCTTTGAGGTCCAGATCATCGGCAGTGTGATCCCGGCGATCGCTGCCACGTTCAGGCTCTCTGCCGATCAGCAGATTGCTGTGTTCGTGATCTGGTTCGTTGGGCTCGGCCTGGGTGCCGCGCTCTTCGGATACCTGGCCGACAGAGTCGGCCGACGCCGGCTATTTGTAGCCACGCTGATCCTCTACTCACTCTCGGCGCTGGCCACGGCTGTCTCCCCGAGCTACGGCTTCTTCATGGCTTTTCGCTTCCTGACCGGGTTGGGCGTCGGGGGCGAATATTCGGCGGTCTGTTCGGCCATCAGCGAGTTCATGCCGGCCCGCGCGCGCGGGCGCACCAACGCGCTGGTGATGAACTTCTGGTCAATTGGGGGCATCGCCGCCGGCCTCGTCGGAATCCTGTTCGTCTCCACCGTCCTGGGTTCCGGTGGTTGGCGGATCGCACTGCTGTTCGGGGTCCTCAGCGCCATCTACGGACTGCTGGCGCGGCGACTGGTGCCCGAGTCACCACGGTGGCTCGCCGCTCAGGGCAGGCTCGCCGATGCCAACGCTGTGATCGAGCAGATCTCCGGGATCCGGCGCGAGCGCGCCGAATATCTTCCCGTCGAGCTTCAGCGATCAGCTCGAGCGCAGCTGGGCGAACTCTGGCGCGGATACCGTGGCCGTCTGCTCTTCGGAATGGCCTTGGACTTCTCCGAGGCAGCCGGCTATTACGGGCTGTTCACCTTCGTCTCGGTGTTCGTGCTGACCCGCAACGCGGTGGGCGTCTCCGCACGCGCTGTCCCCTACTACTACCTGGTGGCTAATCTCGGAGCGCTGCTTGGAGGACTCACCGTCAGCTGGGCTCTGGATCGGGTGGGCCGCAAACCGACCCTGCTGTTCGGCTACAGCACCGCATCGCTCTCATCTCTGCTGGTGGCCGCGGCTGCGATCAGCCACTCCCCTGGATGGACCCTGGCAGCGTTCACCGTGGCCGTGCTGTTCGCCTCAATGGCCTGGATGTCGGCTTACCCGACCTTCACCGAACTGTTCCCGACGCACCTTCGGGCCACGGGCGTCGGGGCGTGCGTGGCTGTGGGACGCATCGGCGCGATAGTCGGTGCGGTCGTGCTTGCGCAACTGGCCTCCAGCTTCGGACTGTGGAGTGGCTTCGCCACACTCGGCGGTCTATGGGCGATCGGAGCGCTCGCCTCCGCAATCTGGTGGCTGCGCGGGATTGAGGCACGGGGGATCTCGCTCGAAGCTCTCGCCGGCCGTGGAGCACGCTGATGACGCGCAATCGTGAGTGGACCGGGGCGGGCGGTCCAGATGTTTGGGATCGTCACGCCCGCTCCTACGACCGCCAGCTGTGCCTGGAGCAAACCGCGATACGGTCCGCGCTCCAAATGCTCGAACCGACTTCCGGTCAACGCTGGCTCGACGTGGGCACCGGGACAGGAGAGGTTCTGCGTCAGCTTGCCCATAAACGTTGGCGACCACGGGCGCTGACGGCGATCGACTCTTCTCCCGGAATGCTCTCCAGGCTGCGACCGCTCCCCTCAGGCTGGGTCGCTGAACTCGGAGATCTGCGCGCGCTGCCAAAACCCTCCGGTAGTTTCGACACGATCACCGCCTCCTACGTGCTGCACCTGCTGCCCGCACGCGATCTGTCGCCGGCTCTGGATGAGCTGCGCCGTGTTTTGCGGCCTGGCGGCCAGCTCCTGACCGTGACCCCTGCCGTGCCCGCCGGCGGCCTTGGCCGTATGACCGGCACCCTGCTTGATCTGATCGGTCGGTACTTCCCGGAGCAGCTCGGCGGGCTTCGCGCACTGGATCCACGGGCTGCGCTTCAGGCCGCGGGCTTTGACTGCACCGCGGTGCGGTGGAGCCTGCGCGGCTACCCGAGCCTCTGCGTGCTCAGTAACCGGGTCCGCTGAGCACTGCGCTCCTACTTGGTGGGTACTTAGCTCCGGAAATGAAGATAATGTCGCGCGTGGACGAGTCACGGCTGGTCGCGCGCGCCCGTGAGGGTGACGAGGAGGCCTTTGCGGAGCTGGCTGAACCGTGCTTTCCGCGGCTCAGAGGTGTGCTCTGGCGTCTGATGCGAGATCAGGACCAGGTCGACGACGTGCTGCAGAACGCCCTGACGCGGAGTTGGCTGAACCTCCAGAGGTTTGAGGGCAGGTCGCGCTTCTGCACGTGGCTCACCAGAATCGCGATCAATGAGGCCTACAACGCGGTACGCCCAACCAGACCGCAGACGCTCCCGCTGGACGATCAGGTGGGCGAACGCGTTCCGTCCTGGGGAGCACAGCCGGATCGGGTGTTCGAATCCAGAGAATTTCTCGCCGCGGTGGATGCGGCCCTGGCGGCTCTGCCCGTTGACTACCGAACCGCCGTCACGCTACGGGACGTGGAGGGTCTCTCAACCGCTGAGGCCGCGGAGATCCTGGGGGTCGGCGAACGGGCCCTGAAGAGCCGCGTGCACCGAGGTAGGATGGCAATGCGAGCCGCGCTTGATCAGTGGTTCGCTGACGGCTACGTCAGCTGAGCGGCCCAGGCTCCTCGCGCCGGTGGTCTCCTTCGTCTGGTGGGATATCGCCAAGGGCCTGCAACCCCGTGACTGTCCGGCGGAGATTGGTCAGCATGCGGGCACAACTAGGGCACCACCTCGTGTGGCGCTCAAGGCGCTTGCTGTCGTCACCGGAGAGTTCGCCGTCCAGATAGTCAGACATCTGCGCCCGGGTCTCCCGACAGCGGGACTGACGGCGGGTCATCGGATTGAGGTTCATTGCTGCCGTTCCGGTGCTCGTGCTCGATGAGCTACCCGATCAGGCCCGCGGAGTGATGGAAGCCGACGCCGCCACCGAGGCGTGCAGCGAGACTTGTCTGCCGGTCTCATAGGCCTCAAGGAATTTCAACCAGAGCTCGCTTCGGGTGGGAAACGGCGCCACCGCGTGCGCGAGCACCGACAGCGGCACCTCAGCCACCGTCGCGATGGTCGCCGCCTGCAGGAAGTCAGCCACCTCTGGGCCGATGAAGGTGGCACCGACCAAAACCTCTCGTTCAGTGTCGACGACAAACCGGCTGGTGCCGGGAGCATTGCGACCGTAGAAGCTGGCACCGGCCGAGCCACCCGTCGGAAGGTCAAAGGCCTCCACCGTCAGGCCGGCCTCAAGCGCTGCCGCCAGCGTCAATCCGACCGCTGCTATCTGCGGGTCCGTGAACACCACCCGTGGCGCGCCAATTCCATCGCCGCGCGCACTCGCGGGCTCGCCAAGGATGTGGTCGGCGGCGATACGGGCCTGATACTTGCCGGAGTGAGTCAGCAGCGAGCGGCCATTGATGTCACCAACCGCATATAGCCCGCTCGCCCCAAGCACACGCATCTGATCGTCCACCTGGAGATAGCCGCCGGGTTCTAACCCGACCGTCTCAAGACCGAGGTCCTTGCTCAGCGGTCTCCGACCAATGGCCACCAGCAGTTGATCGCCGCTCACGACCTCCCCAGTCTCAAGGTGCACGCGCACCTCGCCCTCCACACGCTCGGCCGCGCTCGCTCGCACGCCGGTGAGCACCCGCACCCCCAGGTGCTCAAGTGAGTCCCTCACCAGTTGGCCCGCGATCGGCTCCTCGCGTACGAGGAGCCGATCCAGCGCCTCAATCACCGTTACTTCGGCTCCCAACGATGCCCACGCCTGCGCCATCTCAACGCCCACGACACCACCGCCGAGCACGATCAGGCGTTCCGGCACGGCCTTAGCCGTGGTGATCTCTCGGTTTGACCAGGCGCTCACATCTGCAAGACCAGGGATCGGCGGGAGCAGGGCACCGGTCCCAACCGCGATCACCACCGCATCCTGAGCGATAAGCACATCGTCGCCGACGCTGACTCGACCAGCACCATCCAGCCGCCCATGACCGCGGACAAGCTCAATGTTGCGGTCAGTCAGCCACGGAACCTGGTTGGAGTCATCGAGGTTGTTGATCACCTGATCACGGCGCGCAAGCGCAGCCTCAACGTCGATCGATCCGGTGACCGCCTCTGCGGCGCCGGGCACTCGAGCGACCTCTCGCAACACCTCGGCCGGCCGCAGCAGCGCCTTTGAAGGCATGCACGCATAGAAGGAGCACTCGCCGCCGACCAAGCCGGCCTCCACGATCGCGACGCGTTTGCTGCCGCGCTCCGCGAGCCTGCCCGCCAGTACCTCGCCGGCAGGGCCTGCCCCGATTACCACCACATCAAATTGTCTCAACACGACGCTGTCCGTTCTCCAAGATCTTGCTCACCACGGGCGTGGTTGGCACATCTGATCAGACGCATCCACGCACGATAAGGATTCGGATCAGGCGCGGATTTTGAGCGGCGCCGCGTCGGGGGTTGCTGAACGGCGCCGGGTCGCGGGTTGCTGAACGGCGCCGCGTCGGGGGTTGCTGAACGGCGCCGCGTCGGGGGTTGCCTTGGCCAAGCGTGCTCGCCTGGGCGGGTCTGTACGGTTGCGGCAGTGCCCCTGCCAGTTCAGATACGCAACGGCCGCTCTACCGATGAGGTGGCCTTGCTCTCCATGTGGGATCAGGCAATTGCCTGGATGGTCGATCGCGGACAGGCCCAGCAGTGGGGCACGATCCCGGCGTCGGAGCAACCGCAGCATCGGGAGATGGTGCACAAATGGGTCGGTGACCCGGGCCTGCGCATCGCCGAGCGTGCAGGCAGACCGGTCGGCGCGAGTGTGATCGGCAGTGAGCCCCCAGCGCACGTTCCTCCGACGCTGCTGCCAGAGACCTACCTGCTGTTTCTGATCAGCGACCGCGAGCAAGCCGGGACAGGCGTGGGCGCACACCTCGTCCGCCGCGCCGTCAGCGACGCGAGGGCCAGCGGATCCGAGGTCCTGCGGGTAGATTGCTGGGCGGATGCCCCCGAGCTCGTGGCCTGGTACGAGCAACAGGGTTTCGTCCGATCTGACACCTTCACAGTTGACGTGCGCGGCGGCTGGAACGGCCAGGTCTTTGAGCTGAAGCTCTGACGCTGAGACTCGTGTGCATTCGTGGGCGATCCTGCCCTGGCTCAGGTTCAGGGGCTGCTCGCGCGTCAGCCGGGAGCCTGCTCGGGGTTCCTAGGTTGAGATCAGTTCCAGAATGGTGTCGTTTTCGCGCTTCTCTGTTCGACGTAGATGTGAAGACACCCCAATCCTTAGGAGATCGTGATGCGTTTCATGGTGCTGGTTCCCGGTGGTCCGGAGTCCGAGTCGGGGCAGATGCCCCCGCGCGAGGCGTTGGAGGCGATGACCAAGTACAACCAGCAGCTGTCCAACGCCGGTGTGCTGCTCGCAGCGGATGGCCTGCACCCAACCTCACACGGCGCAAAGGTCCGTTTCGAGGGTGAGCGGCCGACGGTTATCGACGGTCCGTTCACCGAGGCCAAGGAGATCGTCGCCGGATACTGGATCTGGGAGTGCGCCTCACGGGAGGAGGCGCTTGAGTGGCTCAAGCGGGCGCCGTTCGGCGGCGGGATCGAGATCGAACTGCGACCGATCTTCGAAACCGAGGACTTTGGCGAACAGCTCACCCCGGAGCTGCGTGAGGCCAACCGTCAGCTGCGAGAACAGGTCGTCTCGCGTAATAGGCCGACGCCGAACCTGTAGCCATAGGAACTCTTATCGCTAGCGCTGAACCGAAAGCCAACGGCGCGAATCGGACTTGAATGAAGGTGCCCGGGAGCGAGCACCAAAGAGCCACCCACCCCCAAGGTGACGGTGTCTCGCAGCCTCGCTTCTACGCGTCGTCCGCCCTCCAGTCTGCGCATTCCACGTGTTTCGGTGCGCGGCGGGAGATGCCAGTCGGAGCGGAAGAGCGGGTGCGGCTGGAGTTGCCTTTGCGTGGCCGTGCGGTCACTTGCCGCTTGGTCGAGGCGAAGGCGACTATCGACGTTTTGCCCGCAATACGCGATACATACGTCGATAGTCAGCAGTTGGCGCCGACGCCCAAGAACACCCTCTGAGCCACATGAACGCAACCCGCGCGATGCGGGGCTGGCGGCCGCGGTTTGGTCACGCCCGTGCGGCAGCGAAGGGAGGTGTGCGGTGGGTCGTGCTGGTTGGGGAGCTCTGAGACGCGACTGTTAGGCGGCGCGCCTGTCGTACGCTTTGCGCGCGCGGGTGATCTGCGGGACGTTGTGCTCGGCCCAGGTGGCGATCGCGCGGATCGGCTCCTCGAGTGAGCGACCGAGCGGCGTGAGCTGGTACTCGACGCGGGGCGGGATCTCCGGGTAGGCGGTGCGGGTGAGGATGCCGTCGCGCTCGAGTCGTCGCAGCGTCTCGGTGAGCACCTTCGGGGCCACGCCGCCGATCCCGTCTCGTAGTTGACTGAAACGGCGGGGGCCGTCAAGCAGCACGAGCACGACCAGCGTCGTCCACTTGTCTCCGATCCGGTCGAGCACGGTCCGGGTCGGGCAGTTGGGGTCATAGACGTTCGGCTTCATGGTTACGTTGAAGTACTCAGTAACCAAAAGTTACTGTGTCGTGTGCGCCATGCGCAACACCTGACCGTGATAACGAAGGAGCGCTGTGATGAAGATCGTCGTCTTTGGTTCAACTGGGATGATCGGCAGTCGGATCGCCACCGAGCTTGAGCGGCGGGGCCACGCGGTCATCGCCGCCAGCCGCTCGACCGGGACCGATGTCACCGATCCGGCATCGATCGCGACCGTCGCGTCAGGCGCGGACGCGGTCCTCAGCGCCGTGTCGGCTCGCAGCGGTCAATACACGCTCGTCGACGTCGCACGCTCGCTGGTCGATGGGGTGCGTCGCGCCGGCGTGCGGCGGCTGGTGATCGTCGGAGGCGCTGGCAGCCTCGAGGTCTCCCCGGGGGTGCGCCTGGTGGACACGCCTGAGTTCCACCAGGAGTGGAAGCCTGAGGCGCTTGACCAGGTCGACGCGCTGGCGGTCTACCGCAGCGTGGACGATCTCGATTGGACCTATGTCAGCCCGGCCGCGCTGATCCGCCCGGGCGAGCGCACGGGCCGCTACCGGCTGGACGGCGATCGCCTGCTGACCGACGAGCAGGGAAACAGCGAGATCAGCGCCGAGGACTACGCGATCGGAATCGCCGACCTGCTCGAGCAGGGCACCCACCCGCGCGAGCGCATCACACTCGCCTGGTAGCACGCCACCGCACACCGGGCCAAGTGCCGCCGGCTGCATCCTCACCCCGTTTGCACGCCGCTGCACCATGCGAGCTCGGATCGGTCGTCCGGCTGATGAGGTTGGGTTCTCGGGCGCCGGCGAGCTGCCTCTTCGCCACGGTCGAGTTCGTGCGGCCTGACCGGCGATTGCAGCAGTCTGGTAAGCGGCTTACCAACCTTCATCGCGCAAGCTGTGCGTACCAGAGCCAGCCCAGGCGTCTTCAAGCGCGTCACGTTCAGAGACGAACTCACGGGCGCTCATGGCGATCCGCTCACGCGGTTTGCGAGCCAGAGCGGCTTCAGCCTCCGCTTCGGCCGGATCATAGTCAGCTGAACTGATTTGAGCGGGATTGTCCATGGTCTCCACAAGCCTACAAAGCAGCAGGAGCCAGTTGATCGGAGCGCGCGGCGCCGCCAGCGGGCGTCGCCGCGAGATCAGGCAGTGGAGCGCTGAAGGACGCAAGGGAATCGTGCCTTCTGTCCGGAGAAATGGTCATCGTGGGGAGGATGCCCGACTCTGACTCATTGATCGTCCTGACTGCCGCGCATATCCGGCAGAATCCTTCAGGAGACAGCTCACACGACTGGAGCCACATTGAACGTGTGTGGGCGAACGCCAAGGCGATCTGCGAGCGGGAGCCCGATGCCGATCGCACCACTGTCGAACTGGCGGCACTCCTGCATGACATCGCCGACTGGAAGTTCCACGAGGGTGACCTGAACGCCGGACCGGTGGCGACACGCTCCTGGCTGACCAGCATCAACGCGCCCGCCGAGCTCACTGACCAGGTGGCCGACATAGTCGCGCGGGTCTCGTTCAAGGGCGCGGGCGTCCCGGACGACATGCCGACGCTGGAAGGCCGGATAGTTCAGGATGCCGACCGACTCGACGCGATCGGGGCGATCGGGATCGCGCGCGCGTTCGCGTACGGGGGGCACGCCGGGCGCCCCCTCTACGACCCCGACGAGGTCGCGGTCCGGCACGACAGCGCTGCGGCGTACATGGCCTCGAATAGTTCGAGCGTTGCCCACTTCCATGAGAAGCTGTTGTTGCTGGCCGATCGCATGCACACCGGCGGCGGGCGGGCGGTCGCTCAAGGCCGGCACGCCTACATGGTCGGCTTTCTCGAACGACTCCAAAGTGAGATCGCCGGTGAATGCTGAGAGGGAGCGCTGACCCGTTCCCAGCGCCGCGTGGCCTGCTGGTAGGGCCTCATCGTTGACGCTGACCACGGGGTCTCAAAAGCGAGAAGACCCCCGCAAAAGCGAGGGTCTTCGAAAGCGCGCCCGAAGGGATTCGAACCCCTGACCTTCGGTTCCGTAGACCGATCTAAGGGCTCTAAACCCAGTAAATACAGGGGATCGATTATGGCTTAGACCCCTTAAATACGGACTTTTTGAGCCAGTTGGGTATCGAAAGCGGTACTCAAGATAGTGGTACCCGAATGGTACCCGCTGTAGAATCTGACAAGAATGGCACGTCTTCCCGTCCCAGCCCTGGTGATCCGTCAGCAGAAAAACGACCCCGTCTACGAGGCCAAATTCCGCTATCAGGGGCGCCAGGTGAAGCGCCAGATCGGACCAGCCTGGCTGGAACGCGACGGCGGCGGCTGGCGACCCCGCAAGGGTCGCGTGCAGGAGGGCTACTTCGATGAGCGCCGCGCGAACGTGCGTGCCGCCGAGCTGGTGGCCGCCTACGTCACGGAGATCGAGAACGAGACCGAGGCCGAGCGCGAGCGGCTCGCCGCTGGCGTCACATTCCGCGAGCTCGCCCACGCCTACCTCGATTGGCTCGAGCGCGTCAAGGGTGCCAAACCCTCGACGCTGCGCCAGCACCGCAGCGACCTGGCCGAGCCCGGCGTCACGTACCGGCGTGGCACCGGGGAGACGAACGGACGGATCATGGCGGCGCTCGGCGATCTGCCCGCCAGGCGCATTCGGACGGAGGAGATCGAGCAGCTGCTCGACCGCGTGGCCGCGACCGGTGCCTCGTCCCGGACCGTCAACCGGACGCGCGACGTCGTCCGGGCCGTGTTCAGCTTCGGGGTCCGCTCGCCCAAGTTCGCCCTTCCCGGCAATCCCGCGAAGGGCACGGACCGGCGCCGCATCCCCGAGCCGGGGGTCCTCGTCTTCTTCACGCCTGATGAGATCGAGTCGCTCGCCGAGGTCCTCGAGTCCGGCGACTATCGTGGGCACCGGCTCTCGCGTGATCCTGCCGAGGAGTTTGATGACGGCCGCGATGCCGAGGCGGTGCGCGTCGCCGCCTACTCGGGCCTGCGGCTGGGCGAGCAGCTGGCGCTGCGCTGGCGGGACATCGACTGGGCCGGCTCGGTGCTGACGATCAGCCGCGCCGTGTCCGCCGGGGTCGAGGGCCCGACCAAGACCGGCCACGTCCGCCGGGTGCCGATGGCCGACCAGAGCGCGGCCGCGCTGAGGCGCTTGGCCGCACGGCCGGACTTCACCTCACCGGATGACTACGTCTTCTGCAACTCCTACGGGCGTCGGCTCGACGGCTCCGCGTTGCGCCGCCGCTACAAGCACGCGCGGGACGTGGCGGGTCTCCGACCGCTGCGCTGGCATGATCTGCGCCACACGTTCGGTTCGCTGCTGGTGGCCGGGGGCGTCGACCTGGTCAGCGTGCAGGACGCGATGGGCCATTCCCAACTGGCCACGACCAGCCGGTATCTGCACGCGCGTCCCGCGACCGAGCGCGCAGCGATCTTCACTGCGGCGTTTGAGCGCGCGGCGCCAACTAACGCCACGGTCGAACGAGCCTGACGCGATCCGACTGGCGCGGTGGCTCGGAACGAGTCTGCGCCGACCTGGGGCCGCTGCTCGCCGCGGGGTGTCGAGCATTGCGCTTTGCATCAGGTACAGGTGCGAAGCGGGACTCTTGACAAGCCGGGAGACAGGCAGGTCCATGCATCCGGCCGGTCAACAAAAGCTCACTACCTATCGGGACAATAGGTAGGATTTGTCGCGTGACGCGCTCAGACCTCGAACTCATCACCGAGCACTTCGGCAATCGGCCGTTCCGGGTTCGCGAGGCGGCTGAGGTCGGAATCCCCAGGCATCGGATTTACACGCTGCGCGATCAGGGGGAAGCTGCTCACGCTCTCACGCGGTGTCATGCAGTCGATCGCCAGCACCCCGGCGACCAACACCGAGTTCGCAGCGCTGGCGCTGCGCGTTCCTCACGGGACGGTGTGCCTGACGTCGGGGCTGTCGTTCTGGGAGCTGTCCGATGCTCTGCCCGACAGGATCGATCTTGCGGTGCCCCGGGACGCGCACTGGCCGAAAATCAGCCTGCCTGCCATTCAGCCTCACCGGTTCGCCCCTGAAACATTTGGTTTGGACCGCCTGCAGCAGCAGACAGACGCAGGCGACCGCTTCTGGATCTACTCTGCGCCCCGGTGCGTCGTCGACGCGATGCGCCTTCCGCACCTTGTCGGGCGCGACGTTGCTCTCGAAGCGCTGTCCCGGTACCTGCGGCAACCCGGGTCGGATGTGCTTCGGCTCACCGCTCTGGCCCGCCAGCTCGGTGGCGAGCGCAGGGTGCGGGAGGCGCTCGAGGTGATCCTCGCGTGAGGACCCCGCGAAGTGAGCCCTGGCAAGCTCATTCGGCAGTTAGGCCGAACCCGCTGGGCTTGGTCCGACTGCCGCTTCAAGCTCCCGCTGGACCCAGGACACTGTCTCGGACGGGAAGTCGGGCGCCCATTGACGAACCAGGCAGTCGTCGATCCGGTCTGCGCGTTCCTCGACCGCTTCAAGGGCTTGCGTCATCGCCATGGCAAGGTCGGTCGCCGCCTGGTGAAAACCAAGACGTCCTCGCCGTCGGAGATCATCGATCCAAGGCTTGATCGCTTCCTCGAGCAGTTGCCACGCGGCATCTGTGGGCTCGACGTACCCGTGGCGGCGACGGCCTGCCCGGTTGGCGAGATCTTCGGTGTCGAGATTCAGGATGGTCTCGGTGATGAGGTCGCTGATCACCATCACGTCGACGGTGGCGAGGATCTGGCGGGCTACGCCCTCGGCCTGCTCTCGGAGATCCGCGTTGTCACTCACGAGTGCAGCAAGGACCGACGCCTTCTCGGCGTCACTGCAGGAACTCAACGCGGACTCTGCTGATCTCATCGCCACCCGAGCCAACGTCGGTATGCGGCGACGATCATCCCGAGCTCACTGTCGTCGGGAAACACGAGGTCGCTCAGCGCCACCTCGTGCGCGATGCCGTCCCGATCGCGTACGAGCGCACGTAGGCCGGCGCGGACGTCCGGCCCGTGGATGACTCGGCGGACCTCAAGTTCATGCCCGGCCAACCTGGCACGCTCGCCTCGTCTGAGCGCGGCCTCAGCTCCAACCTGGAACCCGGTCTCCTGCTCCTCGTCGTTGTAGCAATCGACTGTCAGCTCCTCGATCAAAGCATCCAGCTGAGCGGGCGAGCTCATACTCCGCGGAGCGCCTCGAGGTCTGGGATCAGTCCACCTCGCCGCGCCTCGTCCTGAAGTTCCTCGGGCAACTGGCGCGCATCAATCAGGAAGCCATTGATCTCCACGATCCAGGCCATCGGATGTTGCTCCAGCATCGCTATGCGCGTGAGCTCCGGCTCGTAGACGCCGATTCGAGCAGACGGTTGATCATCGCCGCCTTGTTAGCCATGGTCGTCGGCTTCACGTCGGTAGCCACCGCGAGCTCGACACTTGACATATGTGGGCTCTGCGAGCGATCAAACAGGAAGTTGACCTGAGCCAGCACGTACAGCACGCCTGCGGCCAAGATACGCGTGTCGCCGCGGGCCAGGGGCGACGGCCGCTTGCGCGCAAGCCGCCCAACGAGCCGCCGCGCGAGCCGTGCGTATTCGGCATCAAGATGTTCAGCGCACACCTTATCGGTAACGGCGATGATCTCGCCAGTGATCTCCTGCATCGCGATCGGAATCCGCAAGGTCTCAGCCATACACCCGATCATCGCGCCGCGTGCGGACGACTTCGCGGTGGTTCCAGCGGCAACCAGAGCCTTCGGCTCTGGCACTGGAGCGGCGGCGAGCTCCGGCAGCGACCACGCGACGCCCGCGAATTCGACCTTGGTGACATCGGAGCGCTCGCCGTCCCAAGCCCGACCACGCACGAGCTGTCGGAGGCGGTGCGCAGCAGCCACCGGTTCCTCGCCGACCTGGACGGCGACGGACGTCAACTCGCCGAGGCTCGTGGATAAGATCGTCCGCTCGCACGTCAGCTGCTCGCAGAGCTGCCCGAGGCCCTGCTGGGCGGCGAGCGGCTCTACTGACCCGTCAACGATCGCTCGCCGTCAGGCACGATCTTCCGACGCGCTTGCATGGTCGGCTTTCAGATGCTCACCGTGATGGCCATGTGTCCGAGCCGGCGGAGACCATCTTGGTGATGAAGCTGGTCGATCTGGAGCAGGCGCAGACGCGGCTTGCAGAACTTGATTGTGAGCGCGCCGCCCTCGCGGGGCAGATCGCGGCGATGAGGTCCGCGACGGGCGGTCCCGATATCGGTACCGCCGAGGGACGCGTTGCGCTGTTTCAGTCGTTGTTCCGTGGGCGGACCGACGTGTTTGCGACACGCTGGGAGAGCATCAGGGCGGCTGGTCGCTCAGGCTGGGCGCCCCGCTGTTCGAACGAGTGGCAGCCGGGGGTGTGTCAGAAGCCGAAGGTCAAGTGCGCCGATTGTGCGAGCCGGCGATTCGTAGCCCTGACGCAGGTCGAGTTGCGCCGTCATCTGGAGGGCCTGCAGACGATCGGGATCTATCCGCTGCTCACAGATGAGACCTGCTGGCTGGTTGCGATCGACCTGGACGGCGCCTCCTGGAGAGATGATGTCGTTGCGCTACGCGAAAGCGCGGAAGAGCTCGGTGTCCCGGTGCTGGTGGAGCGTTCACGTTCGGGGGATGGAGCGCACGTGTGGGCCTTGTTCTCCGAGCCTATCTCCGCCCGGGTCGCGCGGTCCGTCGGGTCGCTGCTGCTGACGCGTGCGATGTCGCGCCGGGCGATCGCCATGAGTTCGTATGACCGGCTCTTTCCCAACCAGGACACGATGCCCGCCGGTGGTTTCGGCAACCTCATCGCGCTTCCGCTGCAGCGTGACCGCCGCCAGCACGCATGCACTGTCTTTCTCGATAGCGACCTTGAGCCGTACCCCGATCAGTGGGCGTACCTCGCCGGGGTGAAGCGGCTTTCTGCTGATCGTGCGGTGCAGATTGCCAGCGAGGCGGAAGGCGCCGGCGGATCGCTGGGGATGCAGCCGACTACGCGGAACGCGCGGACGCTGCAACCCGCACTTAGCGAGGCTGCACCGGCGAAGGTCACGGTCACTTTGGGCGCACGCGTCCAGATTCCCGCAACGGATCTGCCGCCCGACCTGCGGGATCGCCTCGTTCGAACTGGTGCGTTCGCCAATCCCGAGTTCTATGAGCGCGAACGCGCTCGGCTCTCGACCCACAGAACGCCGAGGGTAATTTCGTGCCATGAGCAGGTTGCCGACCGGATACTGCTACCGCGCGGCTGCCTTGATCGCGTTGTTGACGAGCTTGAGGCTCACGGGGTTACAACGACGGTCGAGGACTCACGCAGTGACGGAGACGAGATCGACGTCGCCTTCGCCGGCGTCCTGCCCGATGATCAGCAGAAAGCGGTCAAGGCGCTCACGAAGCACGACGTCGGCGTGTTGGTCGCGCCGCCCGGCGCCGGCAAGACCGTTGTCGCGGCGGCGTTGATCGCCGCTCGGGCGCGATCGACGCTGATTCTCGTTCACCGTCGTCCTCTCCTTGAGCAATGGCTCAGTCGGCTCAGTCACTTCCTTGACCTCGAGCCCAGCGCGATCGGCACGAGCGTCGACAAACCCGGATCCAGCGGAATCGATGTCGTGATGATCCAGTCACTTGCCCGGCGAGAACCCGGCCCTCTCTCCCGCTACGGGCACGTCGTCGTCGACGAATGCCACCACGTTGCCGCCTTCACCACAGAGCGTGTGCTGCGTGAGCTACCGGCTCGCAAAGTGACGGGCCTGACAGCCACGCCCGAGCGTCGTGACGGCCATCACCCAATCATCACGATGCAGTGCGGCCCGGTCCGGCACACGATCATCGCGACCGCACAGGTCGAGACCGCCGTCAGGCGCGTGCTGCTCGCCCGGGAACCGCCCTTTGACGCGACGGCGCTACCGCCAGAGCCGGGCATCCAGGAGGTGCTGACCGCCGTTGCAGGCGACTGCGGCCGAACCGCGCAGGTCGCTGCTGACGTCGTCGCCGAGCTTGCCGAAGGGCGGTGTCCGCTTGTGCTCACCGAGCGCCGGCAGCACCTGGACGCCTTGGCGGAACTGATTGGCAAGCAGACAGATCGAGTGGCTGTTCTCCATGGCGGCATCGGTAAGCGCGCCCGCCGGCGGATCGACACGCTGTTAGCTTCGCCGGAGCCACGGGTGGTGCTGGCCACCGGCCGCTACATCGGTGAGGGGTTCGACGATCCACGCCTCGACACGCTCGTGCTCGCGATGCCGATTGCTTGGAAGGGAACCATGACCCAGTACGCAGGCCGGCTGCATCGCCATCACGATGCCAAGCACGAGATCCGCATCATCGATTACGTCGATCACGCCGTGCCCGTGCTGCGGCGGATGTTCGCCAAGCGCCAGAAGGCGTACGCAGCGCTTGGCTACACACCAGGATGAGTGACGTGGCACGCCGGCCGGTACGTGCGGTCAGAGCGATCTGACAGGTCTGGCGCACTGAGGTCTCGCCCGCCCAAGGCATGACGCGATCGAAATCTGTGTCCATTGACGGAGCATGCAGCCTCCGATCCAGGCAAGCCCAGCGTAATTGGCGTGGTCAGACGCCGAGGCTTGTCAGCCCGATGACAGCTACCCCGTCCGGACGGCGATAGGCGGGGCCCGACGGCACGATCACGCCGAGCGTTGACGGAGGTCCGCGGCGAGCGGTGTCGATTTCGCTTGCGAATTTCAGAAGCGTTGCTGCGGCTGTGTCGATCAGGCCTGGTCCGAGCTTCACTTCGAATGCCGCCCAGGCACCGCCGGTCTGTTCGACGATCGCGTCGACCTCGAGTCCGGACTTCGAGCGAAAGTGAAACACCGCCGCGTCGTTTAGGTCTGCAAGCGCGCGAAGCTGCTGGATGACGAGAGACTCGAAGATGAGCCCGAGCGTCTCGGGGTCGTTCATGAGCGCGTCGGCGGACCCGATCCGTAGAGCGGCCGTGATCAGCGAGGTGTCGACGAGTTGTCGTTTAGGCGCCTCGCGTAGGGGGGTCCGTGTCCGCAGCGGCACACTCCAGGCTTCCTGCACCTCGAGGACGTGGACGCGCTCGAGGGCGTCGAGGTATCGAGCCACGGTGTCACGGTGAAGCGGCCCATCGTTCCCGCCGGCGTCACGGGCGAGCGTGGAGCCGGACGCCTCGGTTGCCGTGTTTCGTGCGAGCGATCGCAGCAGCGCTCTGACCTTTCTGGGGTCGTGTCTGACGCCCTCGAGGCCCACCACGTCAAGGCGGGCGGTTTGATCGAGGTAGTCGCTCGCGTACCGTGCCGACTCACGGATTGGGATGCCCTGGCTGGCGGGCCAGCCTCCTGTGATGATGCGCTCGACGATGATCGGGAGCTCGAGCGTTTGGCCTGGTGTTGGTTCGAACGCGCCTTTCAGCAGGTCGCTCAAGGAAACGTCGGGTGATGCGTGCCCTGTCTCGATCAGGGTGAGCGGTCGCATGCGCAGGCGTGTGAAGCGCCCGGCGCCGGAGTGTCGGGTCAGGTCATCTGCTGGTGAGGCCGAGCCGGTGAGGATGAACTGCCCCATCGCTCGTCGGTCGTCAACCGCGCGGCGGACCGCGTTCCAGAGAGCCGGCACGACCTGCCACTCATCGAGCAGACGCGGGGTTGCGCCCTCGAGCACGAGCCTTGGGTCTGAGAGGGCGAGCAGGCGTTGTGCCACGTCGGTGTCCAGTGACACCTCGCTCAGTGCGGCCCGGCGTCCTGTCTCGGTCTTGCCGACAGCTTTCGGCCCGTCGATGACGACTGCTCCTGCTGAGCGAAGACGCTGCTCGAGCGCACCATCAAGAAGGCGCGGGATGTAGACGGTCACTTGACCACAGTATCAGTCGTTAGGCGGTTTGGCCGAGGTTTGTTAGGCAGTTTGGCAAAGTTTGATTAGGCACTTTGGCGCGAGTCGACTGGGCGATTTGGCGTCAGCCGCTGCGAAGCCCCCGCGGCCACCGCTGACTCCCGGTGCCGCCGCACACGGTCCGGGGCGGCCATCCGTCACATCTCCCAGCCGATGTCTCGGTCCGGATCGAGCGTCCGTTCTTCCTCGGGCTCGAGGCCCGCCTCGGCGCCGACCTCGCGCGCGGGGTGCAGCCACTCTTCGCGTTCAAGCGGGACCGCGATCGAGGGGATCTCGGGTTCGCTGCGCCCGACGTGTTCGGCGAGCCGCTCGATCGGTCCACGCTCGCCGCCGGCCAGCAGCTCCTGGCCGACATGGATGTGCGTCTCTTCGCGTGCGCGGCTGAGCGCGACGTAGGTGCCCTCGGCAGTGGCGTGGTCGGCGACGATCAGATGAGTGGTGTCGGTGGTGAGTCCTTGCGCGGGCACGGGGTGCTGCACGTAGGCCAGGCGCAGGTCGGCCTGCCTGATCTGCTCGCGGTCCATCACGATCGTCCGGTCGTCGGCGAGCTGCATCGACAGCTGTCCGGCGCGTGGATCAATCCCGGTGATGGTGGCGGTGCTTCCGTTTCGGAGCGGACCGTCGCGGAGGGTGACGGTGTGTCGGATCTGGATCTCGTCACCGGGGCGGAGCTGGTACGGGCGTCCGGGCAGCCGCAGCGTGTTGTAGCCGAGCTGGCAGTCACGAGCGCGGAGCGCTTGCGCCTGCGCATTCAGCTCATCGAGGTGCTCGTTGGAGGTCTGTGTAATAACGAGCGTCCGCTTCCCGTCGGTGCGGTCGCGGTGCGCGGCCGCGAGCGCCGCCCGTTCCGCCGCGTCCCTGTCGTTGGCGACGTGCAGGCGTCCGCGGTCGGCATAGCCGCACAGCGCCTCCTGGTGGCGGCCGTCGCGGAAGCGGGCCTGGTCGCGGCGGTCGTTGGGGTCGAGCGCCCGCAGGTTGGTGGTGAGCTGCACGCGAGATCCCTGGCGGCCGGCCTGGCGCTCGAGCCGCGGCCAGAGCCCGGCGGCGCCGACCGGCTTTGACTGCTGCGGGTCGCCGACGATGATCAGCTGCGCCCAGTTCTGCTGGATCGTGTCGAGCAGCTGCTGCTGTTCGCGGGTCGATGCCAGCGCGGCCTCGTCGTGGATCACGGTGGTGCGGGAATCGATGCTGAGTTGGCCGGTGGCGATCGCGTGCTGTAGTGCGGCGGTCGAGTAGGCGGGAGCCTCGACGCCGACCCCGGCGAGGTCACTCGAGACTCGTTCGGCGGCGACCGCCGCGGTGCTGGTGACGATCACGCGCCGCCCCTCGGCCTGGTGGGCGAGCGCGACCGCCTGCAGCAGCGTGCTCTTGCCGGTGCCCGCCTGTCCCTCGATCATCACCACCTGGCGGTCGCCGCAGGCGAGCTCGAGCGCCTGGCGCTGCTCGGGGGAGAGCCCGCCGCGGTGCCTGGCGAGCCGACGGTCAACGGTGTCGGCGGCCTGCTCAACCAGGCGCCCCGGGATCGCCTGTAGCCGTTCACGGGTCAGCGTTTCGAAGGTGGTGACTGTGTCGCGTTCGAGCTTGCGGTGCCAGCGGGTGGTGCTGCTTCCGTCCGCCAGCCGCACAACGGCGCGGTCCTCGCGCGCGTGGGCGAGCGCGCCGAGCGCCTGCTCGATCGGGGCACCGGCGGCCTGTTCGAGCGCGACCGCTCGTGCCTGGCGGTCGCTGAAGGTCGCGTCGAACTCGGTCAGCCCCCGCAGCAGCTCACGCACGTCGGGCGGCTCGACTTTGGTGCCGACGACGTCGCGCAGCAGCTGAAGCTCCTCGTGCGCGAACCCGGCGTCGGGCGGCGCGCTGCCATGCGCTGTCGAGCTCGGCGACGGTCGTTGGCTGCTTGGCGCGGCGGGTGACGAGCGCAGCGCGGCTCTCCGCCGCCGGCCCGAGCCGCTCCCTTCCGGTCTGCTCCAGGGTCTGGCGGATCGCCTGCTGCACCTGGTGGTGGCGGCTTGACCACGTGTCGATCAGCTCCTGCGGCACGCCGGCGATCTCGAAGTAACGGCCGCCGCGTCCGGTTCCGCGCGTGATCTCAAACCCCAGCGTGGTCAGCTCCCGTGCCAGCTCGGTGCGGTAGGCGGCGCCGAGCTCGCGGCGGTGAACGAACCACGAGCGTGAGTCGATGGCGACGACCCGCTGGTCGTCGCGTACCGCGGCGTGCAGGAGGACGTGCGAGTGCAGCTGCGGATCGGGCACACGCTCACCCACCGCCCGTGCGGTGGTGTGCCGCCAGCTCGTCGCGATCAGCTCCGCCGCCTTGGCGTGCACGGCGCCGCCGCCCTCGACCCGGTGGCGCACCATCGGCACCTGGCGCGTGGCATAGCGCAGCGCCCGGTCGATCGCCAGCTCGTGCGCCGCCTCGATGCGGGCGCGCAGCTCCGCATCGGCGACAGCCCAGACCGCGCTGACCGATTTCGGCGCCGAGAACGTCGCGTCGATCGCGGCCACCGCCTCGCCGCTCGCGCCGTGCGGCGCAGCGGCTGCCCGCTGACCGGATGCCGGACGGCCATCAGCTCGCGCAGCGCCTGCCCGCCGACGGGCTGCAGTGGGTCACAGCCGACCCGACCCGCGCCGCTGACCCAGCGCCCGGGTGCCTCGACCCGCTCCCCGCCTTTCAGGTAATAGTCACCAAGCTCGGCCTGGGTGGTCTTGCCCTCGAGGTAGTCGGCGTAGCCGGCCGCCAGGTTGCCGGTCACCTTCGCGACGCTCAGCATGCCTCTGCCCTTGCGCCCGATTCCGCACCCCGACTGCCCCTGGGAGCCGGTCCGAAGGACCCCTAAGCCGGACAACTCCCGAGCCGTCCCAGCCCCCCAATCCAGAGGACCACACAGTACGCACAGGGAGTGCTTGCCCCGAAGCGTCCCCTTCCGTCCCTCCGCTCAGCGGGCATGAAACATCGCCTCGAAGGGTGAGTGGAGCTGGTGGAACGGCGTGAGGGTGACCAGTTTCCAGCGCACGCCGTCGAGATGGAGCGCGTGGCCTGCGGGGATGTTCGCAACCTCACCGGGGGAGAGGACGCGGGTGCGCTGCGTCGACTGACTTGTCGAGCGCTGTGTGCGCCAGCGTCCGGGGACGTTCGCGTGCGACTCCGTGACGACCCTGCGGTCGTACTCACCCAGCGCAGTTGAGATCGTCTCCAGGGTTCGCGGGTCGGCGACGCCGGGGAGGATCAGTTTGGTCCCGAACAGGGTCAGGAACCCGTCGGCGATGGTGCCCCAGCGGGCGCGTGCCTGGCTGAGGTCTTGGAGCACCGCCAAGAGCAGGAGCCCTTGGCCGCCGCCTTCTGAGGCGATCTGCGGCAGCTCGCTGATCGGGGCTACGTTTGCGACCTCATCGAGCGCGAACAGGACGCGCCGGCCTGTGAGCTCACCGCTGGCGTGGGCCTGGTAGGTGGCGCGGCGGATCTCGGCGAGTAGGCCGCAGACCAGCGGGGCTGCCAGGCGTTGGCTTTCGGCTGGCGCGTGGATGTACATGGTGTCGTGTGAGATCACGAACCGGTGTGCGTCGAAGTTCTCGTGCTCGGTGGCCTCGAGTGCGGCCTGTGAGGTGTAGCCGTCGAGAGCGTCGGCGGTGGCGGAGAAGATCGAGGAGCGCTCGCGCGCCTCGGTGTTCGCCACCCCAGTGAGGACATCAACAGCCAGCGGCGTTGTTTCCACGTCGCGGAGTCGGTTGAGCGGGTCGTCGATGTCGTGGCTCGTGACCCAGCCGATCACGGTGCGCATCGGCGCTTCCGTGATCGCGGCCGCATGCAGGAGCGCCGCGAGCAGCGCCTGCGCACGCTTGGCCCAGTGGTTGGCCTCGGTGATACCGGCGCCGACGGCTGCGCCGTCGACCATCGCCCGGGCCATCAGCAGCGCCCCGTCCCAGTCCGTTGAGCATGGGAGGGGCGACCAACGCAGCGCTTGCGCTCCCGCAACTCGCTCTGTTTGACCTGTCGGGTCGAACTGCCAGACCCTGCCGCTCTCGAGCCGCTTGCCGATCGTGGCGTGCAGCACGTCGGGTTTGGTCGAGGTCGAAACGATCGGGCCGGGGTAGTCGAGTAGCGTCGGGATGATCACGCTCGTCGTCTTGCCGGACTGCGACGGGCCGATCACTAGCACCGCACGCCCGTGCCGCGACCAGCACGGCCAGCCGGCCTGGCCGACACCGAGGTAGACCGCGGACGGACACGAGGCCGAAATCGATGCCGGCGGGCCGGCGGGCTCGCCGGCCAGGAACGCACGCAGCCGGGGCAACAGAGCGAAGCGGCGGTTGAGCCGCACGCAGGCGTAGAACAATCCGGCCCAGATCAGCAGGTGAAAGACGGTGGATGAGACCATCGCGGCGGCGAACAGCACACCGCCTACGGTTCTCTTGGCACCGATCCCGGGATGGGGCTGTTGGTGTGAGGGGCCCCAGTCGTTCATCGCTGGCTCCCTTCGAGCAGCGCCTCGAGCTGCGGGCGCAGGAACCTGTAGGTGCGCCCGAGACGGGTGTGTGGGAGCTGGCCCTGGCGGGCGAGGTAGTAGACGGTCGAGACCGGGATCCCGAGCAGCTCGGCGACCTCACGAGGGGTCATCACCTCATCGCGAGTCAACCCTCGGTTGGGATCAACGTGTGTGTGTGGAACTGCAGGTGTGGTTTGCATGCCCACACCGTGCAGGGACGGAAGGGACGTCTCTACCACGCTTGGGGACGCTCTCAGGGACTCTTGGGGACGCTCGGGGACGGCCGGGGACGCAACGGGACTTCAGGGGACGCTTTGTGCAGTTCCGTACAGTTGCTGGCGCAAACACGGACGGTTGCGGGAGGTCCCAACGGTGGGGAACGAGCAGCTCAAACAGGCCCTCAGAAACGCGGGGCTTGAGGTCGACGACCTCGCCGTCAGGGCCGAGGTGGATGTCAAGACCGCACGCCGGTGGCTCAGTGGCCGTACCCCGCGCGCCCGCTACCGCCGTCGTGTCGCCGACACCCTCGGCGTCCCCGAGCAGGTGCTCTGGCCCGGCGAGGTGCCCGACCAAGAGCCGGCCGACGACACGGAGGGGGAGGGGGAGGGGGTCGAGCTGCTCACTGCCGCCGACGCCCCGGACTGGAGGGAGCTTCTCGCGGACGCGCGCGAGCGCGTCTTGCTGCTTGACCTCACCCTCGGCGACATGATCGGCAACGGGGACGGTGAGCTGCTCGCCGACGCTGGCGCACGTGGCTGCCGGGTGCGGGTGCTGGTCAGCGACCCCGACTCGGTGCACCTGGCGATCGCCGAGCAGGACGCCGGCCGCCACGTCGATCTCACCAGCCGGCCGAGGTCGGCCGCTGAGCTCCTTCACGAAAGATGCAGTCACACCCTCGCTCCGCGCGCAGCGAAGGCATCGAGCGTCAACGCGTCGTCCAACAGACCCGTCATGTCGAACCGTCTGCCTCGACCAACCACCGTGATACGTCGCCGATCGGCTACCGAAGAGCCGACCCGTGGACAGTCGCCATAGGACTCGTGTGGGCTTGACGGCATCCCTGGCGGAAGGGATAGCGCCATGCTGGCTGCGAGGTGCCGGGCAAGCAGCGGCGGCCGGCCTGCCGATCCGCAGTTGCGATCGTGCTGCATAGGCAACCGCGACTGGCGGGGTTCGGGACTCGCTCCCTCAGATCCGCGCATTCCGCGTCTTTCGGTGCGAGACGAGAGATACCTCAGCGGTGGCGAAGGCAGGTCTACGCCCGCGAGTCGCTTCGGGTGAGTTAGCAGCCTGTTGCGCGGATCAGAGCGCTGCAGATCTGGCTCATCTTTGCCTCGTCAAGGCGCGTTATCGACTCGACGAGCAGTGCACGCGGAACGGTACGGAGGTTGTCGAGCGTGACCGCACACTCGACCGGCATGCCGTCGACTGGCCCCAGCCGCACCTCGGACGGAATGTCTCGGACGGTGCGCGTAATCAAGGCGACGGTGACATTTCGGAGGCTGGGAATCGCCTCGTCACGAGTGAGAACCACAACCGGCCTGCGTCCTTCCTCTGCTAGCTCGAGCCAGCAGACCTCACCGCGAGCTACCAAGGCTCCTCGCGAATCGCCTCCCGCGCATTGGAAAGCGCCCAAGCATCCTCGGTGGTGTCCCGGTCCTCGGATGCTGCCCAGGCGCTAAGCGAGTCGCGCTCTCTCGTCAGACGGGCGAGCGCGGCCTCCGCCTCGGCTTCGCTGAGGTCGTCAACCAAGGAGTGAAGCTTCTCACGCGTGGTCACGTGAAACAGCTTACCGGCGCAGCGAACGCCCGCCATAGGGACGTCCGATCCGCTGCCCCCCGCTGGCCGCGGTGGCTGTCGCGCAAAGGGGTGCTGTCTGGCGGGTTTACCGGTATGAAAATCTGCTTGGGCCTCGCTGGTGCGTCCGGGCGTGGCGGTAGGTTC
>JAKAED010000164.1 GCA_021820105.1 Actinomycetes bacterium | reverse complement strand
CTGCCCGGCCTGCGTTCTCCCTGAGCCCCTGTCCCGGAACGCGCCCGAACCTACCGCCACGCCCGGACGCACCAGCGAGGCCCAAGCAGATTTTCATACCGGTAAACCCCGCAGACAGCACCGATTTTCCGACAGCCTCTCGCCCTTAGCGCTAGTGAGATTCGGTGCTAGTGGCTCGGGAAAGCAGTAGCCGCGAGTTGTGTGTTGGGCTGCCTCGCGTTTGACCTATAGTGCTATCAGGCTTATCATCATGTTCTTGTGTCAGGCTGCGTCTGCGATCGCATCACATTGCCCCTGGTGCCGTGCACAGTTGTGCGTGGCCAGCCGACTCGGCTGCGCGCTGGGGATGGTGGGTTGTGAGAGTTGACCGGACCGAGTCAACAGCTGTGTTCGAGCAGGTCGCTGCTGAGATCCGCCGTGCGATCCTCGACGGTGAGGCAAAGCCCGGGGAGCGACTCCCGCCGGCCCGGGATCTCGCAGCGGAGCTCGGGGTGAATTCCAACACGGTGTTGAGGGCTCTCAGGTTGTTGCGTGATGAGGGTCTGCTCGAGTTCCGTCGCGGTCGTGGGGTCACGGTCGCCGGGACTCCCGAGCGTGCTGCGGTGCTAGCGAAGGCGCTTGAGCTTGTGGATGTCGCACGCACCCATGGGTATCGGCGTGAGGAGCTCGTGCGGCTAATCGAGGGGCTTCCGTAGCGGGGTTGTTGTGATCACCGAGCCGCCTCATTCCGAGGCCATCGAGCAGCCCGACACCGACGTGGAGGCGCTGATCCGTGAGGCACGACGACGGGCACGACGGCGCCGTGCGCGCGCGGTGCTGGCGTTGATCATGGTGCTCAGTCTCGTCGTTGTTGGGGTAGCTCTCACCCGCGCGCCTCAGCACTCCGGTTCGGCCACTGAAGCTCCGCAGCCTTCGTCTGTGCTCGGTGTCCCGAGTGTTGCGCTGAAACAGCCGACGGCGCTGGCGGTGTCAGGCAGTGGTGTGCTCTACATCGTCGACCCGACGCGTGATCAGATCCTGAGGAGGCTGCCCGACGGGCGCTTCGCAGTCGTCGCAGGCAACGGCCATGCGGGCTTCTCGGGCGACGGTGGTCCGGCGACGCACGCGGCGCTGCGACTCACCGGTGCCTCCGACATCGCGGTCGGTCATCACGGCACGGTGTACTTCACAGACACTGGCAACAACGTGGTGCGCTCGGTTCGCCCTGACGGTCGGATCGAGACCATCGCCGGCAACGGGCACCACGTCTCCCCGAATGTGAACGCCCCGTACCTGGCGGGCTCGCGTCCCGCGCTCAGCGCCGAGCTCCAAGACCCATCGAGCGTCGCGTTCGGGCCGGGCGGGAAGCTGTACATCGCCGCACAGGACGTGATCGCGCTCTCCCGCGATGGCAGCATCTCCTACTTCGCCGGACCGACCCGCCCGGGCTTCAGTCAGCAGAGCAGGCTGATCGACGGTACCCCGGTCGACATCACGTTCGATCGTGCGGGCGACATGTTCGCGGCGAGCTTCCCGTGGTTGATGGAAAGGACCGCGACCGGCCGGATCGTGTTCCTCGGCGACGGTTTCCGCAGCGGCGGCAGCAGCGGCAGCGGCAGCGGCATCCTCGCCTCGAGCCCCAACGGCACCGTGTTCGAGGGATACGGCAACGCCGACGGGATCATCAACATGCTCGTCCACCCGACAACCGTCCCGAACGGAACCGTGATGAGCACCCGAGGCCTCAAACGCGTCATCTCACCGAAGCTGCTGAACCGGGTCCTCGGTACCAGGGGCAACATCCAGAACGGGTTCGGGCCCAGCGGACTGGCCGTGGCAGCCAACGGCACGATCTACACCGACACCGACCGCGGATACTGGTCCAGTCGCAGCGCCCTCGTAGAGATCACTCCGCGAGGGAACGTCCACACACTCTGGACCTCACACTAAAACCGCCCTCCGGGATACAGCACCTAGTCGCCAATCCGATAGCGCGCCGAATTCCCGGCGATGCACCGAAGCGATAGTCGACGCCCGAGAGTCGGCGAGCCACCCGGGTCTCGCTCCTGTCAGGCAACCGGTGTGGCCTCTTACCCGCAGGACGGCCGACGAGCAGAGTTCAGCAGATCACCGAACGTCGTCAAAGCTATCGCCCGGGATCGGGCGTGTCTGAGGTGAAAGCGATACCGCGCTCCGGGCCGGGTTCGTACGATCGCGCGGATGGCTCGGGCTGAGGAAGCTCCGTTATGGGTGGGTCACCGACGGTGTAGTTCGTCTTGGCGCCACCGTCCGAGGCTTGGCTGACCGGACAGAACCTTGGGTGTGGCGTAGCTGCTTCTACGCCGGGCGACTGGCGCGGGTCGACGGGCACTGACCCGGCATGAGTGCGGTGGAGATCCAGTTCTACGTCTGACTCGTTCGATCTACGCGCGGCGCAGGATTGACGAGCGTGTTTTACGTCGCAGCTGGTTGGGAACGCAGTCGACTCAGAAAGGCGCACGGCGATGCGAAGCTCGACGTTTGGACGGTTCAGCTTACCGGTGGCACTAGCAGCTCTAATCGTCGCGGCAGCAAGCGCTGCCGGCGGTGCTTACGCGTCTGGGCTGATCCGAGTCGGCAGGGCGAACATCAAGAACGGAGCGGTGACCCGGTCGAAGCTGTCGCGGTCGCTCCGTATGGAGTTGACGGCGATCGAGGGGATCAAGAGCCGTAACGGCGTGTCGGTCGTGACCGTGCACGGACCCGCCGGTCCGCAGGGTCCGAAGGGCGATACGGGGCCCCGGGGGCCGCAGGGGGATCGTGGTCCGCGCGGCTCGCAGGGGGATCGTGGACCGCAGGGGCTGGCTGGTGCCACGTCGTTGGAGCCAATGATCGCCTGCGACGCCAACGTAGCTTGCATCGAAAGCTCGCCCGGCCCTGGCAACGACGGCAACAAGGGTGGCTGGTGGACAAACGAGGCCGCCGCGCCGAGCAGCCCCGAGGTATTCAACATCACTGGGAACCCAGTGACGAGCGTCTCAGTCGGAACCCTCGTGACCCTGAACGTCGTGGTGCTGGGCAGGGCCAGCGGCATGGGCGAAGCTGACGCGAACGACGTCACCGTGACCTATGACCCAAACGACGTCCAGTATGTCGGCGTTCTGGCCGGCGGCACCTGCTCCATCGCCCAGAGCGCCAACTAACCATGGGTCACAGGCGAGATTCAATGCTCACCGACCGGTCCGGGCGGCGGCATCGAGGAATGGGACAGTGCGCTTCAGTTCAGGGCTCGAAACGCGAACCCAGAGGCGATGGTCACCGCGACGAACATCCATTATGGAACGCTGCCCGGCGGGCCAGCACCCGGCACAGCCGAATACACCAATAAGTACATGAGCGTCGGGATCTTTCCGCTGCGTATCACAAGCTGACCGCAGCCAAGCTACGTCATCATTGAGGCCGGTTCCGGCTTCCGCCAGGACGCCACTGTCCAACGTCAAGAGCTACGCGGTGAAGCGCCGGCTCGTAGCATTGATCACATGAGTGAGACCGTGCCCGGTGGAGTGGTCCATGCGTTGCCCGCTGATCTTCGCGGCGCCCTCCTGTCCAATTCCGTTGCGTTGGATGCCTGGCGTGACATCACGCCACTGGCACGCAACGAGTTCATCTGCTGGGTCGAGGAGGCAAAGCAACCACAGACTCGCGAGCGCCGCATTCGCCGCACGCAGGAGGAGTTGGAAGAGGGCAAGCGCCGACCCTGTTGCTGGCCGGGCTGCAAGCACCGCGAGCGGACGGGCAAGGTTTAGAAGCCTGCTTCACCATTCGCGGCGCACCGTCGCCGAAGGACTCGTCTGGGATTTGACGGCATCGCCGGTGGAAGCGATAGCGCGCGTGGTCGGGACCGACGCGCCCCCTACCAGCATCTCCGCTTATCCGCGGGGCTGGCTCACGCGACCCCACGAAAGCACCGCAGCGCCGCGACCGTTGGGCATGTCGGCTGTCGGGGATCGCCTGCTCGAGCGCGACTAACAGCGTTGATCGAATGTCGCGCCGTTTGAGGCGTTGGTGATGAACGGGTCAAGGACGGCGAAGACGAGTGATAGGCAGCTCGTCTCACCGGGGAAGCGGCCCATCACTTCGGTGCGGCGGCGGACCTCACCGAGCGAGCGTTCCAGCAGGTTGGTTGACCGCCACCGCTCGCAATGCCGCAGCGGGTAGCGCAGAGGCACGACCAAGGCATCGAGGTCGTCGGCGAGGCAGCGGGCGGCTGACTCAAAGCCACGGTGCCTCGAGCTCTGATATCAGCACCTGCAGGCGGAGCTTGCCGTCCTTGACTGATGTGGCGTCCGTTGAGCGCGGCCCAGTAGTTGAACCGGATCCGGTCCTGATCGTCTTTGGGGAGCTTCGCGAGCAGGTTGCGCAACCGGTGAACGGTATGCCGACGTCGGCATACTCAGCCCCTGCTGACGGTGACCGCCACCACCCGGGCCTCAGCCTCTGATCGCGAGGCCAACGTCGCGCTTGCGCGCGCCCTCCGTTCAAGGACGCCTGCCGTGAACGGAGGGGCTGGCTGGCCCAACGAACCGCGGTCGCGATCCGAGCTAGTTGTCGAAGCCGCTGCTGCTGCCGGAGTCGTCGACATGCCGGAGGCTGGCAGGAAGGGCCTTCAGGCTCTTGGTGCTGCTGGAGCTGGCGAACTTCAACCCCATGCTGCTGGCGCCGGTCGCTGTGGAACCGGTGCCTCTGGTGCTGTAGTTGTCGGGGCCGTCCCCAACGTTGTCGAAGCGAGTGCTGAGGTGTTTCACCACATGACTGACGGTGGCGCGGTGCGGCTTGACGGTCGCTGCGGACGCGGCTGCGGCGACCGGTCCGGCGGCCAGGGCGAGGCTACCGATGGTGGCTGCGATGGCGGCTGTCCTGGGGATCATGGTGTGTCTCCTTGCTGGGCGCCCCGTTTGGGTGGCGCGGTTGGCTGCTGAGACGAGCTTCCGCCCGCCCGCCAAGACAGCGGTAAGAGCGGGTTCAGGAGCGGCTTACCGAGACCGCAAGGGCGTTATGGCGGTGCCGCGGTGACCACGTGGCTGTGCCGCCCAGTCTCGGTGACCGGGGTCGTAGCTTCGCAAGAGCCGGCGGGAGGTGCTTGACGGTCCTGGGGTCAGCTGGCCGAGCTTGCCCGCTTGAGATCGGTAGCGGTCGGCGGCTGCGGCGTTTTCTGAAGGATCCCGTCTCCGCTCCCGGAGCGGGTGAGCCGGGACAGTTCTCATTCTCGCGTCAGTGACGGGCACTGGTGTGATCGCGCCCACACGGACCGTTGGGCCTCCCGGCGGCATTGATGCCGCCGGGGGCCTGCCCCCGTCCTGGCCTGCTATCGGGCGCCCCGAGCCCGACGCACCTGCCGGCACACTCGGCGGATCGTCACCGGACTTCCGCGCGAATCGGGGATACCTGAAGCGAAATGCCGGGTGACAAAATGCCGGGTGGCTTGACCGGTTGTTCGCATGCGGCGCTGGACAGTGCACGTTGCCGCGACCACTGCTGTGAGTCCGCGCGGCGTGGAACACCCGGCGTTCAGCGTGACGGCACGCGCTCGACCGCGGGCACGCGCTCAGCCATCTCGAACTGGTTGTCGAGACCTGTTACTCGGAGAAGCTGGTCGACCTGAACCGAGCCGCGCACGAGCACCAGCCTGCAGCCGCTGTCTCGCGCATGAGCTCCCGCTCGCGTCAGCGCACTGAGCCCGGAGCTGTCTATGAACGACAGCCCACGGAGGTCCAGGACCACCAGATGGGCGGTGGTGACCGCATGCTCAAGGCGCTGGGCGACCAGCTCAGCAACGACCAGGTCAAGCTCTCCGGCCAGCCGGATAACAACACGGCCCGCACCGCTCTGCGCAGCCACTTCAAAATCAAGGCCTTCAGGGATCCGGTCAGGCGGATGGACAGACTGTTTAGGTGGCACCTGTTACCTCCAAGACACCAGTCGGATGGATGCTCAGAAGTCACAGCCGTGTTGCCGACCCGGGCGGTCGACCTCATCTAGTGCCCTCAACCAGAAGGCTACCAGCGCAAGCAACCCGCGCCGCTGCGTCACCTTCAGCTGACGCCACCGGCGCCGGGTGATCAGTCCGAAGCGGGGTACTCGCGGGGCGGCAGCTCGTGGGGAGCCACCAGATCGGTCGGGGCGAGGATGAACACCTCTGTAGTGATGTCCGGGTCCTGCTGGTTGCCGCTCATAAGGCCGATCACACGCTTCCCGGTCGCGTTCTCGACAACCGCCGAGAACCGCTCACGCATCATCGCCTGAAACTCCCGCCGCTGCTGCAGAACCGCCTCCCGGCGCCCGCCCTCCAACAGCTTCTGCTCAACGACCGAGAACCCGCCGCGCATCACCACTACCACGAGATCATCCTCGTAATAGCTCTTCGTACGCGTGGGGCCACGCCCATAGAACTCCTTCAACAACGCCACGATCCCATCAGAGATCGCGGTAAGCACCTCCCCGTGAGAGCCCGGCCCGGTTTCCCGCGTACCCACGTCAAAAAGCCTAACCGACCAACGTACAT
Organism: Actinomycetes bacterium; assembly: GCA_021820105.1. Taxonomy (GTDB): domain Bacteria; phylum Actinomycetota; class Thermoleophilia; order Solirubrobacterales; family Solirubrobacteraceae; genus Palsa-465. The sequence continues at coordinate 1,487 of JAKAED010000164.1, read as the reverse complement.
GGATGCACGAATCTTGAATTGCCATCACCGCTCATGACGGCCTTCCCGGCCCGCGCCGCTCTCCCAGCAACGGGTCTGGCAGTGTGCCGGCGTGGAGCGCGTGCAGTGCTTCGGGCTCGGTCGCGAAGCCTTGCATCCAGGTGATCTGACCGTCGTGAACCTCGGCGACCACGAACCTCTCGGCCCGCGGCGGCGCGTCCTCATCGGTGTGCTGGTCCTCGTCGATGTGGTGGACGTGCGCGAGCACTCGATCCCCGTCCTCGACGAACGCGCTGACCGCGACCCGCCCACCGGCAAGCAGCCCGACCCGCATCCGCTCCATCGCCGCCGCGCGCCCCACGCAGCGCGGCACCCCGCCATCCTGCTCGGGGATCCCGCGCCAATCGATCTCCGGGGAGACCATCTCGGCAAGGTCCTCGAACCGCTGCTCTGAAACGGCGGTGAACGCGGCAGCGACCGTCCGCATCGCCGCGCCCAGCGCCACCAGCCGGTCCGGCCGGTCATCAGCCGTATCAACCTCGCTGCCGGGAGCCGTGACAGCGCCAGCGTCCTGCTCGGTTCGCTCCAGCGGGCGCAGCAGCGCGAGCGCCTCGGGCTGCTCGTGATGCTCGGCCCACCCCGCCGGGGTCGCGTCATACCCCGTGTCGTGGAGATTGGGGTCGGCGCCGTGCTCGAGCAGCAGCCGGATGACCGCCACGTTACCGCGCATCGCGGCCTCGTGCAGCGGCGCGGTCCGCGACCGTGCGTTGACATCGAACCCCAACCCGATCAGCAACGCGACCGCCTCATAGCTGTCCTGCTCAGCGGCGCGGACCAGCTGATCGGGGCAGCGTTCGATCGCGCGCTCACGCAGCCCGGGATCGGCCACGAGCAGCCGCTCCACGCCCCCGCGGTCGCCGGACATCGCGGCAGCGATCAGCTCGTCGACCCCGTCATGCTCCCAGACCGCGCCCGCGTCGACCAGCATCGCCACGATATCCATGTGGCCGTTCAACGCCGCCTCCTGAACCGGTGAGCGCCCGCGATAGATCGGGTGCTGGATGAGCTCGCCTCGAGGATCGACACCGCGGTCCAGCAGCCGGCGGACCCGGTCGGTGAAACCGTGCTTGGCCGCGGCGATCAGCAGATCCTCGAGCATCTTCCGGGGCGAGTCCTGCCGCTCCCCGAACCGCCGGCGCCACGGCCCGCCGTCACCGGCGCCGAGCCCGAACTCGAACAGCAGCTCCAACCACTCCTCACCGGCGCTCTCGCCCCAGCCCTGGTTGTAGAGCGCCTGCCCATCGTTCGCGTCAGCACCCGCCTCGAGCAGCAGCCGCGCGAGCGCGAGCTCCTGCGGATGCTTCGGGATCGAGCCACCACCCCCGAGCGCGCCCGTCAACGCGGTGAACGGCGGGATCAGCCCCTCCCACAGATACCCCGCGTTCGGATCAGCGCCATGCTCCAACAACAGCCGCGCGACCGCCAGAGGCGACCGGCCCGCGCCCAGC
>JAKAED010000163.1 GCA_021820105.1 Actinomycetes bacterium | reverse complement strand
CGTGCGCCTCCTGTGCGACCCGGATCGAGAAGCGCCTGAACAAGCTTGAGGGCGTGAGCGCGTCGGTCAACTTCGCGTCGGAGCACGCGGCGGTCAACTTTGACGCCGGCAGCCTATCGGTCGATGATCTGATCGGGGCTGTTGAAGCAGCCGGTTATCACGCGTCGCTGCCTCGCGAGCTGAGCGATGAGGATCCCGCGGGGGTGTGGTTGCTCAGGCTGGCGATTGCCGCGGCGCTGTCAGTGCCGCTAGCGGTGCTGGCGTGGGCGTCCCCGCTTCAGTTCGCCGGCTGGAGGTGGGTGTCGTTGGCGCTCGCCACACCGGTTGTGGCCTATAGCGGTTGGCCATTTCACCGGGCCGCGGCGCTCAACGCCCGCCACGGGACGGCAACCATGGACACGCTGATCTCGCTCGGCACGCTGGCCGCGTGGAGCTGGTCTGTGGTGGTGTTGGTGACCGGAATGCGCCAGGGTGTGTACTTCGACGCGGCGGGGTTGATCACCGCACTCATCCTGTTGGGCCGCTATCTGGAGGCACGCGCCAAGCGCCGCTCCGGTGACGCGATCCGCAAGCTGCTCGAACTCGGCGCCAAGGAGGCTCGGGCCCTCCGCGACGGGCATGAGGTGCTTGTACCCGTCGAGCAGCTTCAGGTCGGAGAGCTGTTCGTGGTGCGTCCGGGTGAGAAGGTCGCGACCGACGGGATCGTGCAGAGCGGCACCTCGGCTGTGGACGCATCGATGCTGACAGGGGAGTCGGTGCCGGTCGAGGTCGCGGCAGGTGATCGGGTCGCCGGCGCGACGATCAACATCTCCGGTCGGCTGGTCGTCCGGGCAGAGCGGGTCGGCGCGCAGACCGCGCTGGCGCAAATCGCGAGGCTGGTGGGCGAGGCGCAGGCCGGCAAGGCACCTGTGCAGCGACTCGCTGACAGGGTTTCGGCGGTGTTCGTGCCCGTTGTGATCAGCATCTCGTTGCTGACGCTCGCCGGCTGGTTGCTCGCCGGCGCGAGCGCGACCGCAGCGTTCACGGCTGCGGTCGCTGTGATCGTGATCGCCTGCCCGTGCGCGCTCGGCCTGGCCACACCCACAGCGCTCATGGTCGGCACCGGACGTGGCGCGCAGCTCGGGATCGTCATCAAAGGACCGGAGATCCTTGAGCGCACCCGGCAGGCCACGACGATCGTGCTGGACAAGACGGGCACCGTGACCGAGGGCAAGATGGCCGTCAGCTCGGTGGCCGTTGTGCCCGGCGGCGACGATCTGGAACTGCTCAGGCTGGCGGCTGGCGCCGAGCACGCGAGCGAGCACCCGATCGCGCGGGCGATCGCGGAGCATGGACAAGCACGGTTGGGTGCCCTCCCCGAGGCTGAGAGCTTCACCAATCAGGCTGGCCTCGGAGTGCAGGCCGTGGTCGATGGTCATGCCGTGCTCGTCGGCCGCCCGGCCTTTCTGAACGGGTGGAGCATCCAGTTGACGGAGGAGCTCAGCACGGAAGCTGACCGTCTTGAGCAGGCAGGAAACACCGTCGTCGCAGTCGCCTGGGACGGCGCAGCTCAGGGACTGATCGCGGTCGCCGACCGGATAAAACCCACAAGCGCACAGGCGATCGCAGAGCTCAAGGCGCTGGGCCTGCGACCCGTGCTGCTCACCGGCGACAACGAGCGCGCCGCGCGCGCAGTAGCTGATCAGGTCGGGATCGAGCGGGTGCTCGCGGGTGTGCTTCCTGAGCAGAAGGCGGCCGAGATCGACCGCCTGCAACAGAATGGCGAAACCGTTGCCATGATCGGCGACGGCGTTAACGACGCGCCAGCACTCGCTCAGGCCGATCTGGGCCTGGCGATCGGAACCGGGACAGACGTCGCAATTGAGGCATCCGACCTCACGCTCGTCTCCGGCGACCTGCGCGCCGCGGTCGATGCGATCCGACTCGCCCGCCGCACGCTCGCCACCGTCAAGGGCAACCTCTTCTGGGCCTTTGGATACAACGTCGCAGCCATCCCGCTCGCGATCGCGGGTGTCCTCAACCCGATCATCGCCGCCGGCGCGATGTCCTTCTCCAGCGTCTTTGTAGTCACCAACTCACTGCGCCTGCGCCGCTTCCAATCTCACAGGGGGACCCCGTGACCGACGCAGCGACCGCTCCCATGCACGGGTACGCGCGTGACAAGGACGCGCTCGTCAAACGACTTCACCGCATCGAGGGCCAGGTGCGCGGGATCGAGAAGATGCTCGTCGACGACCGCTACTGCATAGACATCATCACCCAGATCTCTGCCGTAACCACCGCGCTTGAATCGGTTGCCTTCAAGATCCTCGACGAGCACGTAAACCACTGCGTCACCGGCGCGCTGGCCGCTGGTGACGAGGAAGTGGCCGCGGAGAAGAGCCGCGAACTGCTTGAGGCCGTGCACCGCTTCACGCGCAGTCGATGAATGGCCTCACTTTGGCTGGTGACGGAGGCCAGCAACTGGCCTCTGGCCGGGCCCCGCAGCTCCCTGGCCGGGCAAGTTGAGTCAGTCCCAGTGGTTTCCCGCTGAGTACCTTCCCACGCCTGCGTGCACGCTTGTCCGGTTGGGAAGCCCGGCAGTCCGACCTACCCTGGTCATATATAGGTCCAGATCCTCGCGTAACACTCAAGTAGGCGAAGGAGATACGGACCCGCAGGGGCCGCATGACGCGGGTCCGGGAAAGGGGCAAAGATGAACATCCTGCGGAGTGATGGCAGGCCACCGCGCCGCATGCGCATGTATGGCGTGACAGCCGTGGCGCTGTCGGCTGCGATGGCGTTCCCCGCAATGTCGCTCGCTAAGGGGCCAGGCGGTGGAGGCGGTGGAGGCGGCGGAGGCGGCGGAGGCGGCGGAGGTGAGACGACGATCGGTAATAACCTCTCCTTCCCGACCATCTGGTCAGAGGGCGTGACGCTCACGCTGCGCGGCACCTATGGCTCTCCGCAGCTGACGGTGCCGACTGAATCCACAGATGCCAACGGTGACCCGATCACGCTCTATCTTCAAGGCGTCGAGGGGAACACATGGCAGGCCGAAAACATGGTTGCCGCTGCACCTGTGGATGTCAGTGAGGTCGACTGGGGAGACAATATTGAGTCGCGCTCGCTCCCAGTGGGCAAGCCAATCAGGGTGGAGACGACTCTGCTCGAGCAACTGAGCAATCCGATGCAGGGCTTCACGATGTTCAGCGCCGGTGGCACCCAGAGCACAGAGACCTTTGGGACCAACGGTCAGACGTATGAGAGCTCACAGGCTGACATCTACTCGGCCTGTGCTCGTTTGACCATCCAGCGTCTTGAGATCAGCCGCGATGACAAGTACATATCACTGCTGAAGTGGGATCCACTGACCGGCCAATGGACCGGCAAGGGTTTGGTCGCGGAGCCGATCTTCAACGGTGGTGTGTGGAGCGGAAGCGAGGGAACGGGCTACTCAGCGGAGATCAACGGTTCAGGCAGTGTTGTCTATGGCTACAACTGGCGGACCAGTGGAGCCGCCGCGGCGGCTGACTACCGGATCACGTTCAGTCTCGATCCGAACTGTCCGACCGCCACGTTGAACACCTTCATGACGCCCTCGACGACCGTCCACACCACGACTGAGGCGGCCGCGACCGTCACGGCCGCAGCCGCTGGAGGCAGCACCTCCGGTGGCGGCGCGGTGGCGCAGATCGACCCGACCAACAACCTCTCATATATCGATGTTGAGTTGGGCACGCCGACCTACGCTCCGTACGTGCCGCCGGCTCCTGTCAGCACCTCAGCACCCACCATCAGTGGCGTGCTGACGCAGGGCCAGGTGATCACCGCCAGCACCGGCAGCTGGGACAACGCGCCGGCTGACTACGCGTATCAGTGGCTCAGCTGTGACAGCGGCGGTTCCAACTGCACCAACATAGTCGGGGCGACGTCAGCGTCGTACACGCTCACAGCATCCGATGTTGGTCGCACGATCCGTGTGGCTGTGACAGCCGCGAATGACAACGGCTCGGCAACCGCCACCTCAGCACTGAGCACTGTGGTGCTGCCGCTGGCACCCGTGAACACCACCGTGCCGGCAATTCTGGGAAGCCCTCAGCTAGGACATACGCTGATGGCCACCAGCGGAGCATGGAGCAACAACCCGACTGGCTATGTGTATCAGTGGCAGGTGTGTGATGCCGCGACCGGCTTGGTATGTGTGAATATCGCCGGCGCCAACGGCGGTAGCTATACGCTCACGGATGCTGTCGTCGGGAGCCGTGTGCGTGTTGTGGTCACGGCCACCAATGCGGGCGGCTCCGTCTCCATGGCATCAGTCGCCAGTGCGGTAGTGACCGATCCTAAGCAGATCCAGGCGCAGGTGCGCACCAGGTCACGGATAGCGCTCCATCTGAAGTGGCTCACTGGTGACCAACTGCACCTCTGGGGTACGGTCACGCCGGCCCGGAATGGCAGCCACCTGACGATCCAGCTGCGGACTCGTACCGGTTGGAAGACGACGGCAAAGGTGGTGCTGCGCAAGAGCACACAGACGCGCTCGCAGTACTCCGTAACGCTGGCGCACATGCACGGAGGCATCTATCGCGCCTACATCGCGGGGACCAAGACCAGCCTGGCGAGCAACAGTGCGCAGATCAAGGCCCGGGATCGGGTCAGGATCACCCTGCGGCTGCAGCGTCAGGCGCGCGAGCGGATCGCGTTGACAGGGACTGTGACTCCTCCGCGCGATGGCAAGCAGCTGCGGATTCAGGTCCGCACGCACAGCGGTTGGAAGCAGGTTGCTGCCGTGCGGCTGCGTACCGCAACCAGCACCCAATCGCAGTACCGCTTCCAGGTGACCGGCCTCAAGCCGGGCGTCTACCGGGCGTACTACGGAGGCGATCCGCAGTATCGAGCGAGCAGCAGCTCCCTGGTTACTGCCAGCTGAAGCGGTGATCTCTGTGAGGGTAGGGCCGACGTGTCCGGTCCTACCCTCGCCGCATGTTCAGACCGGAACCTCAGTCGCGACGCTCCGGTCCCTCGTTTATGGAGCTAGGCGGATTCGAACCGCCGACCTCCTGGGTGCGATCCAGGCGCTCTCCCAACTGAGCTATAGCCCCGGGCGACGGCAGAGCCGTCCGACTCAAGGCAGTTTAGTCAGTCCTCGCCGCAAGCGACCCCAGGTTCAAGGGGACGCCGGTGCCGCTCCAGAGCGCTTCAGGTGGCTGCCACGGCATCGGCTGACGGTTTGCAATGGTTGACGCTGGAACCGGTACGCTTAGCGACATGGGTCTGCTGGACGACGCGATCCGCGAGCATCTCGACTTGAAGCGTGCACGGGGTGCCGATCCTGCGGAGATTGAGCGGCTGGAGAGAGAGGCACTGGGGCCCGTTCGTCGCGAGCCCACGTTCGGCGGAGCTCAGGCCACTGAGTACGCCCCGCGCACACAAGCGCGCTTCGAGGACGAGGCCATGAACGAACTCGAGGAACTGCAGGAGCGCGGCTACCACGACAGCACGGCTCCCCACCCGCACCCTCACCATCCCCAGTCCCGCAGCGGGGAAGACAGGTTCGATGAGTTCAGCTCCGGACTTAGGGCCCCGGAGCCGGAGCCGGAGGACATTCACGACCGCGAACCACCCAAGCGGCGCTTCCTGCGGAGACCCCGGCAGGAGCCCGAGCCTGAGGCGCTTCCCCATGATGAGTTCGGCACGTATGAGGAAGAGGGGCATGACTATCGCGGCGAGCATCTGGAGCAGAACCAGACGCCGTCGCCACCGCAGCTGCGGTTCGAGCAGCCTCCACGGCGTCCACACTTCTCGGCCGAACCACCTGGGTTGACCTCCGATGTTGCCGACGCAAGTGCGGACACACCCGACTCGCAGCAGTACGCGTCGCGCGGCGCCTCAACCCCCACTCCAAGGCCCGCAGAGCCGGATCCAAAGCAGCGGCGTGAGCCTCCCTCGCAGGAGACAACGGAGTTTGACGTTGAGCGGCACCTTGCCGCTGAGAGGGAACGTGACGAGGACGTGCTCGAGGAGACGCCGGAGTTTCTCCAGGACACCCCGGAGCATGATCGGCTGTGGTTCGAACAGCGCCCGCCGCGCGACTTCGACTTTGACGGCTGACGGCTGGGGATCAACCGTTCCCCGGCCAGAGTTCTAAACTCACACATCCAAGGGGCCATAGCTCAGCTGGGAGAGCGCCTGCTTTGCACGCAGGAGGTCAGCGGTTCGATCCCGCTTGGCTCCACTACCGTCAAGCCCGTGGCCGCGCCATCGGAGACGGCGCGGTCCCGTGCCTGCAGGCCAGGGGAGACTAGCTGTCGGACTTATCTCGGCGCTGGCGCTTGAAGCGTACGAGCGCAGCGCCGAGCAGACCGATGATCGGCGACGGTATCGCCAGCTTCTTCAACAGGAAGATCAGCATCGGAGAAGCCTACCGACCGGTTAGGCAGCTGTCATCACGTCAGAGCGCGACCATGAGCGGCCCGACGGTACCGGGGACTGGCCAGCTTCCAGGTGGCACCCGTGCGACGTCGCGGATAGGCTCGGACACGACAGCTGGTTGGTTGAGAACAGCACGTGATCGACGACTTCGACCCGGACTTCCCCCTGCGCAAGGACTTGCGGCGTGTCCGCTGAGCTGCGGGTGCGATTCGCCTTGCCCGGCGCGCTGGCGTGTGTCGCGTTGCTGGTTGCGGGCTGCGGTGGATCAGCGTCAAGGACGACGCGAAGTACAACGAGCTTTGCGTCACTGGCCACAGCGACTCTTCAGGGCATGAGCTGGCTCGGCCCAGACAAGGGGTGGGCGCTGGTCGGCGAGCCGTGCAAACGGGGCAGCTGCGCTCGGGTCGTCAGGACTACTGACGCAGGAGGCCAGTGGCAGGCGCTGGGAAACCCGGAGGCAGAACTCGCCAACGGCAGCTATGAGTGTCAGCGTCAGGCTTGTGTCAGCGGCGTCAGCTTTGCAAGCAGGAGGGTCGGCTACTTGTACGGCCCGGGACTGCTGATGACCGCTGACGGGGGTACCAACTGGCATCGTCAGCGTGGGCTTCAAGTCGAAGCGCTTGAGATTGCGGGCCGCAGCGTGTTCCGCGTCGCGTACAAACACCTCGGGTGCCCTGGTCCCTGTCAGCCGATCGTGCAGACCGCGGCGGTCGGCTCGTCCTCGTGGCGAACGGTGATCGGCAGATTGGTGGTCCCGGATCGCAGCGGCACGGCCCAGATTCTCAGCTCGGGCTCCACTGTGCTGGTGGCGCTTTACGGTAGCCAGGCGGGTCCGGTGCCCGCATACGCGAGCGTGTACCGATCAGCAAGCGGGGGCCGGTCATGGCGGAAGCTGCCCGATCCGTGCACGGGCCTGGGTCCCCACGGCAGCCGTGAGGAGGAGGATCTGACCGCGGTGGCCGCAGCCCCCAACGGTGTCTTCGCGGGCCTGTGCACACCGCATGTGGGCATCGGCAGGTTCGTCATCACCTCCACCACTGCGGGCAGGTCCTGGCGCAAGGGCGGCGCTGTACCGCGTACCCAGTTCTCACAGCTGATCGCGGCGGCCAGTTCCACGACGCTCGCTGTGTCGACCGGGCCAAGCGGCGGTGCTGGGACTTTCACCGCAAAGCTCCTGGTGTCCACTGACGCCGGCCAGCACTGGAAGCTGATGGCGACCGACCACCAGCGGCTTGGCAAGCTCGGCGCGCCCGCCTGGCTGGGCTTTCAGAACGCCACCACAGGGCGCTGGATCGGCGACCCGCACGGTATCTGGACCACCCATGAGCCCGGAAGGAGTTGGACGCGCGCGAGCTTCCGCTGAAGGCGCGGGCGGACGCTGCGCCGGCAGCGCGAAGCGCTGGTTGATCCATGGCGATAGCTCAAAGCCCGATCCGCGTGACTGTACTCCGCACGGGGTTGCTCCCGCGGGTCGTCTCGATCATCCACTGCGAGCCGACTGCGCAAACGTCGGAGCTGGCCCGCAAACTTGTCGGTGAGCGCGCGCTCAGCGGGACAGATCTGGAAACAACGCGGCCAAAATGGAACATTGTCGGTTCTGGCTCACTCGCGCCTAAGCCACCGCGGGCGGCACCGCAACCGGAGCGGGCGGCACCGCAACCGGAGCGGGCGGCACCGCAACCGGAGCGGGCGGCACCGCAACCGGAGCGGGCGGCACCGCAACTATGAGCGGCCGC
>JAKAED010000162.1 GCA_021820105.1 Actinomycetes bacterium | reverse complement strand
TGCCCGGCCACGCTTGAGTGCTCGCGATGGGCCCTGCGTTCCCGGGCGGCGCACACACGGTCGCGCAGAGCGTCGGAGGAGGTGACCGCGGTTGCGGACAGGTCGACGGTGGCGGGCAGGTCGACGATGATCGAGATGCGGTCGAGAAGCGGCGCGCTCAGGCGACGCTGCCAGCGGGAGAGCGTCAGCTCGTCACAGGAGCAGGCGTCGGTTCCCGCGTGCCCGCAGGGACACGGCGTCGTGGTAGCGACCAGGAGGAAGTCGGCGGGCATGCGGTACGCACGCTGCCCACGCACCAGCGTCACCTCGCGCGCGACTAGCGGATCGCGGAGCGCCTCGAGGGTGGCACGGGAGTACTCGGCCAGGTCGCAGAGCAAAAGCACACCACGGTGCGCGAGCGTAATTTCGCCGGGCCGGAGAGGGGAGCCACCTCCGACGAGTCCGGCTGCACTGATCGTGTGGTGCGGTGCCCGGAATGGGCGCTCGCGCTCGCGCCCCAGACCGGCGGCGTCCCGGATGGCGGCTACCTCTGCCTGTTCGGATTGGGTGAGCTCGGGCAGGATCGAGGGGAGCCGGCGGGATAGGAGCGTCTTTCCGCTTCCGGGGGCGCCGCGCAGCAACAGGTGATGCCCGCCCGCGGCCGCCACGGTGAGCGCGAAGATTGCATGCTCGTGACCCCGCACATCGGAGAAGTCGGCCTTGGGGCTTGGACTCGGGCGGATCGCGCAAACGTCGTAGTGGCGATCGTGCGCCACCGACAGAGCGTCCTGCAGATCGGCGATCGGACGAGAGGTGACGGGCGCGAGCTCGTAGTCGATCGGCGAGCCGGCGTGCAAGAAGGGTGTGTTCCCCGAGGTCCTGGTGTGCGCGATGGCGGCGGCAAGCGTTCCGGCGAGGGGCCGGATCTCACCGCTGAGCGAAAGCTCGCCGTAGACGGACACGCCGGCGACGTGCTCGGCTGAGACCTGGCCGGATGCGGCCAGCACCGCGAGCGCGACCGCGAGCCCCGTTGAGGGGCCGCTGATGCGCAGCGAAGCGGGCGCGATGTTGACGGTGACCCGCTGCGACGGGAACTGGAACCCCGAGTTCAGTAGCGCGGCGCGGACGGTCTCGCGCAGATCACGCGCGACGGTGTCACTGAGCCCGATGATGGAGAAGGACGGCAGACCGGGGCGGATGTCGCACTCGACGATGACTTGTCGAGCTTCGATGCCGTCGAGGGTGTAGGTGGCGCAGCGGGCGAGCATGTTGGTGGCTCCAGGTTGTGGGCGCGTGAGAAACAACTCGGGGCGGGCCTCGAAGACCCGCCCCGATGGGGACTGAATGGATGGGCAAGCGCCGTGCTGCTGTGCTCAGCGGCGCCGGCGCCTGATGCGTCCGGCGAGGCGCAGGAAGCGCAGCTCGATTTGCCGTGCTGTGGGCGCTTCTTCGCCGAAGGACGCGATGACCTTCAGTAGGCGACGTTGGTGGATCGTCAGCCTTGGGTGGCTGCCTCTTCTGTTCTCGTCGCTCAACGAAGGGCTCCTGCCGAATTGACGGCTCAGAACGGGATGTCGTCGTCGGCAACGCCGCCGGCGGGAACAAAGTCGGCGGTGTCGACCGGGATGTCGCTGGAGGCCGCGGCTCTCGCTGCTCCCGCTGGCGCTCCGTTCTCGCCGGCTCCGCCACCACCGAGGAACTGGACGGTCTCGGCGATGATGTCAACGGCCTGCCGCTTCTGGCCGTCGGTCTCCCACTCACGCCAGCGCAGGCGACCGTCGATCGCGACACCGCGACCCTTGGACAGGTAGCGGGCGCAGTTCTCGCCCTGCGAGCCCCACACGGTGACGTTGAAGTAGTTGGGATCGTCCTCCCACTGCCCGTCGCTGTTGCGACGGCGGCCGTTGCAGGCGACGCGAAGGTCGCAAACGGAAGTGCCGCTGGGCAGGTTGCGAAGCTCCGGGTCCCTGGTGAGGTTGCCGGAAATGATTACGCGGTTAATCGACTGGGACATGCTGGTGACTCCTGGTCAGTGGGTTGAGATGGTTGTCGTGGTTCGACTGACACGTCCAAGGCCGCGACCGCGAAAGCGGTTGCCAAGGTCGGGGGCGTGCAGGCGTGCCACGGCACAACGGGTGGTCTGGAGGCGGTTCACGCCTCTGTTCAGGTGTTGATCCGGATCGGCATGAGGATCTGCCAGAGGCTTCCTGACGAATCGGTGAGAACGACGGGGCGAAGCGGGCTGATTAGCCGCATCTCGACATTGCCGCCGGTGTAGTGCGACAGGGCGGCGGTCAGGAAGTCGGGGTTGAGGCCGATCGTGAACGGGTCGCCCTCATGCGGCACGTCGGCGAGGATCTCCTCGACGGAGCCGACATCGGCGGCGGCAGCATGGCATTTCAAGCCGATCCCGTTGAAGGTCAGGACCGCCGGCGCGTTCTTCTGGCACAGCAGCGAGATGCGCTTGACGGTCTGCGCGAGGGTGTCTGCGGGGTAGCTGAAGCTGAAGTCGCAGTCGGTCGGGATCAGCGCATCGGGGTCGGGGAACTGGCCGTCGATCGTGCGAGTCGTCAGCGTGATCGACGCGAACTGCATCACGAAGTTGCGTCCGGATTGGCTGATCGTGAGCTGCTGGTCGCCCGCTACCTTGGCGAGCTTCGCAAGCTCCTGCAGGGCCGGCGCGGGGAGTGTGAGGTGGAAGTCACGCTCAGCCGGGGTCTCGAGCGTCCCGCGGTACACCGACAGCCGGTAGGAGTCTGTGGCGACGGCGCGGAGAGACGATCCGGCGACCCGCACGTTGATGCCGGTGAGGACGGGGCGGGTCTCGTCACGGCTGGCGGAGTCAGCGACCTTGTCGATCGCGGCCACGAACGGTGCGAGCGGGAGTGTGGAGGCGGTCGCGGCGTCGGGCTGCGGGAGTTGTGGGAAGTCACCGAGGATCAGCGTGCGCAGATCGAAGCTGGCAGCCCCGGACTCGATCCGGGCCTGACCGTCTGCAGCAACACCGATGCTGACGGTGGCGGCAGGACAGGACTTGACGATGTCGAGAAGCAGGCGAGCGGGCAACAGCAATCGGCCTGCGCCCTCCTGGGCCTCGGTGACGAGCGGGAGGGTGATTGAGGTGTTGAGGTCGGTCGCGCTGATGCTGACGCCGGTCCCTTCGGTGTCGATGAGGACGCCGTGGGCGGCCTGGATGGCGCTGGAGCTCGACGCGACGCGCGCGGCGATGGAGAGGGTGTTGACGAGGTTGGTTTTGGTGGCGGTGAGCTGCATGGAGTTGTTCCTGTGGCAGAGGTGGATCAGAGGGGTCGGTTGGCGTACTCGTAGACGTAGAGGCGCTTGAGGCCATCGCCGATGCGGTTGGCGGCAGAGGGGTTGCTGTAGCCGCCCGTGTAGGTCCAGGGCTTGACGGTGCCTAGGCACTTCCATGAGTCGAAGCGGTACAGGTTCCCGGTCTTGCCGGGAAGGGCGTAGGAGACGGCGGCCTTGACGGGCCAGTAGTCGCGCTCCCAGCGCTGGGCGAGGTAGTCGCGCCAGAGGCGCAGCATCACGCGCATCACGCCAGGGTGCTGGGGTGCCCGAGCGATACGTCCGAGCTCGACGACTTCGCGGCGCTTGAACCCGGCGGAGGTCGCTCCGACGGTCGAGCCGGACACGGCGACCGCGGCCGCCTCGCCGTCAACCGCGAGCCCCCAGAACTGAGCGCCGAAAGGCCGTTGCCAGGGGCCCAACGGGTGCCCCCATTGGCGAAGAAGGGCGTTCGCGTCGGCTTTGCCGATCTCCGCGAGCAGCTCGACCTGCCCTTCGGGCCACGGCACGCCGGCGGGCCAGAGCATCTGGTCCAGGACGAGCTGACCTTCAGGGGAGTCGATCGACAGTGGTGGGGCCAATGTGGCTGTGGCGGACATCAGTAGAGGCCCTCGATGTGATCGATGCGCATGACCCGCCCGGTGTCGGTGGTCGTGACGGCGATCGAGTCGAACCGCAGACCACCAGGCTCGGTGATTTCTGGGTGCGCCTGGAGCCACCGGGCTGAGGCCTTGCGGATCTGAACCTTCTGGCGGTCGGTGGCGTAGTTAGAGAGGGCTCGTGTGTCGGGAAGGGTCTTGACGGTGAAGAACACGAAGAGGTCATCGACCTGGGCGACCAGGTCTACGGGCGACTGCCGCGAGTTGGAGTCGAGCACGGTGTAGCCGCGGTGTTCCAGATACTCGCGCGCGATGTGCAGGGTCTCCTGGGAGACGTGGGGTCGGGGGCGGCGGCTCATCGCAGCTCCTCGCGGACGACCATAAGAACGAGGCCGAGAAGGTTGCGGCCGGTGCCGTCAAGGTTGTCGCCCCAGGTCGGGTCGGGCCGATGCTCGATCAACAGGCGACTGCCGGTGGCGAGCAACAGCGTCCGCAGTTCCGGGTGCTGACGGAACTTGGCGCGGCAGGCGGTCAGCATGGCGGCGAAGCTGCCGCCGTGATCCCAGTGGGCGCGCAGGTCCGCCGGAAGCGGGCACGCCGCGCGTCCGGCGAGCTTCTTGGCTAGGCCGGCGCTGGCGGCGTGCGCGACGGCCAGGTAGCGCTGCAGCTTGCCCTGGGCTTTGTAGAACGGTGCGACCTTCGCGGCCTGGAAGTAATGCTCAGTGCTCGGGAACTCGCGGATCGTGCCCGTGTACGGGCAGGGCAGCATGATCGGCGCCTGGTAGAAGTTCGAGAGCACCCCGCGGTCAAACAGGACGGGCGCGGTCGGCGAGGCGGGCAGGTTGAGGATCGGGTCGTTGGTAGCGCTCATGTGCGTTGCTCCGAGTCGGGGATGGCGCGATGCGCCGTCCAGGTGGTCACGCGAGGGCGCAAGCGGCCCCGAAGGGGCCGGCTAACGTCCCGCGGTGTCCACCGCGGCGCTCGGCGTCCGCGAGGCGGTCAGGCGAGGATGGGTGGGCGAATTGCTCCGTACAGGGTCCGGACGGTGTGGAGCTGATTGGGGCCTAACTCGTAAGGCGGCCTGGCAGGATCGAACTCGGCGGTTGGCACCCAGAGGCGATCTCCTGCGGCGTCGAAAACGGGGCCGTCGAGGGAACCCGCCAGGCTGAGTCCATAACCTGGGACCAGCGCGAGCAGACCGAGTGTCGATACGCCCTGGGGGGTTCTGTCGGAGTGCAGAGCCCGTCGAGCGCTCGTCAGGCTGTTGTTGTTCTCGGCGTAGACCTTGCTGACCTTTGCGACGGCGTAAGCGCCGCTGCTTCGCAAGGTTTCGGAGGCCTTTTCGTTGAAGAGCTTGGTGTGGGTGAGAGGTCCGGACTCGGGCCCGAGGATGACGAGCGGTTCGCCGCGAGTGAGCGCGACGACGCAGACGAACTCTGGCGCGGGATCGGGGAGGACTTCGCGGCGCAGCATGTTGGAGGTACGGCGGAGCAGCGCGCCGAGGACGGTTCTGTCGTATGTAAAGCGTGGTGGCATTGCTTCTCTCTGAAGAGTTGGGAGGGCCGTCGCGGCTTTGTCATCTCTAGGACGAGATCAGCGGCCGATGTGGCGGAGAAATGCGGCCGATCGGCCAAAAGTGGTCAGCAGTGGCCTCCGGGCGTTAGGCGGCAATCGGCTGGCGCTCGTGGGCGCGAGCGAACATCTGGCTGACCTTCTGGTCTGCTTCGGTCTCGATCCGGACGAGGAGCGCCGAATCGACGGGGTCAGCCCAGGCGAGGGCTTGGCAGGCGACGCCGGTCGGCTCTGTGGTACCGAGTACCTGGGAGGGGGCGACGTAGCGCACGATGGCGAGCACCTCGCGATACAGGATGTAGACCCACTGCTGCGGCCAGTGGATGAGAGGACTGTCGCCATAGCTTCCGCCACGGAGAGTCAGGAGCGTGTCGATCGAGTCCGGGTAGTCGTGGTAGACGTCGATGGTGTTGGCGGTCGCGCGATCGCTGGTGTCCTCGCGGTGTAGCTGACCGGAGCCGCTGAGCCGCGACCAGTAACCGGAGCCGGCGGACGCGAAGAGGTAGTCGAGCGCGTCGATGGTGCTGCCGTTGAACGTGTCGAGGACAAGCCGACGCAGGACGGGCACCATCGTCGTGGGGCTGCCGTCCCAGTGGCAGTAGACGGCCTGCATGCCGTCGGGACCGTGCTGCTTGGCGATGAGACAGGCTGTTGACATGGCAGGGCTCCTGCGGTCAGGGGGTTGTGGAGATGAAGGACTCGACCCGGGTGAGGTGCTCGAGCCGCGCAAGGTTGAAGACAGGAATGGAGTTGGCGTTGGCGAGCCGTAGCGCCTGGCCGGTGCCGCCCGTCGATGGGCCGGGGCTGGTGGTCGCCCCATCGGGGGTCCAGCAGACAACGAACGCGACGGGGTCGCTGAGGTCTCGGCCGAGGATCTGGTGGCAATTGCGTGCGTGCAGCGACCTGACCGCAGGCTTCAGACGGTCCCACGCAGGGTGATGCTGGCCGGCGAGCTGGAGCGCTTCCGGTGATGGCGCTGGTTGCGTGTATCCGGCGCTGCAGCACACGGCGCGCTCGAAGCTGGCCCACGGCAGGTAGATCTCAGCGTCCTGGCCCGCGCCACGCTCGAACGCCTGGTCGGCACCGGGCGCGTGACCGGACCGGAGGGTGTAGCCGGTCTGGGCGAGCTTCCGCGCGAGGGCGGTCATCAGGTCGAGGATTTGCGGCGGGGTCTGGCGTGAACCGATGCCTGCGTAAGCGCTCATCGTGGGCTTGCTCCTGTGGTCGTTCGGTGAGCTGACGAGCGCCATCAGCGCGGCACGCAGCCAGGCCGTCAACCGAGCGCAGCGAGGCTAGCCCCGAAGGGGTTGACGGCCGGACCGTGCCGCGAAAATGGCCGCCGGCAGCCAGCGTCGACCACGCGGACCCCTAGGGCATTTTCGGCGCCGGACCGGAAAAAAGCGGGAAAAAAAACCCTGCTAGTAGCGGCTTTTTTCGTTCCAGCCCAGACGCCTCACGAGGGCTATGTTGAAAGCACCATGCAAACCACAACGAACCACCCCGAGCAGGACCCGATGCGTCCCAACTGGACCGTCAACATCTATATGGGGGGAGCCCCGACGCCCCCGTCCGCGACCAAGAGCTTGTTTCACCATCCGGTGGCGGCAGCGTTTCTCAGCGGCCAGGTTGTCGTGTGGCTCCTGTCCCACATCCATTTGGCGCACCTGTTGTAGGGTCGGCTGGCGTCAGGCGGCAAGGCGCGTGGGGCCCCACGCGCTGTTAGCTGCAACTCCGCGCCACGAGACCGCGGCGGCGCGAATCAGGCGATGTTTGGCCGTGCCTTGGCGTGCTTTTGGTATTCGCTGGCGGCGAGCACTGAGAGGCGGTCGGTGAGCGTCTGAAGCAGCGGGCCTTTGAAGTCGCTGTTGGTGGGCGCGGGGATGTCGTCGTCGAGGTAGCCCAGCTCGAACGGGGCGGTGATTGTCACCTCGCCGGTGAGCTCGAAGGGTGCGCCGATTGGCGTGCCGTCTGGTAGGACGATGACGGGCACGCGAGTTGGCCCGTCTTCTGCGGTCCACTCGGAGGAGACGTACGTGATCGCGACGACGATCGCGTTGGCGAGCGGCCCGCCGCAGGTGCGCAGCACACCGCGCGAGTCGCTGTCGGCCTCGCTGTCGGTCAGGGCGGCGATCGAGACGTTGCTGTTGGCGCCGGGGCTGCCGGGATAGTCGTGCAGCCGGTAGGTCTGCCGTGCAAGGTTCTGTAGGCGGGCGACGGTTTCGATCTGCTTTTCGGTGATGGAGAACATGGCTGCTCCTACCAGTGGAAGGTGGGAAGGGTGGGGTCGGTGGGGCCGTCGCGATCGAGGATCAACCAGCCCGCGCTTTGCGGCGGCGCGACGCAGGATGGCCCGCAGATCGTCCGGGACGGTCAGCTCGGTGCCGGTGTCGTGCATGTCGGCAGGCACACGGACGATGTGGCCGTAACCGAACTCGACGACGGCGGGCCAGCCTTCCGGGTAGCGAGGCAGGCCGAAGTTGGAGACCTCGCCCTTGTAGCTGTGGGCTGCCAACTGCTGGTCGGTGGCCTCGCTGATGTGTGCGGTGCTGAGTTCGAGGTAGAGGCCGAGTGTTTCGTCTGGAGGGTCGGGCACGCCCTCGGCGGTGATGGCGACGTCGGTGAAGCGGGCAGCGCCGAGCGGTGGCGCATCGCCCCACCATTCGGCGAGTGCCGGGATCCGGTCGAAGGGCAGCCGCCACGCGCCCATCTCGAAGGTGGCGATGGGTGGGCCTTCATGCCCGTGGCGGA
>JAKAED010000161.1 GCA_021820105.1 Actinomycetes bacterium | reverse complement strand
TGCTAGTCGCGATCCAGGGCGGACTGCGGGTCTCTGAGTTGACCGGCTTGAACGTCGGCGACGTAAGCCTCGGCACGGGCGCTCAGCTGAGGGTCCTCGGCAAGGGTCGCAAAGAGCGGTCGGTGATCCTCACCCGCGAGACGGTCGCGGTGCTCTCGCAGTGGTGCCGTGAACGCCAGGGCCAGCAAGACGATCCGTTGTTCCCGACACGCCGCGGCGGCCGAATCACCCCCAAGGCCATCTCCTGGCTACTGGACAAGCACGTCCGCGTCGCCGGCGGTCGGTGCACGTCGCTGGCCAGCAAGCGCATCACGCCGCACGGGCTCAGACACACCAACGCGATGATGCTCCGGTCAAAGGACGTCGACATCTTCACGATCGCGCTCTGGCTCGGGCACGAGAGCACCCGATCGACGGAGATCTACCTGCACGCCGACAACAAACTCAAGCAGCAAGCAATCGACCGGGCCGCTCCGACCGGCACCACGCCCGGCAAGTACCGGCCCGGAGACAGGCTGCTGGAATTCCTGCAGCAGCTCTGACGTTCATCTCCAGCAGCGGACCCGACTTGCTTGCGGCGTGCCGTCGCCACCGGTCACAATCCGCGGGATGCGAGCGGCCGCAGCTATTACCGGGTCCCTGCTAGCGGCCGGGCTTGCCGCCGCGGGCGGCTCGACACCAGCCGCCGCCTCACCCGGCGCCGGGTCGCAGAAGCCGCCTGTCGAGCCGTGCTCGCTGCTCACCGGGGGACAGGCCGCGAAGGTATTGGGCGTCAAGGTTCATGTGCAGCCTGGGCCCTTGTTCTGCACGTATCAGGGAACTAAGAACCAGGTCCTCAGGGCCGTTGTGATCACACCGCAGCGGATCTCACGGTTCACCGTGACGTCTCTGAAGAACCGGTACGGGCCAACTGTGATGTTCTCAGGCGCGGGCTACCGAGGCCAGGCAACGAACAGCCCGCCGTCGACCGGCGCCGCCGGGCTTGCCCAATCAACGGGTCTGGTGATCAGCGGCAAGGTTGCGGTGCGTGTATTTGTGACCTACCACGGACCCAGCATGCGCGGAAAGCCGCAGATGACCGAGGCGGTCGCGCTTTCCAAGCTCGTAGCCGCGCGCCTCGTCCACGGAAGCTGACGACCCAAGGTCCTCGGGCACCGAGCTAGCCGAGTAGCTGGTGGGCGGCTGGCTGAGTCGCGGGGACGGCGTCGGCGCTGCTAGATGACGGTGCCGCAGGAGGTGAGGTCGTAGCCGCCGAATTGCGCGACGCGTTGTGTGAACGCCGTGCGGGTCAGGAGGTCGGCGAGGGCGTCGGCGGCGGGATGGCCGGCCCATTGCTGGCCGAGCCAGATTTCAACGGTGTGGTGTTCGAGCGGTAGGAAGCGCAAGCCGAAGGCGTGGGCGGCGGCTTCGGTCGTGACGCCTGCCGTGGTCAGGGTCGCGGCGGTCCGAGCGGCGTCGATGTGTCCGCTGGCTCGCGGCCCGGCGAGCGGTGTGATGCCGGCTTGGAGGGCGGCGTGCTCGAAGGCTTGTTGACTGGAGGCGGCTGGGTCGCGTTGCACGACCTGAACCTGCGCATGCAGGATCGCTTCGAGCGAGTCGCCGAGGGATGGTCGCGCGATGCCGAGTCCGACGTGCCAGCGCGCGAGGTGCAGCCGCGTGACGGGTACCGGTGGTGATGGGAGCGTGCCGGGGGCGCCGTGTACAACGGCCGCATGAACACGTCCGTGCTCGAGCGCCGCGAGTGAGGTTCCGGTCGGGGCGGAGATCGCCAGCAGGCTGAGGGTCCCGTGACCGGCGAGCATCGCTTCGGCGATCCCGAGTGCTGGGTCACAGCCGGCGACCACTAGCGCGGCAGGATGGGCAGCGGGAAACAGCTGTAGCTCACCGTTGTCGATGAGCCCGTCCGGGCTGCTCCAGCCGATCGCGTTGGTGCCGTGGTCCGGGAGTGGTGTGGCGATGAGCTGGTCGCCGACGCGTCCCACCCGCACCATCGCCCTATCGGGTAGGTGATCGCCGAGAGCCGAGACGACCGGGGGTCGAGGGCCGTCGAAGAGCTCTTCGACGGTGGAGGCGAGCGTGCGCGCGATGCGGAGCGCAGCATCGACCGCGGGCGTGTTTTGGCCTGCCTCGACGGCTGCGACAAGTTGCCGGCTGACGCCTGAGCGTGCCGCAAGCTCGGCTTGGGTCAGCCCGAGCTTTAGCCGCTTGTCCCGGACGTGAGATCGCATCTTCATTGCCATGATACGGTCCGCCTGCCAGCATCCTGGCGCACGGACAAAAGAGGAGCAAATGTGAGGAATTTCGTACCTATGCGGTGCCTAGTTACAGTCGCTGCGGCAGCGGCTTGCATGAGCGCGGCAGGGACCGCCGTAGCGGCTAGTGGAAGCGCGAAACCCACCGTGTTGGCGGCGGCGTCGCTGACGAAGGTGTTTCCGGAGATCCAGCCGAACGCGAAGTACACGTTCGGTGGGTCCGGGGAGTTGGAGACCGATATTGAGCAGGGTGCTCCGGCGGACGTGTTCGCGGCTGCGAGCCCGACGCAGCCGCAGGAGCTGTACGCGAAGGGGCTGGTCACCAAACCGGTTGAGTTTGCGACTAACACGTTGGTGATGATCGTCCCGAAGAGCAATCCGGCGGGCATCAAGTCGGTTGCGGATATCACGAAGCCTGGGGTGAAGATCGTGATCTGCAACGAGACCGTACCGTGCGGCGATTACGCCCGGAACGCGTTCACGAACCTCGGGATCACGAAGCCGGCGATGAAGAACGTGGTCAGCCAGACCACGGACGTGACCCAGACCGTGGCGCAGGTCGCGACCGGTCAGGCGGATGTCGGATTCGTGTACATCACCGACGCGAAGGCCGCGGGCAGCAAGGTCAAGGTCGTCAAGTTGCCGGCGAAGGCCAAGCCCGGGGCTGAGGACTACATCGCGGTGGTCAAGTCCGGCAAGAACCAGGCGGCGGCGCAGGCGTTCGTGAGGCGCGTCCTGTCGAAGGCTGGGCAGGCGAAGCTACGGGCAGCCGGGTTCGGCAAGCGGTGAACGCGGCCGCGACCCGCGGCCCGTCCCCTGACGGCGCGCCCGATTGGGTCGCAGCCATCGGGCGGGCCGCGGTTGCGGTCGGGCTGGTGGCCGTGACCGCGATTGTTTTGGCGTTTTTGCTGCTGCCGATCGTGGCGCTGTTCACCTATCAGCCTGTCCACGAGCTGATCGACGGGTTCGGGACCAAGGTCGCAACCGACGCGATCTTGGTGTCGCTGAAGACCAACGCGATCGCGTTCGGGCTGATGATCGCCTTTGGCACCCCGTTCGCCTACGTCCTCGCTCGATCGCGGTTTCCTGGCCGTGACCTGGTCGTGACTGTCGTTGAGCTACCGCTGGTGATGCCACCCGCCGTCGCCGGCCTCGCGTTGCTGGTCGCGTTCGGGCGCCTGGGACTACTCGGCCATACCCTCTCGGCGCTCGGGATCGACCTCGCATTCAGCCAGGCGGCGGTCGTGATCGCGATCGTGTTCGTCTCAAGCCCGTTCTACTTGCGCGGCGCGGTCGCAGCGTTCGAGGCGGTCGACGAGAGCCTGCTCGACGTCGCCAGAACACTCGGGGCTGGGCCGGTCCGGCGGATGCTGCGGGTCGCTGTGCCGCTCGCAACCGGCGGGCTTGGAGCAGCGGCGGCGGTCGCGTTCGCGCGGGGGATCGGCGAGTTCGGCGCGACGATCCTGTTCGCCGGCAGCTTCCAAGGAACCACCCAAACACTGCCACTAGCCGTCTACTCGCTGTTTGACGCCAACCTCGACCAGGCCGTCGCGATCGGGGTGCTGCTGATCATCGTCAGCGCCGCGATTCTGTTCGTATCCAAGCTTCTGGGGCGCTCATGGACCTCTTCGAAATCGACATCACCGTCCCCCGCCGCTCGTTCACCGTTCGCACCGCGCTGAACCTCGCCGCGGAGACCGTCGCCGTGATCGGCCCCTCCGGTGCGGGGAAGACCTCGCTGCTGCGCTCAGTCGCCGGGCTCGAGCGACACTGCACCGGTCAGATCGCACTGAACGGCGTGCCGTGGCTGGACAGCACCCGCCGGATCAACCTCATCCCCGAGCGCCGCCGCGTCGGCTACCTGCCCCAGGACTACGGCCTGTTCCCGCACATGACCGTCGCCGGGAACATACGGTTCGCGAGCAAGCTCGACCGGCCGGAACTGCTCGAGCAGTTCGGGATCGCACACCTCGCAACCGCTCGCCCTCCGAGCCTGTCGGGCGGTGAGCGACAGCGCGTCGCGCTCGCCCGCGCCCTCGCCCGCGATCCACACGTGCTGCTGCTCGATGAGCCATTCAGCGCACTCGACGCGATCACCCGCCGCCAAGTCCGCGACGAGCTCGCAGACATCCTCACCCGCCTTGAGCTACCCGTGCTACTTGTCACGCACGCGTTCGAGGACGCGACCGCCCTGGCCGACAGGATCGCGGTAATCGACCGCGGGGAACTGATCCAGCTCGACACGCCCACCCAACTACTCGCCGCACCGGCGAACGTGCTCGTCGCGGCACTAACGGGCGCGAACGTACTTGAAGGCAAGGCAACGAGCACGCCCACCGGATCGAGCATCGTGCTGCACGGCGGCGGCCAGCTCGACAGCACCACGCCCGCCAGCGGGCCTGTGCACGTCGCGATCCATCCCTGGCAGCTACAGCTCACCGACCCCAGCACGAGCCGATTGACCGACACGATCGTCGGGGTGCACCAGGACGGCGGCAGCCGCAGGATCCGCTTGACGCGCTTCACGATCCACGCCCCCGCCAACGGTCAGGTTCCCCTGACCGAGGGGGACCTTGTCGGACTAGGCGCTCTGCCTGAACATGTCCACGTCCTAGAAAGGCCGCAATGAGTACCACGAACCGGGAACACGACGTAGACAATCAACCGCCGCCCGGCCCAGACGACGAAGCGCCCGAGATCACGGCCGGGCAACCGCGGTGGCTGACCCGCGGGGTCGGCGGGATCGGCGCCGCGAGCCTCCTCTCGGATCTCGGTCACGAAGTCCCAACCTCACTGCTGCCAAGTCTCCTGACCAGCACCCTGCACGCGCCCGCATCCGCGCTCGGTGTCATCGAAGGGATCGCCGACGGGCTCGCCGGCGCCGCACGACTTGGTGGCGGCGCGCTGGCTGACGATCCAGCTCGTCGCCGCGCGGTCGCTGTTGGCGGATACACCACGACGGCCGTGCTGTCGGGACTAATCGGGATCGCGACATCTGTATGGCAAGTCGGGGTGCTGCGAGGTGGCGCGTGGGCCTCGCGCGGGCTGCGCGTCCCAGCCCGCAACGCACTCCTGGCCGACGTCGTGCCACCGGAGGTCTACGGGCGCGCCTACGGATTCGAGCGCGCGATGGACAACCTCGGAGCGATCGGCGGGCCACTACTCGCGCTCGCACTCGTAGCCCTGATCAGCATCCGCGGCGCGATCCTGCTCTCGATCATCCCGGGACTGCTGTCAGCGGTCGCGATCATCTACGCGATCCGCCGCACCCCGTCGCCGACGGTCCGCGAGCACCGCCCGATTCGCCTCACAGTCCGCCCACTAATGCACGGCCGTCTCGGGCGGCTACTGGTCGCAGCTTTCGCGTTCGAGCTCGGAAACCTCGCCGCGACACTGCTGATCCTGCGTGCGACCGAGCTGCTTGAACCAGGCCGATCGCATTCCTCCGCGGCCCAGCTAGCACTGGTGCTCTACACTCTCTACAACGTCGCGGCCACCCTCGTCAGCGTCCCGGCAGGTTTACGCGGCGATCGCCGCGGGATGCTCCACGTGCTCGGCGCCGGCGCCGTCTGCTTCCTCGCCTCCTACATCGGCCTGGCGCTAACCGGCGAAAGCTTCTCCCTGCTCGCGCTCTGGTTCGTCCTCGCCGGTGTCGGGATCGGCTGCGCAGAGACAGCCGAGACCGCAGCCGTCGCAAGGCTCGCGCCCGAACGAGTGCGCGGCTCAGCATTCGGGCTGCTGGCCACATTCCAAGCGGTCGGAAACCTCGCCGCCAGCGTCATCGCCGGAATCCTCTGGACTGCGATCTCACCCGAAGCAGCGTTCATCTACGTCGCAGCATGGATGGCAATCGCGATCATCGGGCTACTGCTCGTCGCCGCCAGCCCCAAACCGCTCACCTAAGCGCCGTTGCCTCTAGCAAGCCATCCCATCGTGCTGGCGACCGGTGCCGACCCACAAGTTATCCGCAGCAGACGGCTGCCGCGATCACGCCGTTTACGAACAAAACCGTAACGACCCACCATCCACATCACATAACGCTCTACGGCAGATACTCGTACCAGCCGTCGGCCGGGAGCAGAGCGCGACGCGATGCTTCCGGCACAACTCCTCGGTAGGCAGACTTCTCGGTCACGCTCTCCAGCCGAGCGTTGATCATCCGCGCCGATGACTTCAGATCCTTGGACCATGACGGCACGAGGCCCCAGCGCATCAACTTGGCCTCGGGCTCGCCCCTGGGGGAGGCGATCGTCAGCACTCCCTCCGTCGGGGCGATGTTGTAGCGGCCCAGCCCTCCAGCGTCGTTCAAGCGCAAGTCAAACTCGGCGAATGCAGCCCGGACCCGGTCGCCCCCGGCGCTCATGGTGTAGCGGCCACACATGCTCCGATCGTAGGCCCAGCGCGGCCCGCAGCGCCGACGCGTTGCATGTCGCGTCCACCGCGCTGCGCCGGAGGAGCTCGGCTACGGTTCGATACGCACGCGGGGGTTACCTCTCCGGTGCCGGGCCCCGGCCGGCTGCAACCGGCGCGGGGCCGCCGGCTCTTCATCTCTCGTGGTGTGCCGGCGCACAAGTGCCGCAGCTGACTATGTCTGCTGAGCCTTCAGCTGCCTCATTACTCCGGTGGTGCGCAGTCGATACGCCGCCATCTGCTCGCTGACTGTGTAGGTGGCGGCGATGCCGGCCGCGTCGAGGCCGCGGCGCGCGGCGATGTAGAGCAGCCGTCGCGGGAGCAAGAAGCAGCCGGCGAGCCAGTTAGCCTCCTGCTCCTCCTCCGGATCGCAAGTAAAAAAGCTCATGCTGCCGAGCGTCTCGACGGACTTCATCTCGTGCTTGAGCACGATATGGGCGACCTCGTGCGAGATGTCGCTTTGCGTCCTGCCCGCGGACGCGAGCGGGCTATAGACGATCACGTGACGGTCGCCGATGCTGAAGGTGCAGGCCGAGAACGCGCCGGGCTGCAGATCCTCGAGCGTCTCCAGCTTCTCTAGGCTCGTCAGCTCGTCTGCGCAGCGGACCTCGGCGCCGATATGGCGAGCTAGGTCGACGGCGTCGAGCGGGTCAGACGCGCGCTTACCCATTTCGGTGCGGATTGCTTCGGCAGTGCGTTCTGCCTCCGCCTTGAAGCCTCTGCGCATCGGCTATTCACGCTGTGACGCTTGCAGATTGGATTGCATCTCGCCGAGAATGTCGGCCAGCAGCGCGCCGGCGCCGGGGGTGAAGGTCTTTGCCGACCGCAGGTGCAGCGCGAGCGCCGGGCGCTCCCCGATGAGCTGGCGATACATGTCTTCGACCATCGACGCGAGCGTGTTCGCCGCCTCGCTGCTGAGCTGGCGATCGGCGCGCAGGTGACGGGCGATCACCGCTGGCGTCGACGTGCTCGTCACAGGCTCAAGGAAGCGTTCGGCAGGCTCGTCCAGCCAGTCAAGGATCCGCTGGAAGTTCTTGAGATCGGGTACGTGTCCGCGCTCAACGCGGGACAGGGTGTTGACCGAGACGCCGGTCTGCTCGTGTAGGTCTCGAAGGCTGAGGTGCCGTTCCCGCCGTCTTGCCCTGAGCACCGCTCCGAGGTCGGCGGTGTTGGGCTCAGGCATGCGGGTGCTGAGGCTCGTCGTGTGCCATGACTATCTCCATCTTGGCGTAAAGACGGCTTACGGGACGTCCGGAAGCATGACGCTTGCGCCGGTCGCGATGACCGGCGTCCGTCGCGGCGGCCAGTCGCCACCGCCGTACCACTCGTCGTTAAACCGCCAGATCTCGTAGTGGAAGAGCCATTCGGAGGTCCACGGCACGATCGTGTCGGCGATCAGCATCGCGGGTGCCCAGTCATCGTCCAGGTGCAGGCAAAGCGAGCGGTCGTTGAAGACGTGCGGAAGTGACTTGCCGGTCGGCGAATCGAGCGCCGGAGTGGTCACGCGCACCTTCGGGTAGGCGAGGCCGGTGTAGGTGATCGCCACGGAGTAA
>JAKAED010000017.1 GCA_021820105.1 Actinomycetes bacterium | reverse complement strand
GTCGAGTCGGCCCGGCAGGCCGCGGAGGACCGGGCCGGCGTCCTCTACGACGGTGCGGACGGCACCGCGCTGCTGGCGCCGTCAGGGCTTGCGGCGCGGGCGGCAGCCGTCCGCGAGCATGCGAGCAGAGGCATGCATGACGTCTACGCAGATGGCGACACGACCTACCTGTGCGCCGTCGACCGGGATCGCATGGCGGTGTCGCTGATCATGTCCAACGCCGGCGAGTTTGGGTCACAGTTGGTGCTGCCACGGCATGGCATTTTTCTGCACAACCGCGGAGTGGGATTCTCGCTCACGGAGGGTCATCCGGCCGAATATCGTCCTGGTCGTAGGCCGCCGCATACCCTCTCCCCGTTGTTACTCACCCGCGATGACGGGGCACTCGCGGCGGTGATGGGAACGATGGGGGCGGACGCACAACCGCAGATCCTGCTTCAGCTTCTAGCCCGCGCCTTCCGTTCGGGGGAGGCGCCGGGTGATGCTCTGGCAGCACCACGCTGGTACCTCCGGCGGGACGAGCCGACCGGTTTTGGCCTGTGGGGAAGGGGTCAGAGCGAGCCCCCGATCGTCGAGATCGAACACCACGCCCCGGCATCGTGGGCGGACGGTCTTGCCAAACGCGGATACCGCGTCAGTCGAGCACTGCCTGGCGAGCAGGCGTTCGGGCATGCACAGATGATCATGGTTACCCAGGACGACATGCTCTGTGGTGCAGCCGATCCGCGCACCCAAGACGGCGCCTGCGTGGGATTCTGACCGTGCAGCCGAACACAGGGCAAGTTCCCGTCGCTGGATGGTCTGAACCTGAATCAGGTGCTGCGCCATCCGAACACGACCGCAGACGCTTGAGCGATGCCGTCGGAACGCGCAGGAGGGAACAACTGGTTGTGGTTCTGGCGGTCGTCAGCGGCGTTACCGATGCTGCTGGATTCATCGGTTTGGGCGGCGCATTCTCGAGTGTCATGACGGGAAACATGGTGTTGTTCGGGCTGGCCGGTGGGGCAGGGAACCTCTCTCTGGCTGCCCGCGCGGGGTCGGCCATCCTCGCGTTCATCTTGGGCTGCATCATCGGAACCAGGCTCGCCGGTCACCACACGGACGGTGAGGCCGTCTGGCCGAGTTCGGTCACACGCGCCTTGATCGCCGAGCTCGCTGTGCTTTGTCTTTACGCTGTCGCGCTGCAGCTCGCGGGTGCACAGGTGAGCGGGACCGTGCTGAAGACGGTTCTGCTCGCGTTCAATGCGGTGGCACTCGGGATCCAGAGCAGCGCTATCCAGCGGTTCGGCGTCTCCGGACTGTCAACCACCTATCTCACCGGAACACTCACTTCCACCGTGGTTCATCTGACCTCCCGTCGGCCGATCCGGGGCGTGGCTCTCAATCTCCGACTTCTAGCCGCGCTTGTCGGTGGGGCAGTCGTGGGCGGCTTCGTCGCGTCACACGCTTTGCGTTACACCCCGATACTGCAAATTGCCGGGGTGGCCGTGGTGGTCTTTACAGCATCAGTGTCCCGGTCGCTGCGACAAGAGGAGTGAGCTGTGCGTGTCCACAGGTCGCCGGCCCTGAGGAGGGCACTGACGAAGTGCTGGACCGAACGTTCACACCTGCCTGAAGCTCTAGGTTCCCGCGCGCCCTGCGAGTTCGATGCCCCGTGACCCAGGTCGGCTGGCGGACCAGCCGAAGTTCACGGCACGTCATCTCCAGCCAACACGGCATGGTTTGCCAAGGCCCAGGCAACGGTGCGTCCGTAAGCATCGATCGCCACCCGCAGCGCCGCGTCAGGCGAGTTCTCGATCGCAGCGTGTGAGAGCGGCGGATCTGACTGCGCGAAGATCATCGCGGTCGGGAGAATGCGCCCGATCTCCGTTGCGTCATGCAGCGGGCCGCTGGGAATCGGGTCGCCGTAGCCGCCGCCAGCATCGGCGATCGCGGCGCGCGCAGCTCCGACCAGCGCCGGATGAAAATGGGTGGGTGCGGCGGCGAAGACCCGCTTGACGTCGAGCGTACAGCCGAACGCGTCCGCCGCGGCCCGACATGCGGTCAGCGCGTCGGCGAGCATCGCCGCGAGCGTGGCCGGGTCGAGGTGCCGCTGGTCAAGCTGCATCTCCGTGCGGCCGGCCACTGCGGTGATCACACCGGGGGTGGAGGAGAGGTTGCCGACGGTCGCGACGCCGCCGCGATCGATTGCGGTCTGACGGATTGCGAGCGCCGCCTGCGCGGCCGCGGCGAGCGTGTCTCGACGCAGGTGCATCGGCGTCGAGCCGGCGTGCGCCGCCTGGCCGGTGAAGGTGATCAGGTGGCGCTCGACACCCACGGTCCCGCTGACGGCCGACGCGAGCCGCCCGGCATCCAGCAGAACCGGGCCCTGCTCGATATGGAGCTCGAGGTAGCCGATCGCGCCATCCAGCGATGAGGAAGCGCCGACGGCCCGGTCGAGATCGACGCCGCAGGTCGCGAGTGCGTCGGCGAGCGTCGTGCCGCCGGCATCGCGCAGCGCTTGCACATCGCCCGGCACCAGCGTCCCTGCGCACGCGGAGGAGCCAAGCAGGCTGCGCGTGAAGCGGGCACCCTCCTCGTCAGCCCAGTCGACGAAGCGGACGCTGATCGGCGGCGGGCTGGGAAGAGCGGCAAGCTTGCGCACGGTCTCCAGCGCGGTCATGAGGCCGAGTACACCGTCTAGCCAGCCCCCTTCCGGCACCGCGTCGATGTGCGATCCGACGATCAGAAACGCGTCGGTCTCGCCCTGCACGGTGGCCCATAGGTTACCGGCCGCGTCCTCCGACAGCGGTAGGCCGATCTCCTCGAGCTTGCCGCGCAGCCAGGCGCGGGCGGCGAGCCAGTCGGGGGTCCAGGCGAGCCGCTTTGCGCCAGCGAAGCGTCCGCCGCTCTGGGTCGCGATCTCGTCGAGATCGGCGATCACCGCCGCCGGGTCAAGCGTGAGTCTGGCGACTCCGCTCATGCAAGGCCACCGGGCGTGCGCCTGATCAAACGGCCGTGCCCCCTCGAGTTGAGGATCTCACCGCGGTCGAGGTGCGGTCGACGAGCTGCGAGCGGGTCAGCGTGCCGTTCGACACGCCCTTCTCTCAGAGCTTCCGGGGCCGGTTCTGGATCTTCCCCAATCCGTTCGGGATCGGGCTGAGATCGTGCGAGCCACGAGTCCTCTGCCAGTCGGTGAACGGGCAGTGGTCGGCTGAGTTGCACTCGAGCACACCGCGATGGATGTCTTCCCACATCAGGTCGTCGTTGAACGCGTCGAGCAGGGGAGGGGAAGCAGACGTAGCGGCGGCTCCTGACACCCGACCGCTTGCGAGCCTCGATCGAGTTGGTCAGATGCTGGACGCGGGTCTCCCCAGTGACATCACAGCCGCGCTGCTGTGAGACCTCGATCTCGGCAGCTGAAGGGGCGCGAGTGACCTGTACGACGAACAGCGGCGCGCCGAGGTTCTCAGCGATCCTGGCGGCACGGCACGTGTCCCCTGTTTCAGCGAACTCCGTTCGCCTCAGCGCGTGGTGGGTAGCCGAGTTGCCTCCGTACACCAGCGGCAGTTTGACCAGCAGGTCGATGATGTCACCGCTCACCACACGCACATCGTCAGCGCATTTATGGCACGCGCTCCATGCATACGGTGAGCACGTCGTCGCACGCCATGAGCACACCCCTGTAGGCCATGAACGGCTTGAACGAGCAGATTCCGGCCGCCACCATCGTCCCCACATCCTCGAGCATCGGCTCCTTCCATCCTTGATCGCCGTGTGGAAGCCGCAATCGGCGTAGGCGGCCCCATCGGCGCGAGCGGACCACCGCGCCAGCACCGAGCGTGGGTTGTCGGGCTCGCGCTGGATCGTGAAATCGACCAGACTAGTCAACGCCGGCCGCGGTCGCCGCGAGGGTGCCGGTGTCGCAGTCGTCTGAGGAAATCCTGCCCATGAACGGCATCGACAGGTGTGTGATTGTCGATAAGCTGCGAAAGCACAAGACACCCCTAGGAACCGATCACGCTCGCGTCGTCGAGCATACCGACCTGTGCGACCGCAGGGATCCTCTAGCCCTCGATCAGGACTTCACCGGCTAACTCGTCATCAGGGTCGAACTTCGCGGACCCACCACCGTCGCGGGTGAAGATCGCGGCACTGTTTGCAATAAGAGTTCTCGTTGATCATGAGTGCGGCTTCGGCGAAGGTGCCCACTCGGAAATGCGACAAGCGGAGGCCCGAAGACATCTTCGCTATAGGCCTGGATCGTGACCACGACGTCGCTGCCTCAGATCGGCCAGCCCGCCCAATCGCGCGTCGGTCATTGCGACCCGCCGCGCCGCCCGGGTCAGCAACGCGCTCCCGACCCCTGTCCGATCGGTCTCGCGCCGGGCTCTGTATCTAGCCGGTGGAGAGCAGAGCGACGCCGAGGACCGCTGCCCCGATGCCGAATATCTGGTGACTGGCGATGCGCTCTCGGAGGACGATTTGCGCGAGCAACACGGTGACCACCGCGTACAACGAGACGATCACAGCGCTGACCGCAAAGTTGCCAAGTGTCGCGGACACCAGCAGAAGAGTGACGCCAGCGCCATCGAGACACCCGGCGCCGAGCAAGGCTGCCCCGCCAGGGACGACAAGCCGCCGGCCGCGGACCAGTCGGGTTGCGAGAAGCAGCGCAGCGAAGGTCGCACCTAGTCGTTCGAGCGCTGAGACGCCGACGGCAGTCTGCGCTGTTCCCCCGCGGACGGCGAGCAGGGCGATCGAGAACGACAAACCGCTAAACACCGATGCCAACAGCGTGAGGATCAACGCCCGGCGCTCGAGCCTAGAGCGCGGGGCCGCCGCGCGCGGCATCCAGGTGACCGAAACGATCCCGACAAGTGCCAATGCAATACCAATGCCGTTGCCGACTGACGGCGCGTTGCCGACTACCGCGGCAACCGCTGTTGGTACTAGGGCCGAGCCGCACGCAATCGCCGGGGCTACCAAGCTCATCAGGCTGGTTGAAAGCGCGGCATAGATGAGATTTACTGCCGCGGCACTCACGACGCCAGCCGCGAGGGCTCCGAGAGCGCGGCCCGTCGACAGTTGGGGTTGCACGACCAGCCAGGTCGGAGTCAAGCCCACGAGGGCAACAAGGTTCATCCAGAACGAGGTGGCCAGTGAGCCTGAGCGACGAGCGCACAGGCCGCCGAGGAAGTCCGCGCTCCCGATGCCGAGTGCACCGCCTAGCGCCACACCGATAGCCATCGTCTACCCCAACCGGTCCTCGAGGTCGGAGATCTCGGACTTGGCGTGCCCCATCCGGCCGAGGTTTCTGACGAACACCGTCACCGTAGGCAGACCACTTGCTTGCGAACGTCGGCGGAAACTCACCTTGTGCTCATGCGCCGGCCTCACAGCACGCTCCAGGACAGCCGAATCGATTGTTGTCCGCATCTACGCATCATCTCAGTAAGCAGAAGGATGCAGGAACTCAGGCCAGTTCACATCACACCGGCGAGATCGCTGAGATCCGTGCCGCGATCTGCTGCACACCGGCGGTGCGGGTCGTCTCAAACTGGAGCGTGAGGGTGTCGCTTCGGTAAATCACGCGAGCGATCTCTACAACTCGACCTGGCTCGGGTCCAGATCGCGCAAGCTCGGTGATGTCGACGAGAAAAACAGGCGCGCGAACTACGAGGCCGAGACGCTCAGCGGTGTACGGGGTTGCCTGGCTGGTCGAAACACCGATCTCCGGGTGGTCGAGTCGGATGCCTAGCCTCGGTTTCTTTCCATCGCCGAGTCGCGCACCCCGGATCGCGGCGCGCTCGAGCGTTGGGACGGAACCAGGGCGCAGAAAGGAATAGGCCGTCGCGGTCGCCTCACCACGAAGGCGCAGCAACCAGTCGATCCTTAGCGCCTCGTTTACGCCGAACCGCGTTCCATAGCCCTCCTCCACTGGAGTTACGTGAGCGTCCAGTACCTCGACTTCATAAAGGCCCGGGTCTGCCGAGGTCAGTACACGCAAGAGCCCGCCGGCAGCGAGGTCGAGCTTGGGCTCTGCGACAAACGTGCCCTTGCCCTGCAACCGCACGATCTCGCCGTCGTCCGCGAGCACTTCGAGAGCTTGCCTGACCACTATGCGGCTGACGTCGAACATCCGGCATAGCTCGCCCTCGGATGGCAACGGATCTCCAACGCCGAAACGGCCTGAAGCGATCTGCTGGTGGAGGATCTCCTGCAGCTGGTAGTAGAGGGGCACGCTACTGCGACGGTCGAGCCCATTTCCGGGCCATGGGGACTCCGATCGGCTCACCAGACCCATCCGCCGTTAGTGAGTGGACCGCGGACTTTTGGGCCCACGCCGACTCGACGCAGAAATGCCCGCCTGGAATGCATGCATTTGATCGACGCTCTGGTGCAGACGGAGACTTGACACCCATACAAAGGTACAGCGTCGACTTGACAGCGTGGAGGCAAGCTCCTCATACTTGTCCGGACGACCTGACGTTAGGTTGTCCTTAAGCCGTTAGAGGAGAGGCGGATCGCATCAAGAGACGCAAGGGCGAAGGTCCACGGGGGTTGTTCCTCAAAGGTTGAGGACGGCCGCTGCACCAGGATCGAGTTAGCTCGGAGCACGCACGAGGGCCCAGCGAGCTTGCGCGGTGCATGCAGTGACCACGAGTGTCGCGACTGGAGGGAGGGGAATGACCTCGCGGCCGCGCAGACAAAGCGGTAGAAGTCAGAGGAAGAGGAGAGGAACGGGCATGTCTGCAACGGAGTTCGGTAGAGCTGGCGAGTTGCAAAATGCGCTCACGGTAGATCAGCATGGGATCGAGCCAATCCCAGTCGCCGATCGAGACTCGACCGCGTGGCAGCAATTCTGGATCTGGTGTGGTGCCAACATCACGCCGACCAGCTGGGTTGTCGGTGCGATCGGGCCGGAACTTGGTCTCAGTCTGGTGCAGTCGATCTTCTTGATGCTGATCGGACAGGCAGCTGGAGCGCTCATCTTTGGATTCTTCACCCTCATGGGGAACCGGACGGGCGTGTCGCAGTTGGCTCTCGGGCGGATGGCGTTTGGCAGGCGTGGAAACAACATCCCGTCGATCCTCCAGGCGCTTATCACGCTTTCGTGGATCGGTCTCAACACCTATGTTGTCCTCAACCTGGCCACCTATTGCCTGCACAGGCTTGGTCTCCCAAACAACCACGCTGTCGAGTACGCCGTGGCTGCCTTCATCATGGTCTTTCAGATTGCGGTGGGAACGCTCGGCTTTTACGCCATCCGTACCTTCGAGAAATGGACGGTTCCCGTGCTCGCCGTAGTGATGGCTGTCATGACTGTCTTGGCGTTCGCCAAGGGGCACATCGTCTGGAACCACTCGACAGTTCATGGCGCGGCACTTTGGAGTGCTGGCAGCGAATTCATGACGGCCGTCGGAATCGGCTGGGGCTTCTCGTGGGTGGCCTGGGCGTCGGATTACTCTCGCTTTACACGCGCGGGCACTACTGAGCGAAAGCTCTACTGGGCATCGTCCATCGGGACCTTCATCCCGATCATTTGGCTGGGCATTCTTGGAGCTGCGATGGCGAGTTCCTCGACGAACTCCGATCCTGCTCAGCTTGTGGCATCGCTGTTTGGAGTGATGACGATCCCGGTGCTGGTTGTGATCATGCACGGCGCCGTCGCGGTCAACGTTGAGTCCGTCTACTCGGCCCCGCTGTGCATGTTGGCGGGCGGCATCAAGCTCAAGCGGTGGGTCGGCAGCCTGCTCACCGGCCTCATCGCGTCTGGGGTTCTGGTTGCGTTTCTCGCTTCCACGAAATTTGCCAACTCCTTCACGAACTACATGAACTCGTTCGTCATCTGGACAGCTGCCTGGGGCGCGATCAGTCTCGTCGACTATTGTGTGATCCACGTAGGCCGAGCGGATGTCGAGGCGTTGTTCGACGCCCCCCAGAAATCCCGTTACGGAGACGTCAGGTGGGATTCGCTGTTCGCACTGCTCGTCGGGTTGGTCGCCGGGTGGGCTTTCGAATACGGCAGCGTATCTCTCTTCCGTGGGCCAATCTCCGTTGCGACGAACGGTGCCGACTTTTCGTGGCTTACGGCGATTCTCGCGAGCGGGCTCGTGTATTGCGGGCTCACCCGTAAGCGTCTCAAGCGCGGCCGCGCGGTGGTCTCAGCCTCGGAAGCGCCTGTCCCCGAACCGGCGGAGACATGATGGCCATCCGGGCGCAAATGTCACGCCGGACGTCACTGCCGCAGAATCGCTCTGGCGCGTATAGATGGCATCAGTCAAAGCGAGGCGCGGGTGAGTGACCCAGTCGGAGCGGAGCGGGAGATCAAATGGTCACTGGACAACCAGACGGGAGCGCTTGCTGAGGTGTTGCTCGCACGCCCGGACAACTTCCGCTGGGTCCCGCTCAACTCAATCTCCGCTGTCACCTTCGCGAACCAGGACCGTACCGGGGTCCGCTTTGACCGGGAGGCCGCGCTCGCGCAGCACCGCGGCATGGTCGACGCGTTCGAGCGGGCGGGGGTCCGGTGCCATTTCCTTGATGCCGATGAGGGGCTGACGAGCAGTGTCTTCGCCCGCGACTCGAGCTTCGTCACGCCTTGGGGGCCGGTCGTCGCGAGCATCCAGACGCCTCCGCGACGACGGGACTACGCAGTGGTAGCGAGCTTCTATGCACGTGAACAAACACCCATCTGGAAGTGGGTGACCGCTGGCCACTTCGAGGGCGGAGATTTCGGCATCATCGAGCCCGGGTCCGTGATCCTTGGTTATGCAGGCAACCGCTCGACCAAGGAGGGCGCCGAGCAGGTCGCGGGGTGGATGGAGGCAGAGGGGTGGGACGCGCTGACCGTGCCGCTCGCTCCGCAGTTCGTACACCTAGATGCGACGCTGCTGATGATTGCCGAGAAACTGGCGCTCGTGTGCGAAGACGCCCTGGGGGACTACGTCCTCGACTTTCTCAAGGCGCGCGGAATCAGCTGGATCCCGCTCGCGTACCGAGATTGCGTGCAGCTGGGCGGAAACCTCGTCAATCTGGGGCGGGGCCGTGTGCTTTCAATGGCTCACAACACCACGGTCAACGCTCGGCTGGAGTCAGAGGGCCTTGACGTGATTGCGATCGAGTATGACCAGTTCGCATTGGCGGGCGGCGGCGTGCACTGTTCCTGCCAGGAACTGCGGCGGGAGTCGGCATGACGACAGCGCCACTGCCACGTTTCAGATGGCCAGAAGGCAGCAACTGCGCGGCAGTGCTGAGCTTCGATGTCGATGCGGAATCGGCGATCCTGCAGGTCGACCGGAAATATGCGACTCATGCCACGACGATGAGTCACCAAAGCTACGGTCCACGGGTCGGCGTCCCTCGGCTACTCGAGCAACTCCGGAAGGCCGAGGTCCAGGCCACGTTCTTTGTCCCTGGATTCACGGCCGAGTGCTACCCCGACACCGTTCGTCGGATCGTTGCCGACGGTCATGAGGTCGGCTGTCATGGCTATTTGCACGAGCTCCCGCACGATCTCAATCTGGCCGGGCAGAGCTCGGTGATCGAGCGGTCCGTCGAGCGCCTGGAGCCGCTAATCGGAGCACGACCCGTCGGCTATCGCGCGCCGTGGTGGATGCTCAGCCTTGAGTCTCCCGAGATCCTTGCGGCTGCTGGTTTTGCGTACGACTCGAGCCTGATGGATGACGATGTGCCGTATCTACTCGGCTCTGATGCCGGCACGCTTGTTGAGCTGCCGGTCCATTGGTCACTCGATGACTGGGAGCAGTACGGATTCTTCGTTGACCCACCACTCGGAAGCGCTCTGGAGCCTCCTCGTAAGTTACTCGAGCTGTGGACAGGCGAACTTGAGGCCGCTCACGAGGAAGGCTGCCTCGAAGTGCTGACGATGCACCCGTTCCTCTCGGGGCGCCCGGCGCGGTCGCGGAACATCGGGCGCTTCGTCGAGTTCGCGCGCGGCCTCGGTGGGGTTTGGTTTGCGACGGCCAGAGAAGTGGCCGAGTATTCACGCGACGTCTTACCAGCTGCGAGCGCGAGGCGCCTGCGATCGGCTTTGGACCCCGACTACGGGATCCGTGACCAAAGGACAAGCAGATGACGGCTGTAGAACCCGAGATCATCCCCCCGGTCGACGCCGCTGTCGTCCCGCGGTTCGCAGGGTTTCGGACGTTCGCCCGCGTACCGACCATGGACCAGGTCAGACGCGCCGATGTTGCGATCCTTGGGGCACCGTTTGACGGTGGTACGACGTTTCGTGCGGGCTCGCGGTACGGACCCGGGGCGATCCGTGAAGCCTCGTTGCTGCTGCGTCCTTATAACGAGCCGCTCGGCCTCAATCCATTCGCCGTTCATCAAGTCGTTGACGCGGGGGATGCAGCGGCCAACCCGGTCAACATCATCGAGGCCCACCGCGCCATAGAAGACGCCGCGGCAGCACTGCACAAATCCGGGGCTCGGGTTCTCGGATTGGGAGGCGATCACTCCGTCTCGCTCCCGCTCCTGCGGGCTGCGAGCGGGGTTCACGGTCCGCTGTCGCTACTCCAACTCGACGCGCACACCGACACCTGGGACTCCTACTTCGGCTCGAAGCTCACACATGGAACCATGTTCCGGCGTGCCGCCGAGGAAGGGCTGATAGATGCCGCCACCTCCGTTCAAATCGGCCTACGCGGATCCCTCTACAGCAATACCGATATGGCGGACAACGCGGAGCTCGGTTTCACAACCCTGCTCGCCCGCGACCTTGACACCGTCGGTGTAACCGGTGCGATAGCACTCGCTGTCGAGCACCTGAGGCCCCCGGTCTATGTCACGGTGGACATAGACTGCCTCGACCCAGCCTTTGCGCCCGGTACAGGGACGCCCGAGGCGGGCGGAATGACGACGCGCGAACTCCTCGCGATCGTGCTGGGCCTAGCCAATCAGGTTCCGGTCGTATCTGCCGACGTGGTCGAGGTCTCGCCGCCGTACGATCCTGCAGGTGCGACAGCGGTGGCGGCGGCCAACATCGCATACGACTTGCTGGGCCTCCTCGTTCTCGGCCTTGGCCATTGACGCATGTGCCGCTTTCGGTCACGTGCGCTGCGGATACTCTGATGAAGCTAAGCTGAGGCGCGCCCAAGCTGCAATCGCTGAGATTCGCTGCCTCGGGTCACCGTCTCGGAATCAGGGATGCGGTGGCATCGCCCGGCTCGCGCGCTTGCGGCCGGCGGTAGCCGGAGAGCTCATCGGCCGTGAGCACCAGCAGGTCTGAGCGCATCTCGGCGTAGCGGTTGACGAGCGCGAGCACGTAGCCGTCGCCCTCATCGACGCTTCCGGGCCGCGGCACGAAGATCGGCTCCTGCGTGGCCGACGCGACGCCCACGTCGTGGGTGCTGACTCTGCCGCTGAGGTGATCGATGCGGCCGATCAGATTGAACCGGAAGCCGGCGAGGCTGCCGGGCATGTCGTCGGCCAGACCCTGCATGCAGAGGAACCAGTCACCAGCCCCGACGACTACATCCTCAACTCGCCGGACCATGCCCGACATCGCCTACTAGGAGGCCTACGCGAGCGGCCTGATTCTCTTCGCTCGATGTCGCGGTGCAGGCGCAGATTCTCAACCTGCTCTGCGACATCCGTGACGAGAGAGGGGTGAGCTACCTCTTCATCACCCAAGACCTCGGCGTGGTCCGCCAGATCGCCGATGAGGGCGTGCTGATGCGCGGCGGCGAGGTGGTCGAGCGCGGTCAGGCCGACGCCGTGCTCGACCCCGCGCAGCACCCCTACACGCGCCTTCTATCGACTCGTCCGCGGGAGGGCTGGAAACCGGGCGACGCGTTCACCTGAACATTGGTGCCGTTATGGCATGGGAGGAACCGTGTGGCGCGAAGCCGTTGCTCTGGCGAGCCGTCCGCACAGCTGTCGTGCTCAACTTGAGCGTGAGCGCTGTGCGAGTGCGTTGCCCGACATGCCGCTTGTGAGACTCGTGTCCGGAGCGGATAAGTACGTAACTCTGGTCTTGGCGCTTGCCCATCCCCTGACCACAGTGGTAGGGTCATCCTGCCCCCCTGACCCTGGTAATGGGCTGCGCCCTGCTGGCGCAGCGCGTCCTGGGAGGTCAAGCGTGGGACCGAGGCGGATCGAGGACCAGTCGGACACTGTTGACGGTGGTGGCGTCAACTCCGGTTCCGATGGCTCGCTCTTCAAGCGTGGAGCCAGCACCGAACCGTTCCGATTCCGCGCGGGGCGAGTGGTGCCTCACAGCTATGTTGCGCAGGACACGATCGTGATCGTGGATGGTCGGCATCTGATCGCGGATGCGCTCAGCTCGTTGCTGAAGGGCACCGGCAGGTTTGGCGTGCAGATCTACGCGGCCGCCTCTCCTGATCCAGATGCGATCCTGGAGATGAGCCCCGACCTGGTCCTGGTGGTCGTGGGACAGCACCCTGAGCCAGCCTTACGCTTGGTGAGGTCACTTCACAGCCAAAGCGCATCGCTGCGGACGGTGATCGTCGCCGATACGCAGGACTCAGAGCTGGTCCAATGTGTGCTCAACCAGGCGGCGGCGGCATTGGTCCTCACCGACATGACGCGTGAGGATCTGACTGTGATCATTGACCAGGTGTTGCGGGGGCAAACGATGCTTCCCGTGGGGTGGCAGCATGTGCTGGGCAGCTCCGCACACGATCCGGTGCATGGGTTGTCAGAACGGCAGTTGCAGGTACTCAGCCTGCTTGCCGAGGGTTGTACCTACGACGAAATCGCCACGCGTCTTGTGATCACGGCCAACACCGTCAAATTCCATGTGCGATCGATCTACCTGCACCTGGGAGTGAGGAATCGGCTGGCGGCGGTCAAGGCGTTTGAGGCGAGCAGCCTGCGCCCGCGCCCGCCCGAATTGGTGGGTTGACACCACCACACCTGATAGCAGAGGACCGCCCGTTAGGTCGTTGGCACGGGCGGGTCACCGGAATAGTGTCCTGATCGCCCAAAAAGACGCGTCGGGGCAAAGCGTACGCGTCGCTACCAAAGGAGTGACGATGGGCCAGATCTACAGGATGCTGGCGGCCATGGGGCACGCTCCCACAGGGGTGAGCACGGCTGTCATTTCGCCTGGAGTAATCGATAGGGGGAAAGAGCAATGAGGACACGTATCCGTGTGATCGCTCGGAATTTGGTGCTCGGAAGTGCGTTCGCGGGTGTGCTGGGAGCCGCGGCGCCGGCGCTTGCAGGCGCTTCAACGAACCCACCAAAGTTCGGGTACGCCGAGATCTGCAAGACCTTCAGGGCCGGGCCCGCAGGTGCGCCGATGTACCAGGGGACCTTCTGGTACAAGCTCAGCAGTGGCGAATGGAGCACGACCGTGAGCCTCAACGCGCTGCAGGGCGGACCGCAGGTCTGCACAGAGCCGCTCCTTGTCCCTGCTGGGACGGTAACCGTGACAGAGAAGTCAGCGCCTTGGTTCAGTGTCTCGAGCATCACCCCGACGCAGGGTGACCCCGGGACAGTGACGCCATCATCGTCGGTCACCGGCATGGCAACGTTGTCGGTGAATCCGGCACCAGGCCCTGGTGATAAGTCGATGACCACCACCGTCCAGTACACCAACGACCCGGTCACAGGAGTCGTTGAGGTATGCAAGCGGCCGGATGCCAACTCACCGTCGTTGCTGGGTACGTACAACTTCAACGTGACCAGCCAGAGCTCTGACATCAACGTCTACGACGCCAAGACCGGCGCCTATGACCTGCCGTGGTCAACCACCGCTTCGGCGACGATCTCGTCCGCCGGACTGGGCTGCAGCGGCCCGATCACGGTCCCAGCTGGGGTCGTTCAGACGGTGGAGCCGGGTACGACGTTCGTGACGGCAATCACGGCGACCTCCAACGGGAGCAACATGTTGACAAGCCCGGCGCCGAATCTGGCACAGGGAACGTCATATGAGGTTGTCCAGGCAGGAGACACCACCAATCAGACGATCGTCACCTACACGGACGCTCTGTCAACCGTGAAGGTGTGCAAGGCGTGGACCGGGTCACCAACCCCGACCACGCAGTTCCCGTTCACGCTCAGTTCTAGCGGCGCTGCCGGACCCACTGCGGTCAGCAGCTCAATCGGACTGACCGCCGGCAGCTGCCAGATCGTCGGAGCCGTGCGGGCCGGTACCCAGGTGAACATCACCGAGGGGATCGTGGTCGGCACGAAGGTGGCATCGATCGGTGTGAGCCCGACCAGCAACTCTCAGGGCATGAGCCCGATTGTTCCTGGCTCGCTCAGCCTTCCGAACCGCACGATCCGCGTGATCGCCGGTGCGGGTGAGACGACCGTGACCTACACGGACATGGCCGCGGACCCGGGCACGCTCAAGATCTGCCTGATGCCGACCGACAACGCTGCGGCGGGGACGGTGCCGTTCACGGTGAACGGAACCCAGACGATCAACGTCAACCTCAGCAGCACGGCGCTTCAGTGCACGCTCGATCCAGTGCCGTTCGCCTTCAACTCGAAGGTGACGATCGCTGGTGGCGCCCTGCCGCCAAGCGACCGGTACATGGGATCGCCGACGGTCGTTCCGACCAACGTCGAGGTCCTTGAGGGAGGCGTCCCGACGCCGACCAATCAGGCGACCCTGGTGGCGAGTACCTCATCCAGCGCGTCCGTGCTGATGTCTGAGGGGATCGTGACTGAGGTGACCTTCATGATCGACCCGCCGGCGCCTGAGACCGCACCACCCGTGACCGTCGTG
The DNA here is from genome assembly GCA_021820105.1 of Actinomycetes bacterium. GTDB lineage: Bacteria > Actinomycetota > Thermoleophilia > Solirubrobacterales > Solirubrobacteraceae > Palsa-465. The sequence continues at coordinate 25,454 of JAKAED010000017.1, read as the reverse complement.
GCACCCGTGCTCACGAGCGGCCCGGCGCCGGTGCTGATCGGGGCGACCCAGGGAACCAGCAGCCCGGTGGTGTTCTCACCGAGCACCAGCCAGTCTGCTGCCGTGACGTCGCAGGTGTCGGCCAAGATCGCCAGGATCGAACGCAGGCTGATCAGTGTCAAGCATCAGATCAAGGCGGTGCAGAAGAAGCTCGCGTCCCACCACCTGAGCAAGGCGGCCCGGAAGGCCGACCATAGGCGGTTGACGCAACTTCGCGCTACGGAGCGGTCGCTGACGCGGCAGCTCAGGAAGTAAGGAACTTCGCTGCACAGACGGCGAAGATGACATGCGGTCGGTGCCGGGGATACATCCCTCCCCGCACCGGCCACGGTCGACCCAGTCGCGGGGGGCGGAACCAATGAGTCCGCCCCCCGCGGCGCTGAGGGGTCCTGAGCGATCGTTAAGCTTCAGAGTTTCAGTGGCTGGCCGATACAGCTCTGACAGGAGGTTGATCGATTTCTTCCACGGGCCAACGCGAACGGCGGGCTGTACCGCAAACACCCGCGACGAAGCTTGCGGCTGAACTATCGCGGGCGCGCATCGATTTCCGTGAGGATCTGTCCAGTGCTCTGGCAGCCGCAGTCCGACTCTATCGGCGCGCCACCGAGCTCAGCGAACCGGCGCAGGCCGCCCGTGCGCTCGCACTGAAGGGTCAGATCGCGCTCCACAGGGGGGACGTGAGCAGCGCTATGAGCCTCGCACTGAGCGCCGAGGAGCTGCTTGAGCGCTGCCAGGACGAGCCAGTCGCGGAGGCGGAGGTGGCGTCACTGCGCGGGCTGGTGAGCTTCTTCACCGGCGCCTACGCGCGCGCTGTGGCGACTGCTGAGGATTCGATCCGGCTGTCCGACACGACTGAGGACCTGGACCTCAGGATCTACGTCCGCCGCGCCGCGCTGCTGGTTCACGGGAATCTCAGCGTCAACGATTTGGAGAGGCGCCTTGAGGAGCTGCACCAGCTCTCATTTGCGTCAGACAACGTCTGGGAGCAGGCGGTAACGCTCAATGACATCGCCGCTCAGAGAGAGAGTGTGGGCGATCCCGTGGGGGCACGGACCGCGATCGAGCAGGCACTGGAGTTGGCTCAGGGCATCAGCCCCAACCGGTTTGCGTTGGCTGTGATCCTCTCAACCAGAGCTGACATCAGTCTGCGCGATGGCAACCCGGCGGCGGCGCTCCGCGACGCCGAGCGCTCACTCGCGCTGCTGTCTGAGAGCGAGCACCCGAATCCCTACGTGCTTGGTGCCAGTGTCCGCGCCCAGGTCGCGGCGAAGATGGCGCTGCATGAATACGACGATGCCCGCGCGACCGCTGAGCGCGCGCTGGCGCAGATCGGCGACAGGCTGCCGCGCACACGCAGCATGATCCTCGCGACCGTGGCCGAGGCGTTGCGCGAGGCCGGCTGGCTGGCCGAGGCCTACGACACGCTGGCACGCTCGGCAGCGCTCGAACGCGAGGCTCTGGCGGGGATCGCCGAGCTGCAGTTCAGCCTCGAGCGGGCCACGCTCGAGGCGCGCCTCGCGCGCAGCGAGAACGAGGCGCTGGCGCTGAAGAACCTGGAGCTCGCGGCCGCGCATGCCGAACTGGAGAGCCGCACGCGACAGCTCGAGGACCTTGAGCGCCAGCTCCGCGACCAGGCCGAACGGGACTGGTTGACCGGCGTCCACAACCGTCGCTTCCTGGCGCGGGCGCTTGAGGGCCATGAGGACGGACACGTTGACCAGCTGCTCAGCGTGGCGGTGCTGGACCTGGATCACTTCAAGCTGATCAACGACCGCTACGGCCACAGTGTCGGTGACCGGGTGCTGGTGCGCGCCGCGGAGTTGCTCTGCTCCGTGCTCCGCGTCTCAGACACCGTAATCCGCAGCGGCGGCGAGGAGTTCCTCGTGCTGATGCCCGAGGCGGAGGATGAGGCAGCGCGTCTCTGCTGCGAGCGCATGCGCGACGTCATCCGAGGAGAGTGCTGGGACACGATCGCGCCCGGCCTGGAGCTGACGATCAGTATCGGTGTCGCCACAGCCGACTCCCCGGAGGACCTCAGCTCGCTGCTCAGGCTCGCCGATGACCGCCTTTACAAGGCCAAGAACGCCGGGCGCGACTGCGTGATCGCTCGCTGAGCCGCCTGGCTGATCAGCGGGGCTGCCGGGCCCGCTGGCCCGCAGCCCCGAGCCCGCGTCACCGCGGCCGCTTCTTGCCCGGGTTGAGCAAGCCCTTGGGGTCCAGTGCGCGCTTGACCGTCTCGTGCACGCTGATTGCGGCCTCCGACCACTGGCCGCGCAGTTGCCCCGACTTCAGCAGACCCAGACCGTGCTCACCGCTGATGCTGCCGCCGAGGCTCCGCGCCAGCTCGAACAGGTCGTGCTCGGCAGCTTTGACCCGGTCGCGCTGATCGGCGCTGGCCGGGTCGTACAGGAACGTGGAGTGGAGGTTGCCGTCGCCGGCGTGACCCCACGATGTCGCTTCAAGACCGTGCCGCGCACCGATCTCCAGGGTGCCCTCGATCGCCTCGGCGAGCCGATCCAGCGGCACGGTGATGTCCTCGGAGAGCTTCTCGCCAAGGACGGCGCGCACGCCGAGGGAGACGCCGTCCCGCCAGCGCCAGAGCTCCCTCGGATCCCTCGCAACCGCCGTCGGACCGAGCGCTTCAGCCAAAGTCTCACGCTCTACCTCAGACTCAGCTTCGCAGATCACGATGAAGTCCACGGCGGCGTCGACCGGGAAGGGCGGCGGTGCGTGGCGGATGCAGCTGCCCTGCAGGTACTCAATGGTGGCGGGCACCACACCGCAGGCGAGCGCCGCCTCGATCGCCTCGACGCCGGCGCTGATCGAGTCGTAGGTGGCGGTCAGCGGCACGGTCATCGCCGGTGCCGGCACGAATCGCAGCCAGGCCGCGGTGATGATCCCGAGCGTGCCCTCGCTGCCGATCAGCAGCCCGCGCAGGTCGTAGCCGGCGGCGTCCTTACGCACCGGGCCGCCAAAGCGAACGAGCTCTCCCGGGGCGATCACAGCCTCCACGCCCGTCACCCAGCGTGAGATGACCCCGTACTTAAAGGCGTGCGGGCCACCGGCGTTGGTCGCGAGGTTGCCGCCGATCTGAGACTGCTCGGACGCGCCCGGATCCGGCGGAAACAGCAGGCCGTTCTCACGCGCCAGCCGGTGAACGGTTGCGGTTGTCGCGCCGGCCTCCACCTCCATCCGCCAGAGCAGCGGTTCAAACGAGCGCACACGGTTGAGTCGGTCAAGCGCGACCGCCAGGACGGACTGCTCCCCATGGGGCACAGCTCCGCCTGAGAGGCCGGTGCGCCCGCCAACGGGCAGGATGGGCACGTCCTGCGCGTAGGCCAGCGCTACGAGCTCACGGACCTGCTCCGCGCTCTCTGGATGTGCCAGCAGCGAGGCTGCGCCGCTCAGGCCGCTCTGATCGCTCAGCTGCACCTCACGCTGCACATGTTCGGCGCCGACGATCCGCTCGACCGCTCCGATCAACTCCATGCGAGGTTTATAGCGCCGGGTGGCCGAGCCAGCGGGCCGGCCACCCGCGATCAGAGCCGGACGATCTGCTCTGCGCTGGTTCCGCGTGTGACGCCGCGCAGGTCCACGAACAGGGCTGCGTCAGCGGCGATCTGGTGGTGATCTATGCCCGGATGCGCGGTCACCAACACCACCGCGTCAGCGTCGGTGAGCGCCTCCTGGAGTGGTGTGCTGCGGATGCCGAGCTTGCGTAGCTCCGGGACGAACGGATCGTGGTAGACGAGATTGGCGCCGCGCTTGCGCAGCACCTCGATGATCCGCAGCGCCGGCGACTCACGGATGTCACCGATCCCGGCCTTGTATGCCACCCCGAGCACGGCGATCTTGGAGCCCTTGATCGGCTTGGCGACGTCATTGAGTGCCAACTCGACGCGCTCGACGCAGTAGTAGGGCATCTGCTGGTTGATCTTGCCGGCCAGTTCGATGAACTCGGTAGAAATCTGGAACTCGCGTGCGCGCCAGGTCAGATAGAACGGGTCGACAGGCAGACAGTGCCCGCCCATACCGGGTCCGGGTTCGAAGCGCATGAAGCCGTAGGGCTTGGTGCTGGCCGCGTCAACGACCTCCCAGATGTCAATCCCCATCCGCTCGGCGACCATCGCCATCTCGTTGACGAGGGCGATGTTCACGGAGCGGAAGATGTTCTCAAGCAGCTTGGTCATCTCCGCCGCTTCCGGGGTGGAGACGCGCTGGATGTTCTCGCAGACGCGGCCGTACAGTTCGGCCGCGCGTTCGGTGCAGCGCTCGGTGATGCCGCCAATCACCTTCGGCGTGTTCTTCAGCGTGTAGTCGGTCCGGCCCGGATCGACCCGCTCGGGTGAGAAGGCCACGTTCACTTCCTCGCCGACGCGCAGCGATGAGTGCCGCTGAATCGCCGGCACCAAGAGGTCACGGGTGGTGCCGGGATAGGTCGTCGACTCCAGCACGATCAGTTGGCCCTGCTGGACCACCTGTGCCACGGCCTCCGACGAAGCCTCCAGCGGTCCCAGGTCGGGCTCACGGTTCTCGTTGAGCGGGGTCGGGACGCAGATGATGATCGCCTCGGCCCTGGCCAGCGGGGCGTAGTGGGTCGTCGCGTGCACGTTGGCCATCACGGCTCGCAGCTGCTCGGAGGGGATGTCCTCCACATAGGACTCGCCGGCATCGAGCGAATCCACCTTGCGCTGGTCGATATCGACCGCGATCACTTCCTCGCCGGCCTCCGCAAAGGCGACAACCAGCGGCAAACCGACATAACCAAGACCAACGACACCAATAGACATATTCGCCAGAGTATCGGCATCGGGCGGTGGGGCTTGACAGCGAACGACCGACGCGCCGATTCCGGCGGAAGGCTCTAGGATCTCATTTGGATCGTGCTAGGTGGGGTGCCAGCGGTGCCCTGTAACCCGCAATCCGCTCCAGCGGGGCTGAATCCCCTCCCGAGGGGTGGACGTCCGTGGACAGCATTCTGTGTGTGGCGTTGATGGTTTGGTCCCCAAGCGGTGGAGGCCCGTGAACCAGGTCAGGTCCGGAAGGAAGCAGCCTTAAGCGGTAACCCCCAGGCGCTGGGGGGGTGCCGGACCGAAGTCACCCGCAGAACCGCCCCACGGACTTACGCAACAGAGGGGGGTGCACGATCCAACAGACCTTCTAAGGGCCCCAGCTTGCCGGTTGGGTCACTGGGTGGCTGAGGGGCCACCCAGTCCGAGCGCGAAGATGTGCATGGGGTAGACGCCGGGTAGTGTCGCCACCAGCGGAAGCGTGACGCTGGCGACCGTCTTGCCGGGCTGCAGCGGGATCGAGACCGCGAAGATACGGGCCTTGTGGTCGCGCTGCCCGATCTGGCCGTTGTTGCCGGCCCCCGTTGAGTCGTTGATGTAGGCGGCGGTCGCCACAACGGCGTTGGAGGCGGTGTCCGGCCTGTTGAACCAGTCGTCGAGCGTGAGCGTGTAGGGCTGCGTGCTGCCGTCCGTGTACTCGATCAGCCCGGTGCCGGTCTGGTCGGCGCCTGCAGACGCCCCCAGCACCGTCAGCTGGGTGTTTGTGGATGTGCCGGGCAGGGTGATCGTCTGGCCCGCGGCCAGCACGTTGTCCGGCGTGCCAGGTGTCAGGTCGGGCCACTGCATCGTGGTTCCGGCGGCGGTGATTGTCGCGCCCGCGGTCAGGCCGGCCGCAGCCAGCGCCTGTGCTGAGTAGCTGTTGCCGTTCCCGTCAAAGTTGGCCGCCCCGATGTTCGCATCATCGCTGATCGCGTTTGCGTTGTAGGCGGCAGCGACTGACGCGTACGGGATGTAGAGGGTCAACGCAGTGGCGGCCAGCGGGTAGCTCCTGCCGGCGTACGTGAAGCCGGGCGCCAGTTGGATCGGATCGGTCGCGGGCGCCTGGCCCAGCGCGACCGCAACAGAGAAGGGAAGCGTCACGGTGCCGTGCCCCGGTACCCGCACCGATGGCGAGACGGGTGAGATCGTGACCCCGGCCGGAAGCGTCGGGGTGAGATGCACAACCAGCGCTCGTTTCAGGCTGTTGGTCACAGTGACCGCGGTCTGCGCCGTGCTGCCTGGAGCCACGACCAGCGGTGAGTTCGCGGTGACGGTGACCGGTCCGAGTACTGAGATAGTGGCCGTGGCACTGAGGTCGCCCGCGCCGTCAGGGCCAGGCGATGTCAGCCGGGCCGTGAGGTTCTTGACCGTGCCCTCCGCCTGGAACGGGGCCGTGACGCGGAAATTGCGGACCACGGTGCGCCCGGCCGGCAGCGAGAGCACCGGACTGTGAGCGAGCCGGACGACCTTCCAGGATGAGGGGAACCGCATGTGCACGACGCCGTTGACGATCGGCAGGTTGCCGTGGTTGACGAAGCGCGCCTGCAGCATGAAGGTCGCGCCCGGCTTGACCTTTGTGGGTGCGCTGACGCGGGCGTAACGGGCACCGAGTGTCTGGGTCACGTTCAGGTTCGTCCGGAGCGGCAGGGAAGTCAGTGCTGAGGAGTCGCCCACGTAGAGCGAGAACTGGCCTTTGGGCAGCGTCCAGCCGTCCGCTCCGGTGTTGAAGTAGGAGAGCTGGTGCCCGGTGAGCGTGAACGTGACGGTCTTTGTGTACTCGGGCGGAAGCGTCACCCGGCGGAAGCCCTCAAGTTGGCGGGGCGGCTCTCCAGCGGCACTGGGATCGCCTACGTAGAGCTGCACGACGTCACTGCCGGCGACCAGGCCCGTGTTGGTGATCTCGGCTCGCACGCGCACGAGCGGAGCGCTCTGCCCGGTCGCGGAGTCCGGCCCCGAGACGCTGTTGATCACCTGAGTCGGCGTGACGCGTAGGTGGCTGAAGTGGAAGGTTGTGTACGACAGGCCGTACCCAAACGGGAACAGGGGGGTGACCCCGTGGGCGTCGTACCAGCGGTAGCCCACGTCCAGCCCCTCCGAGTAGCTGATGCGACCATTGACGCCCGGGAACTGATTCTGGGATGCGGTTGGGATCGCTGACAGGCTGGTCGGGAAGGTCTCCGGCAGATGACCGCTGGGATTGGTGTCACCGAACAGCACGGAGGCGATCGCGGCACCGTCATCCTGGCCCGGGTACCAGGCCTCGAGCACCGCCTTGACGCTGCTCAGCCAAGGCATCAGCACCGGTCCGCCTGTGTTGAGCACCACGATCGTGTTGGGGTTGGCGGCAGCGACCGCCTCAATCAGCGCGTCCTGGTTGTTGGGCAGCGTGATGCTCGTCAGGTCACTGCCCTCGCTCTCTGGCTCGCTGGCAAAGACGATCGCGACCTGAGCGCCCTGGGCGGCGGCCGCGGCCTGAGCCGGATCGCTGCCTGAGTAGGAGGTGACCGTCGCTGCCGAGCCGACGCGGGCGGTGATGCCGCTCAGCGGGCTGATCACGAATGAGGGGGTGACGTGGGAGCTGCCGCCGCCGGCAGTCACTGGATTGGTGGTGCCGTCGGCGCCGATCACAGCGATCGAGTGGGTGGTCGCGGTGCTGAGCGGCAGGATGTTGCCGCTGTTCTGCAGCAGCACCGTTCCGCGCTGGGCGACGTTCTGGGAAAAGGCGTTGTTCGCGGGCGTGGCAGCCTGACTTGACTGGTTGCCCGTTGGCGGGTTGTTGAAGAGGTTGAACTGGAACATCTCCGTCAGGATGCGCCGCACAGCCTGCGCGATCGTCGAAGAGCTCACGGAGCCGTCGGCGACGGCCGCGGCCAGCTGTCCGTTGTCCCAGTAGTAGCTGCCGCGCTCCTGATCCAGCCCGGCGTTGGCCGAGTCGACGGTTGAGGTGTTGGCGCCCCCGTCGGAGCGGACAAAGCCGGGGAAGGCGTAGCGATGGTCCAGCAGTCCCGTCAACAGCTGCGGGTTCTGGCACGAGTAAACCCCGTTCAGCAGCGGGTAGGCGCACATGACGGAGGCGACGTGACCCTGCTGGATCGCGCTGTAGAAGGGCGGCAGGTAGATCTCGTGCAGTGTCCGCGTGTTGACGATCGTGTTGTCGTACGGAGTCTCGCGGTTCGTCTCCTGGTTGTAGGTGACAAAGTGCTTGACGTCCGCCATCACACCCTGGCTCTGGATGCCCTCGATGTCAGCTGTGCCCAGGGCTGCGGTCAGGAACGGGTCCTCGCTGAACATCTCGAAGTTGCGCCCCCAGCGTGGGTCGCGCTGAATGTTCACGCCGGGGCCGAGCACCATCGCGATGCCCTTGGCCCGGGCCTCCTGCCCCACCACCGCTCCGAACTGCCGGGCGAGCGTCGGGTCCCAGGCCGACGCCAGCGATACCTCGGAGGGAAGCTGCGTCACGTTGGTGGCGTTGAAGGCCACTCCGACCGGTCCATCCTGCTCCACGATCGGCGGAATGCAGAGGGCGGGCTGAGCAGGCACATAGCCCTCATAGCCTGCGTACGGGCCGGTGTTGGTCGGAGAGTTCACGTACATCTCGGCGATCCGCTCGGCGAGGCTCATGTGCGCGAGCAGCATGTTCACCCTGGTCCTCACGGGCAGCGCCGAGTTCAGCCACGGGCATGCTGTAGCGCTTGTGGTGTCGCGACCACCGCGGGCATGGGAGGCCGTGGCCAGCGGGCCCGAGGCAGCGACGACCGCACCCGCGCTGGCCAGGATCGCGCGCAGGAACCTGGTCCGTCGACGGGGCGTGGTCCGTTGACGGCGCGCCAGGGCGCCGTTGCGCCGGGAGGAACTGTTGGTCTGCTCGCGTGGGGGCATTCGAAAAGTCGATAACACGTTTGCGGGCGGATCGATGTGGATAGGTCCGCTTCCGCTACGTCAGCCTGTTCCGGCCGCAGCCTGAGTGAGTCGGCTTGTGGCTCGGACGTTGAGGGCTGGAGCGTAGCTGGGTCGCCGTCAATTGGCGCTGCCTGGGCAACCGCCGGCTGGGTTCGGTGGGGCCTTGCGGCGGACCTTCGCTCAGGCCTCCGGCCGGAGCTGGCCGATCAATTCGGCGACGGCATCGGTTCTGTGCGAGGCCCGCATCGGCTCGCGTGGCTGCAGCCACGCCGCAGGGTCTGCAGGCCCGCCGTCACCGGTGAAGACGTGCTCATAGCCCTGGTGGCGCAGCGTATCCAGCACGGTGTCGTTATAGGCGTTGTAGGGGATTGCGACAGTTTTGATCTCGGTGCCGGTCAACTCCTCGAGTAGGCGCCGCCCCTGCGAGATCTCGTGCTCGAGCCGGTCGCGGGTGAGGGCCGTCCAGTCGCGGTGTTGCAGGCCGAGATTGCCGATCGTCATGCCACTGCGCACCAGATCGCGCAGGTCGAGCTTTGAGATGAAGCCGGGCTCGCCCAGCCAACCCGGCACGATGAAGAAGGTCGCCGTCAGACCACGCTGCTGCAGCGCCGGCAGGGCCAGGTCGATGTCGGACCAGTTGCCGCCGTCGAAACTGAGCGTTACGTCTTCACGATCCATGCAGGCGTCGAGTGCCGTAGAGAGCAGCCCCGGGGTGACCCAGTACTCGCGCTCGTCGCGGTCAAAGTCGCGTCCGATGGGTCTGCCAACGCCGCGGAAGCTCAGGTTGAGGATCTGTCCGCCTTGCACGGTTCTCAATGATGACCCTGGGTCGGACAGACGTGCGCCTCCAGAAAAGTGATATCATTTTGTACTCAGATATTTCCGGGCGGCTGGAGGCATGATGAGTGATCAGAACACGCGGGGGGCGGTGCGGGCGGCGGTGACCGTACTGGAGAGACCGGCCTGGAAGGTGAGCGGGTGGTTAGGGGTGGCGCTGGCTGCCGTCTGCATAGCTGCCGGCGTCTTGATCGGTGGGGGCTGGTTGCTTGCCGCTCCGATCGTCGTCGGGGTGCTGACGGCGAGTTCACTTGTGATCGTGCAGCCGGGACGTACGCAGGTTGTGCGCTTCTTCGGAAACTACGTCGGGACCATCCGGGATCCGGGCCTGTGGTGCACAGTGCCGCTCGTTGAGCGTCGTGCCCTCAGCATCAGGGTGCGGAACTTTGAAACCAACAGGCTGAAGGTCAACGATGCGGACGGAAACCCGATCGAGATCGCTGCGATTGTCGTCTGGCAGGTGGCCGACACCGCCAAGGCGGCATACGCGGTGGATGACTTTGTCGACTTCGTGGCTGTTCAGGCCGAAGCAGCACTGCGCCACGTGGCCCGTAGCCGTCCATACGACAACCCGTCGGAGTCGGGAGGGTCGCTGCGCGACTCCACCGACGCGGTTGCCGGAGAGTTGGCGCAGGAGATGGTCGAGCGCGTCAGCGTCGCAGGTGTCGAGATCATTGAGGTCCGTATCAGTCACCTGGCCTACGCGCCCGAGATCGCGCAGGCAATGCTCCGCCGACAGCAGGCTTCAGCCGTAGTGGCCGCCCGGTCGCAGATCGTTGAGGGCGCTGTGGGGATGGTCGACATGGCCTTGGCGCGTCTTGATGAGCGCGGCATCGTCGAGTTGGATGAGGAGCGCAAGGCCGCCATGGTGAGCAACCTGATGGTCGTGCTGTGCGGTGACCAGCCGCCGTCGCCGATCGTCAACACGGGCACGCTCTACACGTGACCGCGCCGGAGCTGAGCGCCACCCCGCCCGACTCCGGTAGCAAGTGAGTCGCGAGCGCAAGCAGATCCCGCTGCGCCTCGATCCGGCTGTCCACGATGCCGTGGCCCGCTGGGCGGCGGATGAGTTGCGGAGCGTCAACGCCCAGATCGAGATCCTTCTCCGCCGCGCGCTGGACGAGGCCGGCCGCATGCCTCGCCAGGCAAGGGATATCCCTCGCCGCGGGCGCCCGTCAAGCCGCGGTGGCTGAACGCCACGGCCAAGCCCGGCTGCCAGTACGTAGACTCAGTCTGTGTCCGCAGGCCCATCGCTCTACCGCCGCCATCGGCCGCGCACGTTCGCTGACGTCGTTGGCCAGGAGCACGTTGTCCGGACGCTCTCCCACGCGGTGCAGCGCGATCAGATCCACCACGCCTATCTGTTCGTCGGCTCACGCGGGACCGGCAAGACGAGCATGGCGAAGATCCTTGCCGCCTGCCTGAACTGCGTCAACGGACCGACGATCACACCGTGTGGGGTCTGCGACTCCTGCGTGTCGATCGCAAACGCCACGTCGCTTGATGTGATCGAGATGGACGCCGCCTCCAACAACTCCGTTGATGACATCCGTGATCTACGTGAGAAGGTCGCTTACGCGCCGGTCTCCGGCCGCCACAAGGTCTACATCCTGGACGAGGCGCACATGCTCTCCACCCAGGCCTGGAACGCATTCCTCAAGACGCTTGAGGAGCCGCCGCCCCGGACCGTGTTCGTGCTCGCCACCACGGAGGCGCAGAAGGTGCTGCCAACGGTCGTTGACCGCTGCCACCGCTTTGACTTCGGTAGACCAACGGCCGAGCAGGTCGCGACCGTCGTCCGGAGGGTGGCGGCCGCGGAGTCGATCGCGATCGATGACGGCGCGGCAGCACTGATTGCCCGTCACGCGACCGGATCCTTCCGGGACGCGCTGGGAACGCTGGAGCAGCTCGTCACGTTCGCGGGTGATGCCGCAATTACGCCTGATGATGTGCTGGCCGTGCTGGGCATCGCCGATGCGGAGCAGCTCTTTGCTGCGGTGGACGCGATCGTCGCGCGCGATCCGGTCAGCGCCCTGCGCACCGCGGGAGCGCTGGCCTCCTCCGGTCGCGATCCGGGCCAGGTGCTGCGGGACCTCGAGGTTCATGCGCGAGAACTGCTCACGGTGCAGGTGCTGGGCGAGGTGCCGGCTGAGTTGCGGGTCACGGCTGAGCGGGATCAGCGTCTGTTGCAACAGGCCGGGACGCTCGCGCAGACCGATGCCGTGCGACTGCTTGATCTTGTGGCGGCGGCCATTGCGGCCACGGCCAACGGAGCCCAGGCCAGGATCCAGCTCGAGCTGGTGCTGATCAAGGCCGCTGCCCCTGAGATGGAGCCCTCAATGAGTGCGCTGCTGGCGCGCATCGAGCGTCTGGAGCGTGGGAGCGCGCGGACTGGGAGCGTGCCGCCGCCGGCTCCGGTGGCCGTTGCCTCCACGCCGCAGGTGTCCGCCGCCGCGCCGGAGCCCGCTGGGGCGCCGGTCCCAGCTGTCGATGCTGAGCGCGCCCCCGCGCCGGAGCCCACGTTCGATGCTGCGTCCGCTGCCGACCCGGCGCCCGCCGCCGACCCGGCGCCCGCTATCGCGCCGGAGCCCGCTGCGCCGGAGCCTGCTGCGGACGGGATTGCGGACATGCGTCGCATGTGGCCCGCGGTTGTGGAGTTGGTGCGCGGCGGCAACGCGATGCTCGGCGTGCTGCTCGACTCAGCGCAACCAACGGCGGTCACGGAGCGTGAACTGGTGCTCAGCTTCCCCCCGGAGGCGGCCTTCTACAAGCGCAAGGCGGAGCAGGATGATTACCGGCGGACGGCTGCCGAGGCTGTGCGCAATGTCACGGGCATGGCGCTGGCCCTGCGCTTTGAGCTGGCGGAGGCGGGACCGGCTGACGTCCAGGCCGAACTCCCGGACAGCCCTGAGCCGCTGAGTGATGAGGAGCTTGTTCAGCGGTTCATGGACGAGTTCGGAGCCGAAGAGATCCTTGACGACGACACAGGAGAGGCAAGCTGATGCCGCAGCCCAACATGCAGCAGATGATGAAGCAGGTCCAGAAGATGCAGGCCGATATGGCCAAGGCACAGGAGGAGCTCAAATCCGAGACGGTCCAGGCAACCGTCGGTGGTGGAGCCGTCACCGTTGAGGTGACCGGTGAGCTCGTGTTCAGGTCGATCACCATCGCCCCTGAGGCGGTGGATCCCGACGACCCTGAGATGCTCTCCGATCTGGTCCTGGCCGCCGTCAACCAGGGACTGCAGGCGGCGCAGGAGCTGGCTGCGCAGAAGATGAGCGCCGCCGCCGGGCCGCTGGCCGGTCTGGGAGGCGCTGGCGGCCTGGGGATCCCGGGCCTCTGATCCAAAACCTCCGCGCCTCCAGTTGAACACCTACGCGCCACCACTCCAACGACTGATCACCGAGCTCTCGAAGCTTCCGGGAGTCGGCGGCCGCACGGCCCAGCGGCTCGCCTTCCACATCCTGCGGGCGGGGGAGGAGGATGCGTACGCGCTGGCCGAGGCGATCCGCGAGGTCAAGCTCAAGATCGGCTTCTGCGAGGTCTGCTTCAACCTGGCTGAGGGACCTCGCTGCCGGATCTGTGAGGACGAGCGGCGCGACGCCGAGGTGATCTGCGTCGTCGAGGAGCCTGTTGATGTGATCTCGATCGAGCGCACGCATGAGTTCCGTGGCCGCTACCACGTGCTGGGCGGCGCGCTGTCACCAATTGACGGTGTCGACCCCGAGCATCTGCGCATCGAGCAGCTCTACCAGCGGGTCAGCGATCCGACCCAGCGCGTGCGCGAGATTGTGATCGCGACCAACCCCACGACCACCGGTGAGGCCACGGCCCTGCATATCGCCGCGGGTATCCGCGCGATCGCGCCGGGCATCAACGTCACGCGCCTGGCATCCGGGCTGCCGGTGGGCGCGGATCTGGAGTACGCGGACGAGCTCACGCTCGGGCGGGCGTTCGCGGGACGCCGCACGCTCTGAGTTTCGTAAGCTCAGGGGCGATGTTGTCCCAACCCACGATCGTGATGAAGTTCGGCGGTACCTCGGTGGCGGATGCCGAGCGGATCAAGCGTGCCGCTCGCCGCATCGTCGCCCAGCGGGAAGCCGGCAAGCGCGTGGTTGCGGTGCTCTCGGCTCGCGGGCACACCACTGATGAGCTGATCCGTTCAGCTGAGGAGGTCTCTCCAAATCCCGATCCCCGGGAGATGGACATGCTGCTGTCCACCGGCGAGCGGATCTCCTGCGCGCTCTGCGCGATGGCGATCAACGACCTTGGTCACCGGGCGATCTCACTCACGGGATCGCAGGCCGGCATCGTCACCGACACCTCCCACACCAAGGCGCGCATCCTGGATGTCCGCGCCGATCGCATCGTGGAGGCGCTGGAGGAGGACAAGATCGTGCTGGTCGCAGGCTTCCAGGGCGTATCCACCAGTCGCGACGTGACGACGCTGGGTCGCGGTGGTTCCGACACAACCGCGGTGGCGGTGGCGGCCGCGATCGGCGCCGAGGTCTGCGAGATCTATACGGACGTGAGCGGGGTCTTCAGCGCCGATCCGCGGATCGTGCCGGACGCCCGCAAGCTGCCCCTGGTCAGCTTCGAGGAGATGCTGGAGATGGCCGCCTCGGGCGCGAAGGTCCTGCAGTTGCGCTCGGTTGAGTACGCACGCACACACGGTGTGCGCATCCACTGCCGTTCCAGCTTTGAGGACGGACCCGGTACCTATGTGATTGGAGAGGACGAGACGATGGAGCACCCGCTGATCACCGCCGTGACGCACTCGACCGAGGAGGCTCGGATCACCGTGATCGGCGTCCCGGATCGGCCCGGTGCTGCCGCTGAGATCTTTGAGGCGCTGGCGACCGCGAACGTGAACGTTGACACGATCGTGCAGAACGAGCCCCGCACCGACGGCGTCGATGCCGAGGTCTCGTTCACCTGCGCAACCGAGGACCTGCGCATCGCCGAGCGGACGCTGGCTCCGGTCATCGAACAGTTCGGTGGCGCGAAGCTGGAGACCGATCCGGGCGTTGGCAAGGTCTCGATCATCGGCGCCGGTATGCGCTCGCACCCGGGGGTCGCCGCAAAGGTCTTCAGGGTCCTCGCGGAGGAGGAGATCAACATCGAGGTGATCAACACCTCGCCGATCAAGATCACCTGCCTGATCCGCGCCGAATCGGTTCCGCAGGCGGTCACCGCCCTGCATACGGCTTTCAAACTCTCGGCCGGCGACATCAAGCGCGAGGCTGGCCTCGGCGAGGATGCGAGATGACGGAAGTCTCCACCAACGGGGCTGCTGGCCCGCTGGCCAGCAGCCACTCAGGCCCGCAGCTCGACGGCGAGACCCGCACTGGCGGGCACCGGATCGCTGTCGTCGGCGCCACCGGTGCCGTTGGCACGGTCATGCTGCAGTGTCTGCGCGAGCGCGGTCTGGACCGCGACAACGAGATTGTTCTGTTCGCCACGGCGCGATCAGCCGGGCGGGTGATTGACGGTCGTACCGTTCAGGCCCTTGAGCCCGGGGTCAATCTCAGCGGCATTGACATCGCGCTGTTCTCAGCCGGCGGCGGCACCTCCAAGGAGTGGGCCCCGCGCTTTGTTGAGGCGGGCGCGACGGTGATCGACAACTCGTCCGCCTTCCGCCGTGATCCGACCGTGCCGCTGGTCGTATCCGAGGTCAATCCCCATGCGCTCCGAGACCACAGGGGTCTGATCGCCAACCCGAACTGCTCGACGATGCAGCTGATGGTGGCGCTCGCGCCAATCCACCGGGAGGCCGGAATCTCACGGCTGGTGGTCTCCACCTACCAGTCCGTCTCGGGAACAGGCCAGAAGGCGCTGGAAGAGTTGGACGCGGAGGCGCGTGCCGCGCTGGCGGGCGAACGCCTGCCGGAGCCGAGGGTCTATCCGGATCACATCGCCTTCAACGTGATTGGTGCCGCCGGCAACTTCGTTGATGGCGACGACCACACCGATGAAGAGCGCAAGATGATGTTCGAAACCTGCAAGATCCTTGAGGACGACGAGATTGCGGTGGCCGTGACCTGCGTGCGCGTGCCGGTTCGTGTGGGGCACTCTGAGTCGGTCAACATCGAAACGCGTGAGCACCTCTCAATTGAGCGTGCGCGGGAGCTGTTGGCGTCCGCCCCGGGCCTGATCCTTGAGGACGTTCCGTCACCACTGCGCGCTGAGGGTCGGGATGAGGTCTATGTCGGTCGCCTGCGTCGCGACCCGACTCATCCCAACGGTCTGGCCATGTTCGTGGTCGCGGACAACCTGCGCAAAGGCGCGGCCACCAACGCGGTCCAGATCGCGGAGCTACTGATCAGAAACCACCAGATCCGGCAAGCATCAGAGGTGCAGCAGTGAGAGCAGGTCCGTGGTCTGTCCGGCGCTTGGGACCGTCGGTGCCGGCTGCGCTCCGTAGTCGGTGAAGTTCTCCACGATCTTCACCGCAACGGACTTGCCGGCGACGTTCTGGCTGAAGGTCAGCTGCAGGCGCCTTACGAGATTGCCCTGATCGATCCAGACGTCGACGGGCATATCGGCGATTGTGGAGTGCTGCTCCAGCGTCGTCACGAGCTTCTGTACCGCGGCACGATCGGCTGATGGCACGGCGCCCGGCAGCTTCGCAACGTCGATCTTTGCCTGGTAGTGCGTGGTCTGCACTCCACCGATGGTCTGGGTGCCGACGTCAGTGACGGAGCCGGCCGCCGCAGCCTTCAGGAAGTCAAGGTACTGGCCGGAGTTGGTCAGCGGTGATGAGGAGCCCATCATCGAGCCGAGACCCGGAACCTTTGAGAGCTTCCCGATCTGAGCAAGGTTCATTGACAGCCACGGTTTGGCCCCGGGGATTCTGCCGGCCAGCGAGGCCGGAAGCTTGACGTAGACGGTTCCTGCGTCCATCACGAACTGCATCTGCAGGGTCTGTGACATCAGCGAGGAGGGAAGCTGCATCGTCATCGTCATCGACGCAGCCTTGGAGCTGGGGGAGAACGATCCGTCTGCAGTGAGCTTGACGTTCTGTCCGGCCACGCTCTCATCCATCTTCATGTTCATCCTGTATCCAACCGCGCCGGAGGAAACGTCTGCCGCGCGCACCAGCGAGACCCCCTTGGTCTGCGCGGACGGCGATCCATGTGAGGAGCCCCCGCACCCTGCGATCAGTGCGCCACTGCAGACCAGCGCCAGCGCCATCAGCGGGCCGCCGCGTGCCTTGCGGCGCGCGCTGGCGTGATGCGGCGTTCCACCTCGTCTGATCGGTTGCATGGTGCCAACCGTACTACAGGCGTGGGCATGCGCAAGCGGGCTTACACCCATGGCTGATCCCGGCGATCGGCAGGCGCCGGCGGGGATGCGATCGCACTGGCGGGCTACTGAGCCGTTGGCTGCGCGGCGACGGCCTGCAGCACCCTGCGGACTTGGTCGATCGAGACAACACCTGTCAGGGTGTCATCCCCATCAGTGGCGATCACAGCGCCGAGCCTGCCGAGTTCCTCGAGCATCAACACGTCAGTCAGGGGCCGGTCCTCGTTGATGGTCACCCTGCCTGAGGTCTGCTCCAGGATCGAGCCAACGGTGACATGGCCCTGGCCGGCCTGGACGAGTTCCTCCGCACGCTCGCGTCGCGCGATGCCGATGAAGCGGCCATCACCGTCCACGACCGGAAGCCAGTCGGCCTGGTAACGGAGGAACAGCTCGTCAAGTGCCTGTGCGACGGTGCTGGTGCCTCGGACCAGCACGGGCTCGTGATCCATGATGTCGGCTACCCGGACCCCCTGGACCCGCGCGGCTGCGGAGGTGCCGCTGAGCGCCATCCGGGCGGATTGCCAGATCATGAATGCCAGCATCAGCAGCCAGACGCCGGAGAAGGTCACGCCCCGCATCGTCAGATAGAGGCCAAAGGCCCCCATGAGCATTGCGAAGCCCTCGCCGATGCGCGCGGCGGCACGCGTGCCGCGGAGCCTGTCACCGGTGACGCGCCAGATCACCGCGCGCGCTATACGGCCCCCGTCGAGCGGGTATGCGGGGACGATGTTGAACAGAAAGATGAGCACGTTCATCGGCAGCAACCAGCTCAGCGCCAGCAGCACCGGCGTGATCCGCACGGTGCCATCCAGTTGGATCGCATGCAGCAGTCGATGTGAGCCGACCAACGCGAGGTCGACTCCGAAGCACACGGCCACGAACAGCAGCGTGCCGAGCGGGCCTGCGGCGGCGATGCGTAGTTCCTCACCGGGTGTCTGTGAGTCCCTGCTCATGTAGGTGGTCCCGCCGAATAGGAAGAGCTCGATCCGTTGAACTTGAATCCCCTCTCGGCGGGCGGCGAACGCGTGACCCAGTTCGTGCACGATCAACGACCCGAAGAACAGCAACACCGTGACGACGGTGGTCAGGTAGGCGACGTAGGTCGAGGAGTGCAGCGTGTCCCGGAACGAACCTGACAACAGGAAGATCAGCAGGAACAGCATCGCGAACCATGTGCCGTCGACCCCGATCCGAATCCCGGCGACCGACATCAGCTTGATCGAACGCGGACGCCTGAACATGCTGCAATGGTGGCACAGTCAGAATTGTTGAAAGGGAGGGGAGGATGACGGGACCCGCGATTGAGCAGCTGAGGATGCAGTTAGCGGAGCTTTGGGACCTGCGACGGGCATGTGCTGTCCTGCAATGGGACCAGAGCACGATGATGCCGCCGCTGGGTGCTTCACAGCGGGCTGAGCAGATCGCGACGCTTGAGCGGATCGCGCACGAGCGGTCAAGTTCCGATCGGCTGGGAGAGCTGATCGGGGCTGCTGAGGGTGAACTGGACGGGCTTCCCTCGGACGCCATGGAGGTTCGCCTGGTCGCTGAGGCCAGGCGTCTGCATGAGAAGGATCGCCGGGTGCCGGTTGAACTGGCGGTGGCGCGCAGCCGTGAGGCCTCGCGTGGATACGCGGTGTGGGTGAAGGCTCGTGCGGCCGGGGACTTCAGCGCATTTGCGGGGGCGCTTGAGCGCAACTTTCGGCTGGTGCGTGACTACATAGCCTGCTTCGATGACTATGAGGATCCCTACGACGTTGTGCTGGATGATTTCGCTCCCGGGATGCGGACCGCTCAGGTCAGCCGCCTCTTCGCGGAGCTGCGCAGCGCGTTGCGCCCCCTGATTGCAGAACTCGGCGATCGTGCGATCGACATGTCGCCGCTGCACGTGGAGTTTCCTGTAAGTGGCCAGCGCCGGCTGGTTGATCGGGTGCTCGGATGGATGGGCTTTGACCCTGCCGCATGGCGGCTCGACGACACCGTCCACCCATTTGAGTCGAGCTTCTCCGTGACTGACGTGCGGCTCACCACCCGGTATGAACTGAGCCACTTCCCAACTGCGCTCTACGGTGCGATGCATGAGTGCGGACACGGCCTGTATGAGGCAGGCGTCGCACCGGATCTCCAACGCACACCGCTGGGAACGATCCGCTCCAGTGCCGTACACGAGTCTCAGAGTCGTCTCTGGGAGAACATGGTGGGCCGCAGCCGTGCCTTCTGCGGGGCGCTGACGCCGGCACTGATCGAACACTCCCAGGGGCGGCTCGACGGTCTGCGGCCGGACGCGCTGTTTCGAGCGGTCAACGCGGTCCGGCCTTCAACGATCCGAATCGAGGCCGATGAGACGACCTACGGCCTGCACATAGTCATTCGATTCGAACTGGAGCGTCGCCTGCTGGCCGGTGACCTCTCGGTCGCCGAACTGCCTGAGGCGTGGAACTCCCTGATGCTCGAGTATCTGGGCGTCAGGGTCGCATCCGATGCTGAGGGCGTGCTGCAGGATGTGCACTGGTCGGAGGGACTCGTGGGCTACTTCCCCACCTATGCGATAGGGAACCTGATCGCGGCTCAGCTCTGGGAGCGAGCACAGGCTGATATTCCGGATCTGGACGCACAGTTGGCCGACCATCGCCTTGGGCCGCTCAGAGAGTGGCTGCGGGAGCAGGTCCACCGCCACGGATCGCGTTACAGCGACCCGCAGCTGCTGGACCGTGTCGTGGGCGGGCCGGTTGAGGTGGGGCCATTCATCAACCACCTCCGGCGCAAGCTCGGCGAGGTATACGAGCTCGACTTGGCGTAGGCTGACTCAACCACCGTTTCGCATCCCAGACCATGGAGAGAAAATGAGCCAGACCCCAGTCAAGGTGGCTGTCACCGGCGCCGCCGGCCAGATCGGATATGCGTTGCTGTTCCGGATCGCGAGCGGCGCGCTGCTCGGCGCTGACACACCGGTTCGGTTGTCACTGCTTGAGATTCCTGCAGCGGTCAAGGCCGCTGAAGGGACAGCGATGGAGCTTGACGATTGCGCCTTCCCGCTGCTGGCGGGAATCGACATCAGCGACGATCCCAACAGCGCCTTTGACGGTGCGAACATCGCGCTGCTGGTTGGCGCCCGTCCGCGCACTGCGGGGATGGAGCGGGGTGACCTGCTGGAGGCCAACGGGGGCATCTTCAAACCGCAGGGACAGGCTCTGAACGCCCACGCAGCCAGCGATATCAGGGTCCTGGTGGTTGGTAACCCCGCCAATACCAACGCGCTGATCGCACAGCAGAACGCGCCCGATATTCCCGCCGGGCGCTTCACGGCCATGACTCGACTTGACCACAACCGTGCCATAGCCCAACTCGCACGCAAAACCGGAGCGGCCGTCAGCGATATCACCAACGTAACCATCTGGGGGAATCACTCAGCTACGCAGTATCCCGACATCTTCCAGGCAAAGATCTCAGGCGAGAGCGCCGCCAAGAAGATCGACGATCAGGCGTGGCTGGAGGGGGACTTCATACCCACGGTTCAGAAGCGAGGGGCCGCGATCATTGAGGCGCGCGGCGCATCCAGCGCAGCATCGGCGGCCAGTGCCGCGATCGACCACGTCCACGACTGGGTGCTCGGCACACCCCAGGGGGACTGGGTTTCAATGGCCATCCCGTCTGATGGTTCCTATGGTGTGGCTGAGGGACTGATCTCCAGTTTTCCTGTCACCTGTGCAGACGGTCAGTACACGATCGTCCAGGGGCTTGAGTTGAGTGATTTCTCGCGAGCACGGATCGACGCCTCGGTGACTGAACTTGCTGAGGAACGTGAGGCCGTGAGGGCGCTCGGTCTGATCTGACCCTGACGAACCGCAGGCTAACTGAACAGTTAGCCGGAAAACCAGATGCGCAGCGTGCCGCATCCGTCATCCGGCGCTGTTGACCGCTTAACGGACCGGGGCCACGCCAATTGGCGTGGCCCCATCTCATCGTACGGTTGGAGAACGGCCTCAGGCCTTCTCCGCCGCTCCGTTCTGCTCCACCGCGGTCCAGCCCTGACCATCGCGCTTCACGAGCCCGTCGGCGGTGAGCTTCGGCATCACCCGGTACAGATAGTTGGGCTCGATCTTCATTGCCGTGGCAATCTCCGGGATGGTGATGCCGGGCTGATTGCGAACCAGGTTCAGCGCCTGTGCTGAGCGGGTGTTACCACCCTTGCGGCCGCGGGGCCGGCCCGGACGGCGCCGGGTCGAACCGTTCGTGGAAGTTGAGCTGGTGCGTGAGCTGGTGCGTGGAGAGCTGCTGCCCGCGGGCCTACCGGGACCGCGACGAGCGGCGTCACCGGCAAGTGCGGCGCGTGCAGCGACAAGCCTGCTCTCCTCTTCCTTGAGCTCCTTCAAACGGTTGTCAATGTCTTGAACAGCCGCGTCGATAAAGCCGGCCATACGTCTCCTTTGATTGGGACGCCCCATGCGTCAATCTCCTAAACATATCGAGTGTCACTTTCCCTCGATGAGACTCTTCAACCGCCGGAGTGACTCCTGGGCCTCCCGCTCGGGCATGTGGCCCACCAGAACGCGTGAGGCGACGCTCCCAAGCGGACCCCCGGGAGGATGAAATTCGTTCACATAATCGAACCTGGTCGTACCATCAGGTTCACCGGTCAGCTCGTAGCGGATCATCGCGTGGGAGAGAGCCGGCCCGCGGCCGTGCCACTCCGCGCGGCGAGGCGCAGTTACCGACTCAAGGGTCCAATGAACCTTGAAGGACACGCCGAGGATGTGCAGCACCTGATCCATGCGAGCGCCCTGGCGGCGAGGATCATCGCCTCGGACCTTGACCGAGCGGTGGATCGTGACCCAATCCACCAGCCGCTCCGGGTCCATGACCGTGTCCCACACGGCCTGGGGCGGCGCTTGGATGTTGGTCTGAACGTGTACGGTGCTCATCGCGTTGTATTTCTAGCGACCGCGAAGCGGCTCGGTCAGCTCCCACTCCCGTAGTGCTCGTTCAATGGCTGCATCAAGCGTGTGGGGTTTGAGGCCAAGCGCCTCTGTCACCAGGTCCTGATGCGGCAGCAGGTCTGTCTCAAGGCCCTCCATCAGTGGTCCGATCAGGGCGTGCTCCTCCGCGGCAATGACGGCTGAGATCCTGCTGGCGATCGGCGTCAGGTTGAGTCCTGGGAGCCGCAGCGTGGGGCGGTCGAGCAGCAACTGATCGCGGATGCGCTCGATCAGTTGCTGATAGGTGACCACCTCAGTGCCGGCAAGGTCAAGCGAGCGACCGGCCAACTGTGGCGCGTCGGCGCACGCCACGAGGCAGCGCAGGACGTCGCGCTCATCCACCGGAGTCGTGCGGTGAACGCCCCACGCCGGTATCACCAGCACGGGCATCCGCTCCACCAGTCGCACAATGAAGCGAAACGAGCGCGAGCGAGCGCCGATCACGATCGAGGCGCGCAGCGCGATGGTCTCGGGTAGGGCCTCACGCAGCAGATGCTCGACCGTGAGCCTGCTGCTCAGGTGCGCGGAGGGCGAACCGGCCGGCACCAGGCCGCCCAGGTAGACGATCCGCTGGACACCCGCCCGGACTGCGGCGGCGGCAAAGTTCTCAGCCGCCCGACGCTCACGGACGCCAAAGCGCTCGTCCGATCCGGGCTCCATCGAGTGGATCAGGTAGTAGGCGACATTGACTCCCGCCAGCGCCTCATCCAGTCCGATCCCCGATAGCGCATCACCCGTGTGGAGGCGGACACCCGGGAGGTCCTCCGCCAACATTTGATGGTTGCGGCCGCGGCTCAGCCCGTGGACCTCATGTCCGGCTTTGACCAGTTGTGGGGCGAGCCCGATTCCGATCGCGCCCGTGATGCCTGTGACGAGGACTCGCATCCGTTCAAAAAGCTACGGAAAATGCGGCGGAATTAGCGTGTCAAGTCGAAAAATGCCGCTAATAGCAGGGAAATCAGTTTGTAACGAAAGTGTTGCGTTTTCCGGGAATCGGGCTGGCACCAGCGCTACCGACGCGCTTTTATGACCGGGCACCCAAGCGCCGGAGGAGCGCTTGGGAGGGTTCCACGAACATGAGGTGCTGGGTCTGAGATGGCTACCGGTCGTACCGCTGGGAAGGTGTCCTGTGATAGCTGCTTCTTCAAGCAGAACATGCTTTGCGCGGTGGCCGACACGGGGCCCTGCGCGACCTTCCGGCCGAACCGTCCCGAGGGTCTGCGGCCACCAAGCCAGCTCCGGTTCAACTTTCGCCAGGAGCGCCGGCAACAGGTCGCCTGGGCCTTCCCCTCAGCCAGCGAGCAGCTCGCGCTCCACGCCTGAGTGCGGTCACCGATTGGTCCGCCTGCGCGTACCGTGCGGACCCGGGTGCCGCACCAAGCGGCGATCAACTAGTGTCAGCCGGCGTGGACCTACTGGTATTAGGCAAATCTCCCGCGGCTCCGGACGCGGGCGGTGCTCAGAGCGGCTATCTGATCAGCCATGACGGCTTCACGCTGCTGCTTGATTGCGGCAGCGGCGTTTGCGCACAGCTCCGGGCGCAGCTTGACCTGGAGGCGCTTGACGCGGTGCTGGTCAGCCACCTGCACGCCGATCACACCCTGGATCTGCTGCCGCTGAGCTTCACGCTGGCGAATCCCTTCTTGGGCGAGGAGCCGCGGCGCCCGCCGTTGTGGGCGCCCCCGGGCGCGCGGTCGGTGTTTGCCACCTTTGCGGGCGCGTTGGGCATGCAGGACCAGATCGCCCAGGGGTTCGAACTCAGGGAATACGACCCTGCTGCGGAGCTTCGGCTCGGACCCTTCACGATCCGCTTTGCTGAGGTGCCTCACTACATCCCGGCCTGGGCGGTCGACCTCGTCACGGGCTCCGGCACGCGCTTCACCTTTGGTGCAGATTGCGGCCCCAACGATCAGCTTGTTGCCCTTGCGCGTGATACGGACCTGCTGCTGCTGGAGGCAACAGAGGGGCCAGGACCGCACAGCGGCTCGGCTTTCCGGGGGCACCTCACGGCTTCTGAGGCGGGAGAGTTGGCCCACCGTGCCGGCGCTCGTCGCCTGCTGCTCACGCACTACTCCGATCAATGGAACCCAACAGAGCTGCGGAGCGCCGCCGAAGCCACCTATGGGATGGATGTCGAACTGGCGACCGCGGGAATCCGATACGAAGTCTGAGAGTTCGGCCGATGTCGGTGGGGTTCTATCCTCGGGCGAACGCAGTGACGACTAGCCACGGGAGATTCCATGGGAAAGCGCAGGAAGCAGTCTGAGGTCGAGGTCAAGCCGAAGAAGAAGCGGCGTCGAGGCAGGAAGCTGCTGTTTCTGCTGCTGGTCGGCGGTGGCGCGGCGCTGGTGCTGTCCGAGGATGTCCGCAATAAGGCGCTGGACGCCCTGTTCGGCTCTGAGGAGGAGTTCCAGTACACGCCTCCGGCTTCGGCTCCTGCGTCGGGCAACGGCACCGGCAACGGTTCCTGAGCGGGCGAGCTGGACGAGCAGATCGTCAGGCCGTACATATCCGACCGAGCGCGCCGCGCGGCAGCCTCGGTCGGAGCCGCAGTACTGCTGGTCGGCATCGGTGGGCAGCTGATCGCGCCCCGTGTTGCGACCGTCGTGCTGCGTCAGCGTCTGGCCCGGGATGGCAGCGTGCTCCAGGCGCATCTGTCAGCGTTTCCCTGGTTCAAGCTGCTCTGGAGCCGCGCGGACAACATCACGGCCCGTCTGGGCGATGTGCGGGTCGCGCCCGCCCGGATCGAGCAACTCCTGCGCCAGACGGGAGGCGTTGACGAAGTTGAGGTCTCCGCCGCGACTGTTCGCACCGGTCTGCTCGTCCTACATGACGTTCGACTAACCAAGCACGGTCAGCAGCTGACGGGCGCCGGCCGACTCGCGCTCGGAGACCTGCGCGCGGCCGTGCCGATGCTGCAGTCGCTGCGACCGGTCAGTGGACCGCGCGGTCAACTGGTCCTGCGGGGCACGGCCAGTGTGCTGGGTGTCGGCGCTGCGGTTGAGGTGACTGTCGCAGCCAGAAACGGCAAGCTCGTCCTGACTCCGACGGGTGTGCTGGGCGTCTTTGGCGGCATCACGCTCTATGACGACCCGCGTGTCCATGTGGAGTCGGTCGGCGCGACCAGCGTTCCGGGTGGAATCCGGTTTGTGGCGCACGCGAGGCTGACGTGAGCTCGCCGTGCGCTCGCTCCTCACGCGTTAGCCCCGCCGCTCCCATCGTTGACAGCTGCCGTCACTTTTCACCCTATGGGGGTCAAAAGTGACGGTTGCTGCCACGGGCCCGTGAGCGCGGGAGCGCGCAGGAGCGCGGGTGAGCGCGGGAAGCGCGGGTGAGCGCGCGGCCGTGAGCGCGGGAAGGTTCGCGCGCTTGCGGGCGTCCTTAAGCTTTATGTCGACATCCTCCCGTCCAACCTTCCACGTTCCCACCGATCAAGATGGCTGCTGACAATGATTCGACCGACGCCGAGCGGCATGTAGTCGAACTTCTGCGGGCTGCGGCGCGGGAGGAGCGGGCTCCGGAGTCCCTGCGCACGCGTGTCGCTGATATCAACAGCCAATCGTCAAGATCG